>JADGPW010000210.1 GCA_017882265.1 Chitinophagaceae bacterium | reverse complement strand
TCTCGCTTTCTTTTTCACTCAACTGGTTACGGTAATTATAATAAGCCTGGTCGGCTTCATTCAGCTTTTTTTCTTCCCCTTCTTTATCTTTCATCAATTGCAACAGGTTCTCTTCGATCTCTTGTAATGATCGGGCCGAATGTTCTATTTGCTTTCCAGTTTCATCCAATTGTACCCTATTGTTGCCGATCTGCATTTGGAGGTCGTTAAGTTGGTTGTACTTGAATTCCAGTTCCTGTTTCAACGCATTGATCTTGCTTTGCTGCTTGTTCACATTCAGGTTAAATTCATTGTACTGGCGGGTCGCTTCGTTGTAACTTCCCTCTGTTATTTTATAGGCTTCATCTGCTTCAGCCAGTTTGGCGGCATTCACCTGTAATTGAAGGTTATATTCGGTCAGTTGATTGCGAACACCTTCCACGGAACTATGGGTTTGCTGCATTTGAAGGTTCAATTCCTCCAAGCGGTGTTGACTATTGGTCTGCATGGAATGCAGATTCTCCAGTTTATTATGCAGTGAGAATACCTCGTTCGTCAATGCCTGTATCTCTTTTTCTGTATCCCGGATAGTGGTTTCCCGCAGGTCCTCATTAAATGCGATCACTTCATTATGCCTTGCCTGTATATTCGAACGCAACAATTCCACCACGGCATCCTGGACGGCAATTTCTTCCTGCAACTTTTCAAGGTTCTTCACCCGCCCGATCTTTTTCCCTTCTATTAACCCCACACTGCCACCCGTGAGTGAATATTTTCCTTTTACATACTTACCATTCTTTTCAATGATCACGAACCCATTACTGTTTTGCAGGGCATCCTCACTATCGGCGATAAATACATTGCCCAGTAAATGTTCAGCGAGCTTCCTGTATCTCTCTTCCACTTCTACTACACTCAACGCCGGAATCGCGCCTTGCAGGTGATGCGAAGAAACTGCAAAATCGTGTTCGGAAATTTTGTCCAGCAAAAAGAAATTGGCCTTCCCTTTTTTATTCTCATCGAGTAAACGAACAGCCTGCAAACCTTCCTGCAGGTTATTTACTACATAATAACTAAGGTAAGGCTCCAGCACATTTTCCAGGGCCGTCCTGTATTCTTCATTCACATAAAGAATATCAGATAATATCGGTGAAGTATGTGTCCAGTTTGTATTGTTATGGAGGAACTTCACGCTATCAGGATAGCCTTCCATTGAATCGATCATGCTCTTTAACAGCTCATGCTCATTCTTTTTTGCATCCAGTTTCCTGTTCTCTTCGGCCAGGTTATTCCGGAGTCCATCCAGTAAAGCCTGTGTCTGTAATATCTGCTCTTTGGTATTTTCCTGGTGATGCTGCAATTGTTCCAGGTCTACCCGTTTGATATTTAGTTCTTTCTCTCTTAATATCCTGTCCTGGTCAAGATGGTGGCGCTGTTGCTCCCTTAACCTTCTTTCCTCTTCCATCTGTCCGATCACCCGTTGCAGGTTCTGCACCGAAGTATCAGCCACTACCACTTTCTTTTCCGCATCAAACTGGCACCGTTGTATCTGTTGATGGTCGCTCCGGAGAGTGTCTAATGCTCTTCTTTTTTCATCCAGTACATTTCGTTTGGCGTCTACTCCATCCCGCAGTTGATTGAGTTGTTCACTTAATCCGATCAGGGCTTTTTCCTCTTCCTCCACCTGCAGGTTTGTAAAACCAATACTTTCATTGATCCCCTTCAATTGTCCTTCGGCTTTTTGCAAAAAATCTTTAAGGCTGGTTTCTTTTTCCTTCAAATGTTCAAGGTGTTGGGCAGAAAGGTTTTTATCGTTTTCCTTACCACGAACCGATTGCAGCATATCATTAAACGCATGTTGCATCTCTTGCAATGCTTTTTCCCTTTCAATAAAAGCCAGTTTCTCCTGCTCCAAAGCCGCTTCCTCCGTTCCTATGGCTGCCTCTATCTGTATCCTCTTGTTGGTCTCCGATTCCTGCTGGTCATTTAGTTCTTTATAGGAGATATTAAAACCTTCCAGGGCTGCTTTCGCCAGTTCAATACTCACTTCACGGTAATCTTTTTTGATCTCGTGGTATTTCTCAGCCTTTTTAGCCTGGCTCTCCAATGCTTTCAACTGGTTATTGATCTCAAACAGCAGGTCTTCGATACGGGCAAGATCCATTTCCGCTGCATCCAATTTCAGTTTAGCTTCTTTTTTTCGGGTTTTATATATGGAAATACCGGCAGCTTGTTCCAGCATGCGGCGTCGGGCGCCCTCTTTGTCTTTGATCAGATCATCCACCATCGCCAATTCGATAATGGCATAACTATCGGTAGAGATACCCGTATCCATGAAGAGGTTTTGTATATCTTTCAACCGGCACTGCACATCATTCAGGCGGTATTCGCTTTCGCCACTTTTGTAGAATTTGCGGGTAATTGTGACGGTGTTGAATTCGGTAGGCAGCAGGTTCCGGGTGTTCTCAAATGTCAGGTTTACTTCTGCCAAACCGCTGGCAGAGCGGGTCTTGGATCCATTAAAAACCAGGCTGTCCAGGTTCTCACTACGCAGGTGACTGATCTTTTGTTCACCGATCACCCAGCGGATACTGTCCACGATATTGGATTTGCCACAACCGTTCGGGCCTACAATACCGGTGATATTATCATCAAAATTCACGATCGTCTTGTCGGCAAAGCTCTTAAAGCCTTTGATCTCTAAACTCTTTAATCTCACGGTGTTTCGTCTTTTATTAACCGCGAATTTACATTAAACAAGGGGAATTCCGGATTTGTAAATCAACAGGTTATTCACAAAAAGGGGTTAAATGTGGGAAGAAAAAAACGATTTAATTATGAGGAAAATACTAACATTTTTCTCCCGCGAAGTCTTATGAGACGCCTTATTCCTTACTACCTATATTCCACCGCCTGCATTTGAAAAATAATTCCGGGAGCTATTGAATGAACATAAGATACAATTCGATGATAAATATCCTTCAGAATGATATCCTTCCTAACCCCACCCCACATCCCAAAAAATCAACCTCCATAAAGCACTCATATACAAAGGAGCAACGCGCTGTTAATATCTTTCCATCCCCGGGATGAAGCTGGCACAGTATTTACAATATATAACAAAACCAATCTTATGATCTCCACATTTTCTTCAAAAGCAACAAAAAAATTATTGCTCCAGTTCATACTTGAAAATATAGATTATCGCAAAAGATGTTTATACCTGCAGGAGATCATTTCCCTGGGCAAAATCAATGATATCTGGCAACGGTCGCTGATTGTATTTTTCGATTCTACTTTCAATAATTTTTCTCTTAAAGTGTTCAGTAAGAATTAAATGTTTGCCCATGGGTACAAGCCCAGGCGTTTTTTCAGAAACGTAATAGTTCGACAATTGGCTTGATGGCAGATCTGGTAACGGAATTATTAATGCAGCCCTGATTTCATCCCTTCCGTTTTTGAATAGGAATTGATACGCATCACTTTTATCCAAATCATCAGGATGATTAATAGCTGTCACAACAAGCGCGTTTTCCATCACCTTCTCCGCAAACTGATTAACAGGCGAATCCTCACTTTTCATGACCGTCTTCTGAATCTTTGACAAGGCATAATGCTCAAACTCTTTGATCAATACCCTTTTTATTTCTTCATTCTCCATACCCGTTCTCAGGAGCTCCACAGATCTTTTTTGGATCTTACGGTCTATACGGTCTTTCCGGTTAACCGATCCGGATGCAAGTAAGAACCGGAATACGGCCGAACTTATTTTAGAAGCCTGCCCAAACCAATTGGCATTCCGCATGGTGTTGCTGAACTGTCGGTCGGTCTTCACCCGTTTCCGCTCAAGTGAACTTTTCGCACGGGCATAGTATATCCCGTTCATTTTGTAATACGTCGTATTACCGATCGTTCCGATAATGTAATTTGGTCCGCATTGTCTTGCCATAACAATTAATTTATAATGAAATAAAATAGCCCCCTCACACAAAACCCCCTATAAATAAAATGCAGAAATCGGGAAAACGTGCCACGATTCTTTAAAAATATTTTTGATCCCCTTTAAAAAAAACAGGGCTTCTGTCTTTTCCTGGAAATGAATGCAACTAATAATTTGTCAATGCCGCTTGCCACCTTCAAGCTTTTCCTTCAGTTGCTTAATACAGGGACGCGGGCCAAATGCGACCAGAAGACTACTATTAAACGTGCCGTATGTTTCCCTGATGCCTGCCGGCCGCTTACTGCTAGTGTCCTTGTAGCATTATGCCCGCATTGAAGTAGTATTGGAATAAAAGAGTAATAACACGCGTATATTAACCCTACCGTCCATTTAACGGCCACCAAACACCCAGTAAAAGCGCACTTAATACGGAAGAATAAAGGAAAATAATAGCATCTCAAATCAGGCGGAAATTTGGATTTTAGTACCGACTCACTGCCTCACTGACTTACTGACTCACTGCCTTACTGCCTTACTGACTCACTGACCTACTGTCTTTCCATCTCCTCCCCCTACCCCACCCTAAATCTTTTTAAATTACCATTAATCCCTTCTTGGAAAACTATTATTTTTAACCACACTAACCGACACAACATGTTGCCAAAATTTAGTCCATGGCTGATTTCTTTGCTTGGCAGCTTTTTTTTCCAGTTTGCACAGGCACAACCTAATAGGAACATGGCTGCCGAACAGGATATATTAAAAATTTATCAGCGCCAGTTAAAAGAAGGATACCTGATGAGGGGTATGCCGGATACTGAAATTGCCAGGTATATGGCGAGAGGAAATGAGGGGGTTTCTTCATTGGAAGACTTTGCAAAAGAACTTGAATTATTATTCCCCGGTAAATCGTCTTCCCACATGGCTGTCCTTTTCTTTGTTTTTAATAAGGATACATTATTCCGTTTTTTTATTGTTCCTGGGGAAATAAAGGAGCGAAAAGCGATCTCTATAACAAAAATGAACCTGGAACAATTGAATATAGATGTCTATAATTCAATGAACATTTATAGTCTGGCAGCAAACAGGGCTCCTCACATAAGAGGTATGAAACCGGAAAAAAAGAATTCAACCCCGGCTATCAATTTTGAACAGGCCATCAGGAACGCAACAAGAATTCTGTTGCCAACATTTTTTGATGAAAGATATAAACACCTCATCGTCATTCCTTCCTTTACCATTGGCGCATTTCCGTTCCAGTTATTGCAACCCTATAAGGATGGCAGTTATTTAATTGATAAATGCAGTTTTAGTATTGCCCCCGGTTTGCTGGACCTGGTTGCTATCCGGAAAAGGATGCTTAAAACAGGTAACCCCGATATGAATAATGAAGGAATTTCATTTACCCTGGACAATCCCCTTTTTGTTTGTAATCCCCTGTACCCTGAAAACACCAGCTATATTTTCCCTGATCTGCCGGGTACCAAAAAAGAAATTGAGGGCAGTATTCCCTTCGCCAAAAAATACATCTTACTGGAAGGAGCAAATGCCACCAAACTGAATGTGCTACATTATATCAGGGATTGCGACGTAGCCTATTTCGCCACGCATGGTATAGCCAGTGAAGAAAATCCCTTAGATAATAATTTCATTGTATTAGGAGGTAATAACGACCCATTTTTAACTTCAAAAAATATTATGGCATTGAGGGACAGCACGTATTCCGGGAAATTAAAATTCCCTCAACTCGTGATCTTATCCGCCTGCCAGACAGGGCTGGGAAGATCTATGGAAGCTGGTATTACAGCCGGGTTGGCAAGATCCTTCCTAATTGCTGGCGCCAGCCAGGTTGTTATGAGCTTATGGAATGTTGACGATGAAGCCACCGCTTACTTAATGAATCGTTTTCTCTATCATTTGCAAAATAAAAATCTTTACTGCCCCTCCGAACCATTGCGGTTGGCCGAATTAGATACACGGAAAAAATTCATGAATCCTGCACAGTGGGCAGGGTTCTCTGTATTTGGAGTGAATTATTAATGAGCAAATGGAAAGCCCGGGATGAAATAAGCGACCCACCTTAAAGAATAAATCCCGCCTTCCTGAAATCAGCTATACACTTAATCGTCAATAGCTCAAGTTCCCTGAAAAGTTCCTCATCATTGGTTTTGAAATTGAAACAGGTCTTTCCCTGCATGGGTGCATTTATTTTTTTTGACATGCTGCCGGATAAGCGTGTATTTCCATACATCCCCATCATATGATAACTCACATACGCTTTTCCAATGGTAACCCAGGCAACAGGCATCATGTGTCTTTTCAGCTTTCCACCCCATGCCCGCAACATGGCTGGACCCACTTCCCCCAAAAGGCCATATTCAACAGCTGTATCTGGTTTTACCTTGAATGAACCGGCATGATTCTGAAGGATCGATCGTAACCGAACAAAAATGGTATCAAATTCCGGTGTCATATTACTAAACTACAGAATTACCAGGCAGACCCCAAGTCCTGCCCATTCTTCCTCCTGGTTGATCAGGTCATTCGTCTATTGTTATCAAATCTAATCCGGGACTTTTTATTCCTGCGGTCAAATTCCGATGACCAACGGAGCAGGTATAGAAATAAAAAGAAATACTTTAGCTGCTAATGAAATTGGCTGCCGCTATATTGGGTATCATCATATTATTTACATCGGCATTTCCTGTTCCGGTTAAATTAGTTTCCGTAACCAATCCCATTCCCAAATGCCATTATTTGACTGAGCATTGCAAAAAAATAATCCAGCAGCCTAAAGTTCCAAAAAAAGAAAAGGAATTTAATAGCGGTGGTTGCAGTCCTTTTTCTATCTGTAATTATTTCCCGGTAGTTCCGCCGGTATTCCCGGTGTTAAAAGAAGCCGGATTTATTATCTTTGATAGCTCATTTGATCTTTATAATGAGATGCTGTATTCCGGGTATGATCGGAAATGCTGGCATCCTCCCAAGCCTTCCTGGACTTAATTCAACAAAAATATTTTTTAATATAAACTTATAACAATGAAAAAAATTATTGTTGCTGTGGCTGCTTTTTGTCTGCTATCCGTTGTGTCATATGCTAATGGTGGTAAGAACAAAGGCAACAAGCATGCTGTAAAAAAGGAACAAAAAGCCTCTAAAAAGGTAAATTGTCCTGCCACTTGTCCAGCCACTTGCCCACATGTTGGCTGTAACCAGAGTTAAACAAATGGCCATTTAAAATCAATGCCTCATCGATGTTGCGGTGGGGCATTGTTTTTTGCTACAGGGAGATCGCCTGCTACCTGGTAAGGAGTATATTAACTATTTGAAGAGGGTTCGTATATTTAAATACCGGGAGCAATGATCAGGCAGCTTCATAATGACGGACCCTGCCCCTCTTGACAACCGGAGTTTGTTTTTTTCAATAAGATACAACTGGCATGGAAGACTGGAGAAAGATAGACAAACACCGGCTGACCATCTTTACGGATGCCATCATGGCTATTATCATGACCATCCTGATATTGGATCTGAAAGTGCCAAAAGTAAACGATGCATCCGATCATGAACTGGGGCTGCAACTGTTTAAACAACTACCTCATTTCTTGGGCTTTGTGATCTCCTTTTTAATGATCGTTATCATCTGGTTCTCTCACCACGACCTCATGGCGGGCCTTCAGCAACCTGACAGGACATTTACTACCACAAATTTTTTATTTACCGGCGCTATTGCTGCTTTTCTTTCACCCTATATAGCGCTGATACTAATCGTATCCGTCCCGGTGATGCACTGCGTCCCTCTCCGGGAGAAAAAAAACAAAACTGCAGAAAGAACTATGGGAACAGCGACAAGAAATAAAATGATAAACTAACATGAAAAAACCAACCATTATATTTCTAATTCTGATTTCCCTTTTCAGTCAATCCTGTAATCATTATAACGCGGTTACCAAAAAAAAACATACAGTAATCTGGCAACCCTCTCACCAGACTGATACGGGCAAAGACTTTAGCGAAGCGGCGGTGTGCAATGCCATTGTAGAGGCCGCGATGGGTACAAATCCTGAACTTAAGGAATATAAAGTATGGAGCCTGGGTAAAGAACAATACCATCATGCTGATTCCGGAAGCAACACGAAGATCCAGCATACTAGCGCTGTTATTGATGGTAAAATTTCAGGCTATGCTTATGAAATGAAACAGGCCAATAAAAAACATCCCTTTGTATTTATTGCGGTGCATAATAACGGGGGAACAAGACGTCATGCCATATGGGGGTATATACATTACGGCGACCGGTTTGAACCTGAAAACCGGGAACTGGCTGGCCGACTGGTAAAAGCGATCTGTTCAGTCACTAACCTGGAGAACCGGGGCGTTTTACTCGATAGTACGACAGGGAGGAATGATTATCGATGCCGGTCTACAGGTAAACTCTCATTTTATAGTCTCGATGAAAATGTGAATACAGCTCCTTACCGGGTATTACTGGAAATAGGCGATAATGCAGCGAGTCATGAATTCCTCCTAAATCCTGTTAACCAGAAAAAAATAGGTGAGGCTCTCAAAAAAGAATTGGCTATTTGGTTGAATGAAAAAACAAAATAAATCCAGCCCTTTCCGAACAAACCTTTTCATTGTCCGGGTAATTGCCTTAAGTAACCTTATCCCCTATCCTTTTTTTATGAAAAAACAGCCACCCTTACCTGACCTTTTAATTCCAAAGCGGTTTTTTCCCTGAAGGTTTAATAGTGCTTTTACGCCTGGATGAAAGTTGCAAATGCTGTTGTGGGTCACCTTTGACGGTAAATTTATCAAAGGCTTTTTGGTCGACTCCCATGATAGGATCATTTGTGAGGGGAATGTTTAATGCCTCTTTATTCTTTTCAGGACTTGTTATTTCCATGACAGGAGTCTCAGCCGTTAGCGAACCAGCTATTTCCTGCTCCCTGAATATGGGTTCCTTTGTGCGAGTGATAACTTTGCTCTTGGGTCTTGTTGTAAGTTCCACCGGAGATAAGGGTTTCCGGGCAGTTATACGCTTCTTTTTTGCAACCGTTTTTCCAGGAGCAGGTCTTTTGGTTTTAGAAACTGCTTTTAGGATTATAGATTTCCTAAGTATTGCTTTTTTAACAACATTCTTTTTAACCGGCGCTTTTACGGCTTTATTTTTTGTGACGGCGGGTTTTGCTTTTTTGGAAATTTTTGTTGAAGCCATGATATTTATTTTATAAGTATCGAAGAAATAATGACAGGATCAGGGTCCATTTTAGTTTTATTGGGTTCAAATATCATACCAGTACAATTTCCTTTACACTAAATACACATTCTTCTTTAAAATGACCAGGTGATTGAATTGGATTCATGGGTAAAACAGGAGGGAAAAAAGACTCCATTGTTTGCAATGAAAGCAGGATTTCGCAGCAAACAAATAGGAGAACAATATGGCCAAAAAGGCCTATCTTTATGGTCGATCCGTGTGGGATCTTTCAGATAATAACTCATTTTACTTTCTATTAAATTCAAATTTTTTTAATCAATCAGGAACCCCATGTTTTTCGCAAAAGAATCTCTTCAATGTGAACATTATAATTGGGTCAATGAAACCAGCCTGTCTGCCTATAATGGCAGTCCCAGCCGTCGTTTATTTGACCGTTTCAATGGCGACCAGGTTTTATTCATCATTAATTCCCTGGCATCGCAATCCGAAAAATTTACCCTGGAAGAAGGACGGGATATTGAACAGCTTATTATCAACCAGTTGCCGTTGGAGACAAAAAGTGAAATATCGGTTTTTAACTGGCTGAGTAATTCCCACCCGCAGTTCGTAGGAAAATAAAATTGACCCAAAATATTTCATCAACCGTTCCCTGGTTTTATAACCATTGAACGGAGATATATTTGTGCTATAGTACTGAGGGGTATTATATCTGGCATGTAATTCTCTTTAATATTGATTAAATATGATTTTATGGCAAATCAGGGCAAAACCGTAGAAAATACTTCTCAGCCTCCCGCTGGATCTAAAATGACAGCTAAAGAGATAGTTAAAAGACACCTGAAAGACAAGAATGATATCATTACTGAGGAAGATATGAAAAATATTCAGATCGAAACCGGGTTAGCCGGCGAAGAACCTCTCAAAATCCCCAATACAACCAAACGGCCAAAAGATGAGGATAAAGATAACCAGTATATAACTCCCTGGGATACCATTAGTGAATAAAGTTCCTGTCTCCGGGAGCAATGAGTACTTATAAAATCTTTCCTACGCATTTAATTTTTTCTCCTGTTCATTTTCACATACATTTAAACCGCTATGCCTGCATCGTAAAGCCGCAGCAGCCAATATACCATAAAAGATGTTCAATAATGAGCCGCCATCCCCTTACTATCGCAGCCCTGGTAATACTTTTTGCCAGTTGTAATAATGCTGAAAAAAAACAAACCCCGGTCGCCTCCAATGCTGATACGACAGTTGAAAATGTCGATGCCCCGATCAGGGACAGCAAACCTGTAAAAAAAGTGACCGACAGGGATCTTAGCATTTCATCAGGGAACGCCTTCAATGATATGTTCCTGGATAGTATGGCCATGGAAAAATATATTGCCGACCGTCACCTGGCCGATAAAAAAATATCCCGGAGGATACGTAGTTTTTACAACGCGAGGAATTACCAGTATGCCTGGTTCACCTCATCAGGTCTGACTGAACAAACCCGGTTCTTCTGGAACCAGTATGATTATGCTGTCACGCACCTGATGGACACCAGTCTCTCCGATAAAAGCTTCTACAGAGAACTGGAAAACCTGGTCAACCAGGAAAAGATCGCGGTAAACAAAAACGACCCGGCCCTTCTGAAAGCCGAGTTTGGGTTAACGGAAAATTTCATACGGTATATCAACAGCACATATGAAAAAGGCTATGTAAAAAGAAAGGAACAGGAGCGGTTCATCCCTATAAAAAAAGCCGATCCGCTTTACCTGGCAGATTCACTTTTAAACAAAAAACATAGTGATGACAAATATTACGAAGAAGTCAATGAGATGTATGGCAACCTGAAAAAAAGCCTTCAACTTTATTACGGTATCGCAAAAGCAGGCGGCTGGCTGGTTATTCCTGCAGGCAAGGCTGCATTGAAAAAAGGGGATACACAGCCTTCTATTCCTGCCATCAAAAAAAGGTTACAACTCACATTGGATATGCCCGGCACGGATAGCAGTTCGCTTTTTAACGATACCCTGAAAATGGGAGTGAAAAAATTTCAGCACCGGCATGGCTATAAAGAAACAGGTATACTTACAGCCGAAGTAATAAAAGATATGAATGTAAGTGCCGTAGAAAGACTAAAACAGATCCTGGTCAATATGGACAGGATGAGATGGATGCCACAAAAACCAACCGGTAATCTCATCATTGTGAATATACCTGAATTTATACTCCATGTATATAACGGCAAAGAAAAACTTTTTGATATGGTTGTAGTGGTAGGCCAGGTAGGGCATAATACCATGATGTTTAATGGAGAGCTTAACGAAATTATTTTCAGCCCCTATTGGAACGTACCAGCCAGCATTATCAAGAATGAGATCATGCCGGCAATGAAAAGAGACCCCGGCTACCTGGCCAGGAAGCATATGGAACAAATTGGCGACGCCATCCGGCAACGTCCCGGTCCCGGAAATGCTTTGGGAAAAGTAAAGTTCATCTTCCCCAATAGCTTTAATATGTATTTTCACGACACACCCGCGAAAAGTTTATTCGCGGAAGATAAAAGAGCTTTCAGCCATGGTTGTATACGGCTCAGCGAACCTCAGAAAATGGCCGAGTGGTTGTTGCGTAATGATCCGCAATGGAATACCGAAAAAATTGTATCCGCTATGAATCAAACCGTGGAGAAACCGGTGAAATTAAAAGACCCCGTGCCTGTTTTTATCATTTATTATACTGCATGGGTTGACCCCGATGGCCAGTTAAATTTCCGGGATGACGTATACCAACATGATAGTGAACTCATGAAGAGAATGTTTACTTCCAATTAAGGGACCCGGTCTCAGGAAAAGACCATTCAATCCGGATGGATATCTTTTACACGAGTAATACTCATCTGTTGAAATATCCTCTTGGTTTGGTATACAAAAATTCCCATAACAGGAAAACAATTCCCCCTTCTTTTCCCAAATAATGATCATAAGAGTAAAATATAGGCTATATACCGCTCATCACAAAGACCACGCATATAAGGTTGTATAAGCAGCATTTTCAATCTAAATAATGCCAATAAAGTACCGGCTGGATCAACCAAAACTATATACTTATGATAAGGTATATTATGTCTTTTGCTGTGCCCAATGGCCGGCAACAAACAGCGCAAAAAGTAATCGATCATTATTTTGATGCTTTATCAAAGCACGGCCCGGGCGGCATGAGGAGTCAGTGTTATTCTGTGAATGATAATGAATGCCGTTTTGTACATATTAAAAGCTTCAAAAAAGAATCCGTAGCCAACCAGCATTTCCGTTCCCCCGGTTTCCGGGAATATATTCAACAGTTAACGGCACTTTGCGGGATCCCCCCTTCATTTTCCAGGCTGCAACCCGAACAAACATTTGAATCAATCTATTAAAACAAAAACTTACCTCCTTCAGGAATACCTTCCAGGCAGTAAGTCGGGGTAAAGACCGGGACCTGTTTAGAATGGAAAGCGGATATAAAATAATATTCTTCCCTCATTGGAATTGGATTCCAATACCCGGTGATAAAACCCGGGCAACCGGCAACCCTTACCTCCGTAAATCCGATTGTTTTAACTGATAGCCGACACCTGTTTCCATTCACCTGTTTTATTCTTATGGAGGAAGTTCCGCTCTCATTAATCTGAAATTCGGGTATATGAAGAATAATATTGCCCTTGCAGCTTTCTTCCTGTTTTTTTCATGCCTGGCGTCCGGTCAGGGTCTCTTTCCAATTGATACGAATAAATACAGCATCCACCTGCCCGATTACTGGAGACCCGGGAATAAGATTTGGAAAATACTGACAGATAAATTACCACTTGTATGCGAGCAACTGAAAGAGAAAGAACTCTGTGGCGATTATTGCCATCCGGCATATACTATAGAATTTGAAATGACTGAGCCTTTCATCAATAATTATTATCCTAACCATGTTTTATCTGCAAGCACCTCTCAAACATGGGATTTCATTACTGTTTACAGTTTTGAATGTTCTCTTCTCCTCTTCAATGAAAAAGATAAACTGCTGACAAGATTTATTTTGGTCGACACCGATGAAACATGGACCCTTACGAACCGTGCGAGTTTACCTTCCTATATCCCGATCACTCAACCGAAGATCTATGTTGGTTCAAATCTTATCCGCCAGACTACTGCTGCAAGTATTTCGATGGAACAGCAGGCAAGAGGGCTTGGTGGCACGGAAGGACAAACGCCCTATGATTTTATTAACCGCAATAAAGAAGCCCTGGCTCCGGCCCGGAAAGACCTGCTCGCGGTGGTTGATAAAAAGATCCGGAGCCTGTAAAGGAAACGCAAACCTCTTTCCCTTATTCCAGTTGAGGAAAACTTTTAAAACTTTCCCTTTAAAATCGCGTAAATTTAGTCTTACAACCTAACGCCTATGCACCGGGTAATCATTCCTGTTGATTTTTCAGAAACCTCTTTGAATGCTGCCCGTTATTCCGCAAAGATGCTGTCCGGGAAAAAAGATGCCCTGGCGATCCTTTATCACAACTATGAAACAATGGATGATTATGATATCGGCCTTAATTACCAGGAAAGCCTGAAAAAGGAATTTCTGAAATTCGGTGTGGAGGCCGTGGAATGTGAAAATGAAATGGGGGGCGATCTGATTGAGAATATCAGCAGGCTGGCGCATACCATCAGGGCTACTCTTGTTGTAATGGGGATCACCGGCAAATCGGCCATCCGGCAGGCCATGTTTGGCAGTAATACGCTGAAATTAGTTGATAAGAACCTGTACCCGGTCATGATCATTCCACCAGATGCCATATACAAGGGTATCAATAATGCAGCTTTTGCAACCGATTTTAAGAAGGTGGAAATCACCACACCCGCAGATCTGATCAGTTCCGTTCTGGAAATGTTTAATCCCATGCTGCATATAGTGAATGTGCATAAGGAAAATCATGTCCCTGTTACAGAGGAAGTAAATAAGGAAAAAATAAAACTGCAGGAAATGTTCAGCAAATTTAAAACCGAATTTTATTTTATCGGGCGAAATGATTTTTCTGAAGCCCTTGACACCTTCGTAAGAGATTATGACATTGATATTCTCATCACCATACCCAAACACCAAAGCAATTCCACCTCTTTGTTTAAAACCACACATACAAAAAAACTCGCCTACCATAGTCATATTCCTATTCTGGCCGCGCATGAATAAGGCCATTTCTCTATATTATGCCGAATTTTCAATGTCCCATATTCAATGAAGCAGTATAACACCAGATAAGGGATTGATCTTTATTCTAAACTGAAACATTACATAGGCGTAACAATCTTTTCGCTTATTCTTCGTACATTTGCACCCCTTATCAAAAAAGAATAGATATGCAAACCGTTATCGTTCCTGTTGACTTTTCTGAAACTTCAATGAATGCTGCCCGCTATGCCGTACAATTAATGACCGGCCAATATGAAGTGAATATGATCCTGCATCATGTGTATGAAAAAGCAAGCCAGGCCAGTGAGGCTGTTCAAAAAATGGAAAAACTGAAATCGGAATTAAGCAAATCAGGGATCGTTAAGATCAATATCCTGGCTGAAGAGGGTTCTGATTTTATAGCTGAATTGGAAAAATTGGCCCGCCACCAGCAAGCCGACTTGATCATTATGGGAATTACCGGCCGGTCAGCTATCGGGCAAACATTTATTGGCAGTAATACCCTGAAAATGGTTGAGAGAAAAGTCTGCCCGGTTCTTATTGTACCGCCGGATGCTTCATACCGGGAATTAAAAAATGTTTTACTCACATCCGATTTCAAAAATGTAGGAGTCGCTACACCGTCAGCACCAATTAAAAAAGTACTCAAAACTTTTCATCCTCAACTGCATGTATTGAATGTTGACAGCCAGCATTATGTGGCATTAACAGAAGCTTACCAGTCAGAAAAGGCAACTCTAAAAGAGATGTTCACAGATTTTCATCCTGAATTCTATTTTTTAGGTTGGGATGATGTGGATGAAGCTATTAATCAATTTGCCCAGGATAAGAACATTGACCTGATCATGATCATTCACAAAGAACACAACCTTTTAGCAAAACTTTTTGTAAAAAGCCATACCAAAAAGCTGGCTTACCACAGCAGCGTTCCTGTCCTGGCACTTCATGAATAATGTTACACCAGCCATACCCATTTACATATAACTTGACAAGACGGGAACAAATGTTTAACTTTGTTCCCGTTTCTTTTATGTGGTATTTTTCAAAAAGACGGGACTTGGTCTATACATTTGCTGAGCAATCATTGCCTGACAATTTTTATATCCCTGATCCGATAGTTATCGGATGATCAGTTGCCACACGCTTACCTGCTACCCCATTTGATTTACCGGCTTTTACCCGGAAGTTTTATCCAACGATTGCTATATGAAGAATATTAAACTGATCGAAGTGCCATCAGAAATTGGCGCCGGTACCCGGGGCGCGAGTCTCGGTATTGAAGCGATCAAGATCGCGGCACTTGATTTCATGAGCAACTTCTTCATTCACTTTCCTTCTGAAAAAATTCAGCCTGAAAATAAATTATTATACGAACCTATCGAGTCGCCCTATGCCAAACGTATCAAAGGGATCGCTACTATGTATGACAGGGTAAGCAAAGCCATCAGTGATTCCATGAAGAATAATTTTTTCCCCGTCGTCTTAAGTGGGGATCATAGCACAGCAGGGGCTACGATAGCCGGTATAAAGATGGCCAGGCCCAAAAGTAAACTGGGAGTGATCTGGATTGACGCACATGCCGACCTGCATACGCCTTTCACCACCCCTTCAGGAAATGTGCATGGAATGCCAATGGCTATTTCCATTAATAAAAATAATGAAGATTGCGCCGTGCATGATGTGGATGCCGAAACTATCAAATACTGGAACTACCTGAAAAATATCGGCAAAATGGCGCCCAAGGTATTACCGGAAGATGTGGTATTCATTTCTTTAAGGGATTATGAAAAAGAAGAAAAACACCTGATCGATAAATACGATATGAAAGTAATCACATCCAAGGAAGTAAGGAATAAAGGCGCCGAGAACGTGGTAAGGGCGGCAATACGCTACCTGTCTGATTGCAGTGATATCTATATTTCTTTTGATGTGGACAGCCTTGATTCATCCATTTCAAAAGGAACGGGTACTCCGGTAAGTAACGGATTAAGAGAAAGAGAAGCGGAAGACCTGATCAGCAAATTCATGCAGAACCGAAAAGTGTGCTGTTTCGAGATCTCGGAAGTAAATCCAACACTTGACAAAGAGAACCTTATGGCTGAAATTGCTTTCAATATTCTCCAGAGAAGCGTAAATGTGCTGATGATGAATTGATTCATAAAAATATCATTCATATTGAACTGTTTCCAGTACTAATAATAGTGATCAGGAATTTTCAACCTCTTTTCCAAATGTCATTTGTAATCCGACATCAAAGCTCACCGGGCTAAATCCTAATTCCTTTTTTGCTTTATCGATCACAAACCCTGTTTTCATTGGCCTTTTGGCAGGCTGGGGAAGATCGGAAGCTGTTACGGGTTTGATCAATGACCGGTCGAGCCCAAAATAATCGGCTGTTTTACAAGCCATTTCATACGGTGTCATGATTTCAGCTCCAGACAAATGATATATTCCTTTTGCCCGCTTTTCAATAATGGAGATGATCCCTGAAGCCAGATCTTCTACATAAGTGGGTGAACGTTGCAGGTCTGTAAAAACATCATAGCCTTCTCCCTTCTCCAGTTTTTCCCTAACAATGGTAAGAAGATTTCGCCCCCCCGGAACAGGCTCACCATATACCAATACCGTTCTCACGATAGCCCAGTTATACGCATATTCTTTCACAGCCTCTTCGGCTTCAGCCTTGGTCTGTCCATAAAAATTAACAGGGTTTACCATATCTTCTTCTGTGTACATTCCCCTTTCCCCGTCAAAAACAAAATCGGTGGAAACAAATACAAAACTGCTTTTTTGTTCCTGGGCGTTTATGAGCAGGGTCACGGTGCCTTCCACATTTACCCGGGATGCCTGCCATTGATCCAGTTCACAGGCATCCGGCTGCGTCATGGCTCCAGCATGAACGATCATTTCAGGTTTGAAATTTTCAAAAACGTCATGAACGGCAAACGGATCAGTCAAATCCATCGTTGCATAATTGAACCCCGGATGATCATTGAAGGGCGACCGGCATTCATCTTTTCCCGTTGCGATTACGATAAACCCTTTTTCAAGTAACTGCCTGGTAAGATAATAACCTAAAAAACCATTGGCGCCTGTAATGAGAACTTTCATAGTCCAAATGTAGAGTTATCAATATAAAAAATCCTGTCCGGGAAGAACAGGATCACTAAATATGGATCTTTCAGTAAAAGGGGTCAGGGTTTATTCAATGCATCAACCAGGAAGGCTATCTCGGCCTCGCTTTTTAGTTTCAGGTTATTTGCATTGGCGATCTCGTCAATTTTTGCGGACAGGGCCGGTAAAGCATCCACAATCGCTTGTTTACTTGGTTTAATACGTTTTATTTCCCCACCAGGTACATAAATGTATAATTGTTCTGTAGTTACAATTTCCCTTCGGCTGTAATCACCGAGTGTGGCGGCATCCTCCACTTTTTGTGAAAGATATTTCAGCAAATGAACCCTGGGACCCATGGAAACGACCTGGTAGATAGACTGTTCGCTATGATTGTCAATAGCAGGATACCCCTGCCTGAATTTGAAATTCTTAACTTTACCATCAGCGGCTTTTTCATCATAGGAGACCATGTCGAAAGATGCCAGCTTCATATCCTGGCCGTCTTTGCGAACCATCATAGCATTATTGTAAATATTAAACTTAACGGGGATGTCCGTTACCGTAACATCATTTTTAATATGTACGGCTGCGAGAATATAATCGGCGCTGAAAAACGGGGAACCGCCGACCTCTGAGAGGGCAGGCAAATTGATGGGTTTTACAGGAAGATCATCAATACTCGCCTCTGTTGTTTGTGCAAAACCATTGGAAGCCATGACAAAAAGGAATAAAAAGCCGGGAACTAACTTAGCCACAGAATTATTTTTACTCATTCTTTTTAATTTGGTTGCAAATATATTCCAGTCGCCGATAAAAAAATGTAGAATTTAAACTATTTATCATCATGCAAACGGTTGTTTCCTCCCACCTATTATAATTTTAAGTTATACCAGTTATGCTAAACCGCTTTGCAGGCGAAATCATCTCAGTCCAAATGAACTGATGGGTAGCCTCTTTTTGCTTCCCGAAGATGCTATTCAGGTTTTTTTTACCGGGATCCTGGTTCTACCTGCCCCGGTTTCTTTTATTATGGTTGGGGCTCCTTCTGTTAACCAGGTAGCAAACACCTCTGCTATTTTCCATTTCCGCCCGGCATATAAACCCGGACAGGCTATCATGAAATCTATAAAGTCATTAACAACAACCGGTTGACATTCCATCATGACGGATAGCAATTTGCGGTCTTTATATTTTCCTTTACTGATCAATTTATCCATGGAGGGTTCGTTCCTGGTAAAATAATTACCGGTGAACCAGATATCTTTTACCATTGTATCGATCACCGCTTTTTCCGTGGCTTCGGTCCATTGGTCAAAAACAAGGTTGAAATCATAAAGAGAGTGGCCATATACATCTTGTAATTCAATGGAATGAGATGCCAACCTGGGAATTTGCCCGTAATAAATAGCTGTTTTTGTTACCACGGTGTAAAGGAGATCTCCTTCCTGCAGGGATAATCCGCTCGTATTGTGCCCGATAGTGAAATAATAGTAATTACCTTTTATTAGGTGGCACCTGCCATATCCTTTTTGCACGGTGTCTGCCGGGGATGTTTTATATACACCCCTCATCATTCCTAGTTGTTTATCCTCAAACTTAAGACCCTCATTTAATAAAACCTGCACCACTTTTGTGCTATCATTCAGATCCAGCATATAACCGGTGATGGGAAATGCCCTCAACCATTTGGTCGTATCGATCTGTGCATACCCGGTAAATGAAAAAAATAATACCGGGATAATAAGCGTTTTTATCATACAAACCAATTGCCGCACAACATAATAAAGTAATCCTGCTTATTTTATCGGTGTTAGTGGGTATATTGAATGTCGAACAGACGAACCCCGCAATAACGCGGGGCAGGCATTGATTTAAGAATGTTGAAGGTGAAACCTTTAATAGTTTGAACACACTTATCTCAAGAAAAATGTAATAAGCTGACCTATATTTGTGCCTTACTAAAAGAGTTATAAATGTGTCTTAGATACACATTCAAAACAAAAGCTTACTTTTGCATGCTTTAATGAAATAAATGGGAAAAAAAGTAACAAGGATCGGGGTTCTTACCTCAGGTGGAGATGCACCGGGTATGAATGCTGCCATCAGGGCCGTGGTCCGCACCGGTATTTATCATGGACTGGAAGTACATGGTATTATGAGGGGTTACCAGGGCCTGATCGAAGATGATATTTACCGGATGGAATCCCGTTCCGTGGCTAACATTATTCAACGCGGCGGTACCATGCTCAAAACAGCCCGGTGTAAAGAATTTTATGATTATGACGGAAGAAAAAAAGCCTATGATAACCTGAAACGAAGGGATATCAATGGGCTAATCATTATCGGGGGCGATGGCTCTTTTCGCGGCGCCGTGGAATTCAGCAACGAATTTGATATGCCTTGTATAGGTATTGCCGGCACCATTGATAAAGATATCTACGGTACTGATTTTACCATCGGCTTCGATACAGCCGTCAATACAGCCGTGGAAGCTATTGATAAGATCAGGGATACCATGGATTCTCATGACCGGATTTTTATTATCGAAGTAATGGGAAGAGACGCAGGTTATATTGCCTTGCATAGCGGTATTGCGACAGGCGCTGAAAATATATTAGTGCCGGAATTAAAAAGCAATATTGACGATATTGTTTCTTCCCTCCAGGAAAAAGAACGCCGCAAAAAACTCGTCAATCTTATCGTAGTAGCGGAAGGCGATGGATTTGGTGGAGCGGTTGAAGTGCAGAAAGTATTCAAGAAAAAATTACCTAAAGCTGAAATCAGAGTGTGCATACTAGGACATATACAGCGTGGCGGCTCACCCAGTTGCCTGGATCGGCTCATTGCCAGCCGAATGGGCTACCATGCCGTAGAGAGCCTGATGGAAGGAAGATATAATGTCTTTGTCGGTATCCTGAATAACAAGATGCATTATATCCCTCTTGAAAATGCAGTTAAGAATAAAGGAAAGATCAGTGAGGAATGGATGAAAATCGTGAAGATCTTAGCGAGTTGAGATAGTTGCCGGTTACTGGTTAACCAGCAACAAGCAACCAGTAACCAGCAACCAGTAACCAGCAACCAGCTATGGCCAAACACGCAGCAAAGTATTATCATAAACAAATGGACCGGGAGGCCGGTCTTGAACATAAGAATCATCACACCAAGATCGTAGCTACGGTTGGCCCGGCATGTGATACTTACGATAAACTACTCGAACTGGTAAAAGCGGGTGTCAATGTGTTCCGGCTCAATTTTTCACATGGATCTCATGAAGCAAAAGAAAAGATCATTGAGCATATCCGTAAGATCAACAATACAGAACCTTTTAATATTGCTATCCTGGGCGATCTACAGGGCCCCAAACTGAGAGTAGGCGAAATAGAGGGAGGGGAAATACAAATTGAAGCCGGCGATATACTCACTTTTACCAATGAAAAAGTGATGGGAAATAAGGATAGGATTTATGTTTCCTATCCCAATCTTCACGATGACGTGACTGTGGGAAATATCATCATGATCAATGACGGTAAACTGGAAGTAAGGGTTAAAAAGATCCTGAAGAACAATGATGTCCAGGTAGAAGTAGTATTAGGTGGCGCCCTGGCTTCCAATAAAGGGATCAACCTCCCCGATACAAAGATCTCCTTACCGGCCCTGACCCGCAAAGACCTGGTGGACCTGGAATTCATCATCGATCAAAAATTAGACTGGGTAGCTCTTTCTTTTGTCCGTAGTGTCAAAGACATCCATATCCTCCGGAACAAATTAGAAAAGAGGAACAGCAAAACAAAGATCATCGCCAAGATAGAAAAACCGGAGGCGCTGGAAAACCTTCGCGATATTATTGTGGAATCAGACGCTATCATGATCGCCCGGGGAGACCTCGGCGTGGAATTACCGGTTGAAAAAGTGCCACTACTCCAAAAAACTATCATTCGCAAATGCCTTCACCGTGCCAAACCTGTGATTGTGGCCACGCAAATGATGGAAAGCATGATCGAGTTCAATAAACCCAACCGCAGCGAGATCACCGATGTGGCTAATGCGGTATTTGAAGGCGCTGATGCTGTCATGCTCAGTGCGGAAACAGCCACCGGTCATCATCCTACCCTGGTGGTAGAAACTATGCGCAAAATCATCATAGAAGTGGAGAAAACCGATTACAATTATAACCGGGAAGAGGAACTGGCCCCCCAACCCCACTCTCCTTCTTTCCTGAGTGATGCTATTTGTTATAATGCGTGCAAACTTGCCAAGGATGCCAATGCTGATGCGCTGGTCGGAATGACCGAAAGTGGTTATACCGCTTTTATGCTGAGTAGTTACAGACCAAAAGCCCCATTGTATATTTTTACAAAAGAGAAGACCCTGGTCAATCAACTCAGCCTGAGCTGGGGCGTCCGTGCTTTTTATTACGACGAAGAAGAGAGCCTTGACGATATTTTTGCAGACCAGATAGATATTTTAAGAGAACGAAAATTCATCAAACCCCGTGATATCGTAGTCAGCACAGGCAGCACACCAGTATCGTTGCATTTACCCACGAATGTGTTGAAGATCACGAAAGTTGAATAGTCAGTCGGCCAGTCGGCAGTCGACAGTTGGGCAGTCAGCAGTCTTCAATCGTCAGCAAATATTTCTTAATGTTCAGAATGTTTCGATGTTGAAGTGAAACTGCAACATTAGAACTGCCGACTGTTGACTGCCGACTGACTTACTTAGGCCACATCGCCAGAATAATTCCTGCAATGACACAGCCTGCTACATTATAGCCGGCATTGATCATATGAAGTCCTAATGGTCTTTTCTCGTATAAATAGGAAATGCATATCCCGGTGGCAGAAAAACAAACGCCGGCAACCAGCCCAACTTTAACGCCGGACATCAGGCTGATATAACCAACCTTGCTCAGCAATATAGCAATCCCCAGACTGGCTACGATCATCAAAATTAATGATGCGATCATAATGCCTGCCACCCCTTTTTTGGCATTCGGATCGTTCGGGTTCACGCCGGAAAGCCTGATCCATGCCGTTTTAAAAATAAGGGAGTACCATATGACACCCAGTACAAAGTATGCAACCCCGGCTGCTAACACGGCGAGCCAGTTCATGTGAGAAAAAACTTCCGTACCCATAACAGTTGGTTTTAATGAACGAATAAGATAAGATTATTTTTTGGGAATGTAAAATGAGGTCATGAAGAGTAACAGCTAAACCAAAAGGTATCAAAATGAAATCAGCTTGCCTGATTTATGCAAATCGAACCTGTGGATTGTTATGTCGATGAAGTATTCAATCGTAATTAATTGTCTAGTTACGAAATGTAAGTAAAAACAATCAATATGAATTTACCTGGTTTTTGTATAAACTTCTGCCATCCGAGACTACTTTACTAAGACTCTGCCAGAAACCCTGTTTCCAAATCTTTGAATTTTATAGTTACTTTATAAGCATGCTAACCCCCCAATTTATTGTACAATCAGATTGGCAGCCAGTTATCAACTTCCTGACTTGCCTACTGCGCCTTCGCGAAGCATGGCGAAGCAAGGCCGGCGGGCAGGTTCCCTTATTCTACTCCGGCCACCTGCCAAAAACCCTTCTCCCTAAAAGGGCTATACCCTCTCCCGGGTAAGTCCACTCCATAGTGGACTTACCCGGGAGAGGGAGTGGACTCAGTAGGGAGACGTCTTTTTAAGAAGAGATCTCTTTTTATTGAAATTGTGAACCTGACTTCTGCGCCTTGAGAAGCTTAAGTCAGCAGCCTCGAAGCCTGCGAATCCGCTATAGCTTTAGGGTTCGCGGTCAGAAACGGAGCGCGAACAAAGACCGGTAAGCAATTTGCAATTATTTATGACAAAGTAGATGATTTTTCGGATAAACCTTTCAGTATCAGATTTCTAAGTTCCCCTCTTAGATTTAACTGAGTATCAATTTTAAATAAGAATAATCGACGTGACGCAGAGGCCTGAAACGCAGAGTTAAATGAAACAGAGAGAAGATACTAACGAATAACTGACAATGGATCTTCCTGTTGGCTCGCACCCTGATAATAGTTCCTTATGGCGAAAAGATCTTTCGGTTTTGATAACTTCTCAATCCAAAGGATCATTTCTGCAGTCAGGCACTTTTATCTTTTATCTATTCACTTTTATCTATCCACTTTTATCTACCTAAAGCTTCTTAATCTTAATATTCCTGAAGCAAACACCATTCCCATGATCCTGGAGACCGATATGCCCTTTTTTATATGTGCCAAAACCTTCCATATTCCTGAACTTACTACCGGCAACCAGTTTTCTCCAGTTATCATCCCATAATGTGGTGGATACTACATTCATTCCATTGAGGTATAGATCTAATTTACCATCGAGGCATTTTATTTCGGCAAGATTCCATTCACCGTAAGGTTTTACTGTTTCCCTGGAACACGAGATCAGGTCATACAGATCGCCTGCACGATGTTTGGGAAATTTGGCATCGGGGTGCCCGTTATTATCCAGCACCTGCATTTCCATACCGGTTTCCCAGGGCCAGTTGTGTTTGCTCTTATCCTCATGGCTGTAAAAAAAGATACCGCTGTTCCCGTTCTTACTGATCATCCATTCCACCTGCAGGTCAAAATTGCTGTATTCCTCATCCGTCACGATATCCCAGTCGCCTTTTATATTCAATTGTTTTTTTATCATTGTATCCAGGCATAATGATCCATCCCTTACTTTCCAGACCGAATCGATAGGCCCACCACCATACCGGTGCCAACCTTTCGTATTTCTGCCATTAAACAATAATTGCCATCCCTGGCTCCTGTCATCAGTGGACAGCCTGTTATTCTCTGCCAGTTTTTGAGATACATGACAGGAAAAAAATAGAGATGAGATCATGACAGCAAAAAGTACTTTATACATAGGATCATTTTTTTAGTAAGAGAATATATTTAACCATCGCTTCCGCATCCGCCTCTGAAATATCGGGGTGAGGGATCATGAAAATTTCTCCCCAAACACCATTTCCTCCCGAGATGATCTTCCTTGCCAGGTGTGCTACAATAGTATCCGGCATATCAGCATATTTCTTAGCTACCTCGCGGTAAGGGGGTCCGGTAAGCGGATCTTCAATGGTGTGACAGGTCAGACATTTATTTTTTGATACCAGCCCAAGCCCTTTTTGATAAGTTGGATCTTTGGTAATATCCTTTTCATTCTTCCCGGTATCCTCATTTGAACCACTGCTCTTACAGCCGGTCAAACTCAGCAGCGCCAGACTAATGATCAGATTTTTTTTCATCATTAAATTTTTCGGGCCAAAGATATTTATTCAAGACCTAACAAAGAGCGATTTAATTTCTCTTCACCGGAGTCCCTATTTATATCAATTCCTCTGCCGGCAAAATCGTCAAATGCTTTCTCCGTTACTTTGATGATATGTTGCTGTATAAATGCAGCGCCTTCGGTGGCTCCATCTTCAGCATTTTTGATGCAACATTCCCATTCCATCACGGCCCATCCTTTATAGTCATATTGGGCCAGTTTACTGAAAATGGATCTGAAATCAACCTGCCCGTCACCCAGGGAACGGAAACGTCCGGCCCTGTTGATCCAGTCCTGGTAACCCCCATACACACCCTGTTTACCCGTGGGATTGAATTCCGCATCCTTGACGTGGAACATTTTGATCCGTTCATGATAATGATCTATATAGGCCAGGTAGTCGAGGCATTGCAATAAAAAATGGGAAGGATCATAAAGCAAACAGGCGCGCGCGTGATGATTGACCTTTTCCAGGAACATTTCATATGTTATTCCGTCATGCAGGTCTTCTGCCGGGTGGATCTCATAACATAGATCAACCCCGCATTCCTCAAATTCATTTAAAAGTGGTAACCATCGTTTACCTAATTCTGTAAACCCGGTTTCCACCAGGCCGGCAGTCCGTTGCGGCCAGGGATATACCATCGGCCATAGCAAGGCTCCGCTGAAAGTTGCTACTGCATTCAATCCCAGGTTCTGAGAAGCTTTTGCTGCCCATTTGAGTTGCTGTATAGCCCATTCGGTCCTTGCTTCAGGGTTATTGTGAACAGCAGCAGGTGCAAAAGCGTCAAATAATTTATCATACACAGGATTAACAGCAATCAATTGACCTTGTAAATGGGTGGACAGCTCCGTTATTTCCAAACCGCATTCATTCACGATTCCTTTTATTTCATCCGCATAGTCCTTGCTTTCCGCTGCTTTTTGAAGGTCCATGCATCTTTTATCCAGGGTGGGGATCTGCACACCCTTAAAACCTAATCCTTCCGCCCAAAGACAAACAGCCCGCAGGTCATGGAAAGGAGGTTTATCGCCCATAAACTGCGCTAAAAATATTCCGGGGCCTTTAATGGTGGTCATTTGGTTGCTGGTTACTGGTTGCTGGTTACTGGTTACTGGTTGCTGGTTAGTGTGAATTCCTAATTACAAATTCCCAATCCCAAATTCCTATTCGTTAAACTCAATCCACTTCTTATCACTATTACCACTCTCAATTGTTTTTTCTATAAACATCATCCCTCTCACTCCTTCTTCAATACCCGGAAAATCCAGCCATTCTTCTTTTGGATCTTCCCCACTCATTTCAGCCTTTATACAGTGAGCAAAATTGCGGTAATGATTGGCAAATGCTTCCAGGTATCCTTCGGGA
>JADGPW010000209.1 GCA_017882265.1 Chitinophagaceae bacterium | reverse complement strand
GGGTTTATATCTGGGTCAGGGAGAGGAGATATGAAAGGACAGGAAAAGCAGATACCTCTTTGATTCAGGAACAATTGAAAATAGAGAACAATAAGGTTTCCTACTTTAATCAATATACTGCTACCCCTGCCGAATGACATTACATAAATTAAAATAACCGGAATCAAATGAAATTCTCAATAGAAATAAATACATCCATAAACAGGGTTACTGAATTATTTGTGGACAAGAACAATTATGCAGCATGGAAGAAAGATTTTATTCGTTACGAGCCGGTAAGTGGCCTGCCCGAAGAAGTGGGCGCCATAACCAAACTGATCTTTAAAAGGGTAACTTTGATGGAGACGATTACTTCTAAAAACCTCCCTTCAGAGATCAGCGAAAAGTATGAGCATAAACGGGGAGACAAAACGGCACTATTTCATAAAACATCGAATCGTTTTTCTGAACAAAGAGAAAATAAAACCTTGCTGGAGACAGAAATGGTTATCACTAAGGTTATTGGATTTTTCCCCAGGATAATAATGACCCTTATGGCCGGCGCCGGTAAAAAATATGCTTTAGACCAGCTTAAAAAGTTTAAAGCGTTTGCAGAAAGACAAACTGCCAATAGGTAAAGGCCAGTAATTTGAGGAACAATGGGACCTGAGTCAAAGACTCAGCTCAGCCCTGAGTTAAAGACTCAGCTTAGCCCTGAGTTAAAGACTCAGGTCAGCCCATGGGCAGCGGGTTGAAAGGGGTATCAATTTTCAGCATCGCGAACAAATTAACCATTACAAGTTACAATAAAACGGCCTGTCTGCTTTCGATGGATGATGCAAAGAAGGGGAAGGAGATAGTTAAAACGCATCCTTTGCCTGGTTCTGTAGTAAAAGTAGTGTTGCCTTTATAACCTCTTGCCCTGGTTTTTATATTCCTGATACCGATTCCATTTGTTTTTTTAGCTGTATCAAACCCTATTCCATTATCAGAAATGTAAAGGATGGTGCTTTTTTTATTTTGTGACAAACCTATATTAACAACCGATGCCCAGGCGTGTTTTAAAATATTATTAAGCTGTTCCTGGATGATCCTGAACAAAGTCAGCCTGAACTTATCATTCAACCGTCTTTCAATTAAATTGTCATGTGTGAAGAATATTTTTACAGGATGTATTTCCATCGTATCCCTGATCATCGTATCAATGGCCTCACAAAGCCCGACATCTTTGATCACGTTACTGATCATTCCTCTCGTTAATTTCCTGATCTCTTCAATGGCATTCATCGTATATTCCGAAGAGCGGTTTAAATACATTTCTTTGTTAGGCCCCTCGTTCCTACCCATTTCAAGAAATAGTTTGGAGACGCTTAATAACTGGTTTATATTGTCATGCAGTTCTTTACCCAGCTCTGATCTTTCCTGATCACGAGCCTCCGAAACAGCATCGGCAAATTGACTTGTCTTTAATCTGATTTCCGCATCCAACCGCCTGATCTCTTTATCTTTTTTCTTCAAGGCAGTCTGGCATACATCTACAATAGTGGTGATGGATGTTTCGATACCATGATCCCCTACAAAGATCACAGAAGTCACTTCACAAGGCACCTGCCTGCCGTTCCTTTTTATCATTTTCACATCCGCTTTGGCGTGCCCCTCCGCCGTTCTTTTCTTAAGCATTTCAATATGATTGCTTTCACTTACCCTGAATATATCTTTCCTGGCTTTGGTCAGTAATTCTTTTTTAGAATACCCCAATAGTTTGCAGGCAGCCATGTTTGCTTTTATTATTCTGCCATTTTTACCGGTGGAGATAATATTGGCCAGTAAAGAATTATCAAAAGCAAGATGATGAAGGTGGTCGGAGGCGGCCACTTTCATTTGCTTCACATCAACAGGCTTTGGTTTAACCGTAATGGAGGAGGTTGTCATCATAACAGGGACTTAATTTAAGATATATTCTTTATAGTTCAGGTAAGGGTATTATTCATACCCGCTTTTTATTACAGTCAAAATGATTTTAAACTGGCCGTTTGGTTTTATGGAATGAGGCCGGTGTGCCGGAAGAATAATTCCTTCGCCCGTTTTCATAAAATGGGTTTTCCCATCAATGATCAGCTCGACCTTACCATCAATGAGCTGGGCAAAAGTGTCAAAAGGAGATGTTTTTTCCGATAATCCTTCGCCACGATCAAAGGACATGATACTGATATTACCTGTTGACCTTTTGAGGATTGTTTTAATGACCACAGAATTGTGGATATACTCAATTATTTCCACCACAATATGTGATTTCGCTTTTTCTATTTCAAAAGGATCAACCTGGCCGGATTGATCCTTTTCCTGGTCTTTTTTCATAGTGCGATGGCTTTATGAAGCAGACTAATCAGAGTTGCTATAGTAAAGTAGGAATGTTTATATAATTAGCCCTTATACAATTCATGAAAATTGTTATATAATTCACAGGTTTCTACCTGCGGCAGAATAGAATGACGATAACGAATATGCTGATTTTACAATCATCATTCACACAAGGCCAGGATCATCTGTGCAATATGATGACAATAAGCTACCACCCCGTTGTGCTCAGTGTTCCTTTGCTGATGAGCAATCTACTTTTTAGGTGTAAAAAAGATTTTTAAATGAATGATGAAGCCTGGTGAAAAATTCCCGGTTTGCCGGCTTTAGAAAAGCCGGTAGCTGACCATTACTTTGCGCCCAGGTTATTGATGCGGGTACCAGCTGGAATAAAGAGAACAAAGCAGAGAAAAGGTTTGGCTTTCACATGGCAGTCCTTTGTATAAATTTAAACCAGTTTTTGAACACGAAGGAAGAATTTATATAATAGGATACAACCCATAAAATAAAAATATCTGATGTATTACCTGGTATAAGCAGAAGAATGTCACAGAATTATATTAAAGCCGCCCGGTTGATACGGCGGGAGCGGATCCAATAGCTAAAGGATTCTTGCTGAAATAAAAATCCCCGGCTTATATCAGGGACCCATTATGGTTAATTCAGGGAAGACCAGGGAGGCTTAGCGATACAGATAATATATCTCAAAAAAAATGTGGATCAGACCCTTTCCATTTTAACCTTTTCCGTTTGTTGGTGCTTCCCGGAGTAATTAAAGCTTAAATGGTTTTAGTGCGCCGGGAAACACCAACAAAGGCGTAAATTTACTAGGAAAGAGTGATTGACTTCTATCGATAATAAGCGCCGGGTCCCCTCTTAATAACCTTAGATGGAAATGCAGGATAGAAGGAGGGAGACCCGGCGGAGAAGAAAATTAAGGCTAAAATGGTTTTGGCGTGCCGGGAAACACCAACGGTGCAAAAGAATGCGGGATCAGACCCTTTCCATGTACCAGTTCAATATCTTTTCCATTTTTTTGTAACTAAAAATACTGGTGATGATCTTTTGTAAGCGAATGAAGGAGGTTTCGCTTTTTACTACATAATCATAAGCCCGGTGATGCATACAGTCGACCGCCACATCAATTTTATCCTGGGAGGATAGCATGATAACGGGAATATTCGGGTTAAAGGCTTTGATCTTATCTAATGTATCTATTCCGTTCATCGCGTTTTTATCCATTCCGTCCAGCCAATAATCAAGGATGATCACATCAGGATGATGCGATAAACTTTTCAGGCAAAGTTCCCCGGTAGCAAATGTTTTGATGGTAAAATCAGCATGCCCGAGGAACTCTATCTCCAATGCTTTTAAAAAAACGGCATCGTCATCTACCAGGAAAAGGCTTATTTTTTCTTTTTTCATGAGTTAGATATTTTAATCGTATTATACTCTTCTTTCAGTTCTTTACATGCCTGTGTGCAGACATTCTCAAGCTGTAAGACCAATTCGGGTATTCCATCTGTCTGTTGCTGGGTGCTTGCATATTCCTGGACTTTTTTTGCCATCGTTTCAAAATCGGTACTGATACCCATTATTAAGAAGGAGGGGATCATTTTATGTACGGCCGCGTACAAGGAATGCCAATCTTTATCCTGCAAGCCTTGTTTCATAGCGCTGACCAGGGGTGGGGTTTGTTCCAGGTAAAGGGAGATCATTTCCATCATCAATGAAGGGTTGGATTTGGTTCGGTGGATCAAATAGTCCAGGTCAATGCATTTTGGCTTTTTATCTTCACTCATTTCACTCCGTACAGACCCTTTTTCTATTACAAGGACAGGTTTTCTTACTAACCCGACAATTTTACTATACAATACTCTTTCGTCAACGGGCTTTGCAATGTAATCATTCATGCCAACGGCTTTGCATTTTGCCAGGTCAACCGTGGTTACATCGGCTGTTAACGCGATGATAGGGATCACGGAATTCATTTTTTTGCGAATGTATTCTGTAGCTTCAAACCCGTTCATTTCGGGCATCTGCAGGTCCATTAAAATAATATCGTAGGATTTAGTTTGTAATTTTTCGATCGCTATTTTCCCGTTCGCGGCAATATCCTGCTCAAATCCATAATCATCCAATAGTGTTTTCATCAGTAATTGGTTGAGCGCTATGTCTTCCACCACCAATACTTTTATGTTCTTAATGGTGGTATCCAAACCTGCTATTTCTGTTTCTGGCTCAGCTTCTTCTTTGGTTTTTTGAAAACTTAATACAAAACTAAAAACAGAACCCTCGTTAATTTTGCTTTTCACACGAATGGTTCCACCCTGTGGCTCCACTAACTGTTTTACAATGGCAAGTCCCAGTCCCGTTCCACCATACAACCTTGCCGTGCCGCTGGATGCCTGCTGGAAGTTTTCAAAGATCTTTGCCATTTTATCATCAGCTATACCGATCCCAGTATCCGTAACGGTGAACTCAATGGTTGCCTTCACATCATCTTCATCTACCAACAGCACACTTACAGTAATTTTCCCTTTTGTTGTAAACTTTACGGCATTGCTTACTAAATTCAGAATGATCTGGTGCAGACGCACCGGGTCGCCAACCAGCACTTCGGGGATCCTGCTGTCGTATTCTTTGACCAGCTCTAAATTCTTTTCCTGGATCTTGGTCTCAAACAAATGAAGCATGGCGGCTATGGACAAGGCCATTTTGAAAGGGGTTTGCTCAAATGTCATTTTGCCCGCATCTACTTTTGCCAGATCGAGTATGTCATTAATAAGCACGATCAGGGCATCGCCACTCATTTTGATCGCGGTTAAATATTCTTTTTGTTTGGCGGTGAGGTCTGTCTTCAATACTACTTTTGTAAACCCGATGATCGCATTCATGGGAGTGCGGATCTCATGACTCATGTTTGACAGGAACTGCTGTTTCGCTTTCACTGCGTCTTCCGCTATCCCGGTGGCACTTTCGGCATTTCTTTTTGCTTCTTCCGCGATCCCGGTGGCCAATTCAGCAGACACTTTCGACTCTGTCAATTCTTTTTCAATTCTTTTTTGCTCTGTAATATCTCTTGCTACTACCACGGCGCCAAGCACATTTCCTTTATCATCTTTATAAACCGAACCATTAAATAACACAGGTGTTAACATGCCATCCATTATAGTTAGCGGATAATCGGCCACAAAGCCTTTTGCAAAAACCTGTTGATAGCCTTCACGGGCTTTATCGGGTTCGGTAAAATAATTTATAAAATCTGTGCCGATTAATTTCTCACGGGCTTCCCCTGTTACCCTTACCGTGGCCTGGTTCATGTCTGTGATCTTCCCTTTAGGGCTAATTGTAAATAATGGGTCCCGACTCGCTTCAATAAGACTGAGAGAATATTGTGAAGCTAATTTTGAAGAATAGCTGAATGCTTCAAGTTCTTTATTTGCAATTTCTCTCTTTTCTTTCTCTTTGTTTTGGAAGTCAAGCTCTATGTCCGCAATGACTAATTCGGCTGCCCGTTTTTCCTTCTCACCGGTTTGAAATACGAGTTCTTTGTTAGCAATGAATAATTCAGCTGCCCGTTTCTCTTTCTCTTCGTTTTGAAAGGCAAGTTCTTTGTTGGCTATGATCAACTCGGCTGCCCGTTTTTCCTTCTCATCGTTTTGAAAAGCAAGTTCTTTATTGGCAATGCCTAACTCGGCTGCCCGTTTTTCCTTCTCCTTGTTTTGAAAGACAAGTTCTTTGTTAGCAATGCCCAACTCTTCTGCCCGTTTTTCCTTCTCTTTGTTTTGAAAGATAAGTTCTTTGTTGGCAATGCCTAACTCAGCTGCCCGTTTTTCTTTTTCCTTGTTTTGAAAGACAAGTTCTTTGTTGGCAATGCTTAACTCAGCTGCCCGTTTTTCTTTTTCCTTGTTTTGAAAGACAAGTTCTTTATTAGCAATACTTAACTCTTTTGCCCGTTTCCCTTTCTCTTCGTCCTGAAAAGCAAGCTCTTTACGGGCAATAATTAACTCATCCTTATCCGATTTTTTTATTTTAGCCATATGATTTCCCTATAAATCTGTTTTTTTTAATGGATACCATTTGATCCGAATACCTGCCGGATGGACGGTGCATTTTCAATTTCTTCAATCTTGTTTTGTTTTGTGTTCCTCAATTGTTTAAAATGAGACGGGGAAAGCCCTGTCACTTTTTTAAATTGAGTGGATAAATGTGCCACACTGCTGTAATTCAGTTTCCAGGCTATTTCCGTCATATTTAATTCACCATAAACAATCAATTCTTTTATCAGTTGGATTTTATGACCGATGATGAATTGCTCAATAGTCATTCCCTGGACTTCTGAAAACAGGTTGGCCAGGAACGTATAATTGTGATTTAGTTTTTTACTTATATAATCTGAAAAATTTGTTTTGATGAGTTCATCCGTATGCTGAATCATGTCAATAATTGCATGTTTTATTTTTTCCATCAATACAGCCCGCTTGTCGTCCATTAATTCAAGACCCGAATTGATCAAAGCCATTTTTAATTGCACCCGCTGTTCCGCTGAAATGTCCTCCATGAGCTCAACTTCACCCAAATCAACAAGGATAAAATGCAGCCCGAGATTTCTCAATGCTTCTTTTACCGCCATTTTACAGCGGCTGCTCACCATATATTTGATGTATATTTTCAAGTACCCCTCATTTCAAAAGACCGCAACAGATAAAGGTGAAGTGATTTGTATCGGAAAGTGTTATAAGATATTGAAAATAAGTTACATAATTCACACATTTATGGACCAAATACCCAGGAATTTTGAAAGAATAATAAGCCGGGAGAAGTTATTTTGGAGTAGTTACCAATGGGCATAGAATACGAGCCAATCTTAGCCCCTGCTATCTTCCATGCTGTTACTGTTCAAAAACTGAGGTATGTTTTAAAGGGATATTTACTTCCAGGGTACAACCTATGAGAAACTTCCTCATTTAATTCGAAAGGGTTATATTTTTCCTGTTATAGATCTCGAGGCAATCATAAGAACAAAAAAACAGCCCCTGTTTATCCGGGTGACGGATGGCTTTTTCTGTTTCATTCAGTAGCATCCGGCACACCGGGTCAATAGTAAATGATCCTGTTTCTCCCGCCACCAATTCAAAGATCTCATTTTCCCCGCTAATATTCTTGAAACAGAAATTCCCTTTTGACTGGAAATTAAATTCGTGTTCTTTCGCCAGGGCATTTTTAAAGGCAGCGGAGCAGCAAAAACTTCCGGCCCTCGCATTCGCCGCGATCCTTGCCGTTAAATTGATCGTTGTCCCGTAATAATCATTATTCCTTTTTAATATTCTACCATAGTGAAGACCGCCATGCAACTGGAGGAAATTATTCCGGCCGGAGGTCTTTTGAAGCAAAAGGCCCGCTGTTTCCATGATATGATCGGCTGAAGAAGATATGAGGAGAACCTCATCACCGGTGCGTTGGTGCAAATGACTATCACCCATCAGGGATTCATTGACTATTTCCATGAAGATATCGATCAGGTCGGCAGCTTCCGAGGCACCATGCGCTTCCGTAAGAGCCGTATAGCCCGATAGATCGGCTATCAATATCGCCACATTTTGTTCTATCATAATTTTATCGGCTTTCTACTGTGCTCAAAAAAGGGGTTAGCTCAAAAGTAGATTATTTGCCGGGAAGGGCGGGAGGAATGTCGAACAGATGAACAAGGAATTCAGAACAGATGAAGTAATTCACGAACACAATGGAATTGCTGTATTATAAGGTATGTTCCACTTCGACATTTTGCATTCCTTGTTCATCTGTTCGACATTCTTCCCCTTCCCGGCTATCTTTCCATTTAGCCATCAAAAAATAATTCTCTAATTTACTATCTGATAATTATTCAATTTCATATTAATATACGGATGGGAAATGTAAAAGAAAAAAATAATCATGGATCTTTTCCCGCAGTTTGTTTTGCCAAAGGCTCATTCACCAGGTAATTTCGAATACAGTAAAAAAAGGAAAATGTTGAACGATTCAATTGTTTTAAAATCAATTATCACCTGCCCTGTTTGTGGATATAAAAAGGAAGAAACCATGCCGGTAGACGCCTGCCAATACTTTTATAAATGTGAAAAATGTAAAAGCGTTTTAAAACCTCTTCCGGGGGATTGTTGTGTCTTTTGCAGCTATGGCAGTGTTAAATGCCCTCCCGTTCAAAATGGAACTTCTTGTTGTACTTAACCGGGACCAGGGAAGAAGAGAATTCCCTTATTTTGAGGGCAGAGAAAGAAGAACATGAAGGCAGGAGTGACTTTAAAAATCTTCTTAAAGTATTAACAACGTGGATTATAACTATTATGTACTTTTAGCCTTATAAATATAACAGAAATGAAATTCAACAGGACATATTGCTGGAAATGCGTGATCCTCCTGGCTTCCATTTTAGGAATGGCTCATGCGTTTACAGCATAAGGAAGATAAGAAAATCAATCTAAGGGGTTGTAGTTTATCATAGTACAGCCCTTTATTATTTTAATAATTGAAAGCGGCTAACAAATGGTATTCAGGCATCAGCATTACTAAAGAACTCCTGACATCTAACCCTGAAACAGGGCCTTCGCTATTGGCTGTCTGCGATTAACTATAATTCCGGGTATACCATTGAGATTTTCAGGTTATAATGAAACCAGCTAATTTCTTTCTCTGGGTTGGATTTAAATTATTTTCCCATTGCATATTATTCATGGAATTCAAATGGGTAAAGTTGTAGAAGGATTCGGAACAACGATTTCGGTGGTAGCAGTCACTTTACGATAGAATATTGCAATAATTAAAAAGAATAGCGCGATGGATAATACCGCGCCAATTAAAAATTCCCTGTTTTGAAAATACAAACCGGTAAAACCGGCTACCGGATAGGCAAATGCCCACCACAAATGAGACCACGCAAAATGGGCTCCATATACTTTGCCATGTTCTTCTACCGGCACCTGCTCCGCTATTAATATTTGAGTAGGTGTCTCCGCCAACGTTTGCGCAAAGCCTGCTATCAGCCATAATACCAACAGCGGAATAAAAGCCAGGAAATTACCAAAGGCAATAGATACACACACAAGACCACCACCTACTAGTAAAGACGCTATCCTGTTTTTTGATTTGTCAAAATTACCTGAAACAAACGCCGCGATCGTAGCGCCAAGACCAAATGCAGCCATCACATAGCCATATTGCCTGCCTGTTAAATGTAATTGTCCTTCGATATAACCTACCGTATTTACTAAAATTTGTGCCCCGGCCATGGCGGCGACCAGTTCAATAAATAAGGCAAACCGAACGGCTTTGTTTGCAAATAATAACCGTGTTCCTTTTGATATATCCTGCCAAATCCTGGGTTCAACTGAAATCTCGGGTCTCGCTTTTTCCAATAATAATGATGGCAGCGTAAGAATGAATACGGCAGCGATAATAAAGGATGCTGCATCAACAAAAAATATCTGTCTTGCTCCCAGCCATACGGCTACAACTCCTGCCAGTCCGGGGCCTAATACACTAAGTAACTGGTCAGTGGCGTTGGACAAGGCTATACCCGAACTGTAATTGTTTTTATTTTTTATTGCCAGGGGTATGGCAGCTCTATACGCAGGCGTAAAAAAAGCATTGAAAATATTGAGCAGGAATATAAGAAAATAAATTTGCCAGGCTGCTGTTATAAAGGGTAAACAGGCCACAATTCCCATTCGGACAAAATGCGTAATGTAAAGAATTTTTTTTCTGTCTATCCTGTCTGCCAATACACCTGCATATGGTCCAAAAATGATAAAAGCGGTCACCCGGAGTGTTAAAGCAGTGGAAAGAATAACGGCTGAATGTTTTCCTCCAAACTGGAAAGCCAGCAAGGCAATGCCCACCCATGTAAAAGCATCACCCAAAAGACTGATAGTTTGGGAAAGATAAAGACGTAAAAATATTTTATCCCCTAAGGAGGCGAAAGGGTTCTTGTTTATGGCTGCTTTCAATACCTGAAAGTTATTTTATTTTAAACCGCATACCCGCATGAATGACCCGTCCATTCACCGGCCACTATATTGGGGATCCATCAAAATAATACCAAATGGTTGCGCCACTGCAATGATCAGTTATTCTACACCCAGGCTGGACTTCTACATAGTACTCATATCATGTCCGGACATCCCGGGGCTATTTCCATTCCTGAAGATATTTTCACTTTGAAGTAAATAAGCACCCCGGGTAACAACTACATCACCTTCTTTTAATCCCGAGAGGATCTGCACCTGGTTTTCACTTTCCAGGCCCGTGACAACCATTTTACTTTTGAAAGTATTAATGCCTGTTTGCACCCAGACCAGCACCATGTCCTGATTCCTGATCACGGCATCAATAGGAAGGACCAAAGAGCTGGAAGCGGGATTTTCAATAGTTACATAAGCTGGCATACCCGGTTTTAAAAGGTTCCCGGGATTAGGCACATTAACCCTGATTAAATTGATCCTTGTCGAAGAATTAATTTCGGGGTTAACGAATTCAATTTTCCCTTTAATTTGTTTTTCCGGTTGATCAGGTAACTGAACCGTCGCGGTAGCATACCGGTTGATCGTGGCCAGCTCTGAAGTATATACCTGGGCTTCTGCCCATAGATTTGAAAGATCAGCCAGCTTTAAAATGGAACCTCCTTCCATCAAGTAATCACCTTCCCTTGCATTTAATTCAGTGATATAGCCCGCTCCTGAACTGTAGATACTGGTGGTCAAACCGCCCTGATCTTTTTTGGTGAGCCCGCTGATCTGCGACTCCGTCATTCCCCATAACAATAATTTGTTCTTTGCACTTTCGATCAGTTGCCTGAAATCTATTTGAGAATTATCCAATACTTTTTGCCTTTCAACAGCTAATAAATACTCTTGTTTGGCATTATTCAGCTCCTCACTGTATAATTCGATCAGCAGGCTTCCTTTACTGACATAATCTCCAATATTTTTATAATACAACTTTTCAATTCTTCCTGTAATTCTTGTACTTACCGAAGTGGTTTTCATCGCATCAAAATTCAACGTGGCGGTCAGCACCAGCTTGTTCCCGATCGCTCCGTTCCTGATAGTATCGGAATGGATGTTTCCTAACTGGATCTGCTGATCACTTAGTAAGATCTCTCCCGGTTTAGGTCCTTTACTTTTCTGAACAGGGATCAATTCCATTCCGCAAATGGGACAATTACCCGGATTTGGCTCCATGACCTGTGGATGCATGGAACAGGTATAGTAAACATTTCCATTTAGCGTTACTTTTTTGATCTTTTGGGTACATGCCACCGTTATGACAGACAATAATATGATCTCTAAATATTTCATAACTACTCATTTGTTTTTAAGAAGCTTTCACTATCGGAGAGGTATTGCGCATTCATTGCCACGGAGTCAGCAGAGGTTAAACCACTTATTACCTGAATATAATTTTTATTGGTTAACCCGGTTTCCACGTTATGTGCTTTAAAACCATTTTCTTCTTTAAGGAATACAATTTTTTTTAGTCCAAGGGAAAGCACGGCATCTTTTGGCAGCCAATAAGCATTGCGGGTATTTCCATATATGGTGGCCCTTACCTGGCTACCGATAGGGATCATAGGGCCGGTATTATTGAAATATACTCTGGCGCTCATTGTTTTGCTTCCGACACTGAAAAAGGGTTCAATGAAATCGATGGTAGCCCGAAAATATTTTTCCGGATTGGTCTCAGGAACAATCTTTACCGCATTTCCCACTTTAACCAGGGCCTGGTCCTCAGCATAAATACTTAACAGGGCCCATGCTCTCGAAGGATCATATACGGAAAAAATAGTTTGTCCTTTTTGAACATACATTCCCTCTCTCAACCCGATTTCTTCCGTGATTATTGAGACATCATTCATCTTCCCGGGTTCTGCCTGGGTATTATTTTCAAGCGCTTCGTGTATATGACCCGAATAACTTGAATAAACTGAAATGGTCAGTGAAGGTTTTTCAAGCCGTATGATGGATTGTAATTGTTCATTACTCATCCCCGATAGCAATAGCCTTTGTTTGGCGGATTCGATCATGGAGACATTTGAGGGATCCTTTTTCAGCAGGAACAGAAGATTTTGTTCGTCTGTCAGGATCTCGGGGCTATAGATATCCATAACTTTTTGGCCTTTCGATACCTTTTGAAAACGATAGCGGACGTAGAGTTTTTCGATCCTGCCTGAAATTCTGGCGGAGATAGAACCCACCTGCCGGGTATCATAAGCAATAACGCCAAAGGCGTTGATCTCTATTTCCTGTTCTCTTTTTTCAATGGTCGTTACCGGGATGGAAGAAATAACAAATTCGTTGGTAGGTTGTAATAACTTATTTAATGAAATATCATTGATCTTCTCTGCACTTGTCTCTTTTTTCACGAGGTCCATTCCGCAAATTGGACAGGTGCCCGGTTTATCGCGAATGATCTTTGGGTGCATGGGACAGGTGTAAAGCTCTTTCCTGAATAAAGGTTGCTTTTCTTCCGAAAGGTCATCCTTCTTTTTTACCTGGCACGAAGTTAATCCGGTAAGCACCAGGCAAACGGCAAGAAGCTGTATACAATAAGCAAAAGGCAATTGTCGCTTTGTCAGAAAATGTTTCATTTTACATCTATTTTATCTCCATAATCTTTTCCAGTTGTACCTGCAACACCAATAATTGCAGCAATTGCTCCAGGTATTCCAGTTGGGTCATATTTAATGTCTCCCAGGCATCATACAACATAAATAATTCCTCAGTATTTTGTTCATACCCAAGTTGCATTACTTCATAGTTCTTCCGCAAAGCGGGCAGGATATTCATTTGAAATAATTCCACCTGTCTTTTTTTAGCTTCCACTTCGGCTAACATACCACTTCCCATCCCGGTGGCTTCATTGATAACCATTTGCCTTTGCTGGTTCAGCGACTCCGCTTTCCATTTCAGGCTTTCCACGTTGGCCTTTGTCATTTTTGAAGACCACCCGGCCAGGGGGATCTTTACCATTCCCATGATAGTGTATTGCATAGGTAAGCCACCGAATCCAAACATGTGTTCATACCTGATCCCAAACTCCGGTTTCAGTTTTGCCTGTTCAGCGGTTTGCTGTAAGTAGGTCAATTGGATACTGCGGTCAATTGCCCTGATATCGCTACGTCTGCTGATAAGTGTACCTGAATCAACAGAATGGGTTGCATAATCTTTAATCGAATAATTTGTATCTATATCAAACGTGATTGTTTTATCCCGGTTCATCAAAGTGTTTAACAGTATCCTTTTTTGATTGGCTTCATTTTCCAGCATGATTCGCATATTCAGGATAGTACCCAGGGATGCTTTTGCTTTGTAATAGGCGCTCATTTTGCCCATATTATTCCTGTACCTGATCTCTGCGTTCTTGATCATAAAGTCAAGCATTTTTTCATCCTGGTCAAGAACGCTGAGTTTCTTTTTAATGATCACCCATTCATAATAAGTCTTTTTCGCATCAGCATACAACTGGTTGGATGCATAATTCTTATTCTCTTTGGCCACTGACGACATGGCCTGCATATATTTTGATTCGGCTTCCTGTTTTTTGGTGTTGGGGAACATTTGCTGAACCGAGATCATATATTGTCCCATGCCGGGTGTGCCATCGGCAGCTTTCTTCCACATTTTCGGGTCATATGGAACCATCCATAATCCTGTTCCTACTTCTGGGGGCATCCAGCTTTTTGCCCCCAGGGCGGCTTCGTCCATTGAACGTATCTCTGCCTCGTACATTTTTGCCGATGGGTTAACATTGTCTATTTGCTGAATGATAGTGGCCAATGATAATTTGTCCTGGGCAAAAACCTTATGGCCAAGACAGGCTATAAGGTATAGGGGTATAAGTTTTTTTTTCATCTGTACTCTGTTTATTTACTATTGTCCTATAGAAGTTTAATGCAGTTATAATAGTTACGATTTTTCTTCCGGGAGATCAATTTTCCCGTACTTTTTAAGTTCGTATTCCTTAGTCATTAAAAAGATCAATGGTGTTACCAATAGGATGTGTGTAGCCGAAGTAAAAACACCACCAATCATCGGTAGGACGATCGGTTTCATAACATCACTGCCAACTCCGGTACTGAATAAGATCGGGATCAACGCAAAAAGCGAAACCGATACGGTCATTATTTTGGGGCGAAGCCTCTTTGCCGCTCCTGCAATTACAAATTCTTTCAGGTCTTGTCGTGTAATTGTATCGCGCGAATTGCCCTTCAACGCAACCAATTGCTGCATGGCATCATTCAGGTAGATCACCATGACGATACCTGTTTCCACTGCCAATCCGAACAATGCGATGAAGCCAACCGTTACAGCAACGGATAAATTGACTCCCCAGAAATAAACGATCAGGGCACCGCCGATCAGGGCAAAGGGAATGGAGATCAAACTGAAGAAAGCTTCCCTCGCCGAATGAAAAGCGAAATACATGCATAAAAAAATGATCAGTAAAACAACCGGAAGGATCATCTTTAGCGTCTTCTCGCTATGGATAAGGTTTTCATATTGTCCGCTCCATTCGATAAAATATCCTTTTGGCATTTTTGACAGCATCCTGTCCAGGTTCCCTTTCGCTTCCTTTACAGTTCCTGCAAGGTCCCTGTCCCTTACATTGAAAAGGACGGTTCCCCTGAGTAGGGCATTTTCCGAGTTGATCATGGGAGGGCCTTCAGAAATTTTTATATCCGCTATTGTCTCCAGTGGGATGGGCCCAAAATTCATCGTTTGTACCTGCAGGCGTTTTAACGCCGAAATATTATTCCTGAAGTCCTGGCCGAATCTTGCATTAACCGAAAACCTGCGTCTTCCTTCAACGGTAGTGGTTAATTTCATTCCACCCAAAGCGCTCTCAATCACATTATTTACATCATCAATGCTCAAACCATAACGTCCAATCTCTTCCCGCCGGATATTGATGTCAATATATTTTCCACCTGTAATAGGCTCCACATAAAGATCTTTCACCCCTGGAACACCTTCTAAAGCATTTTTAAGTTGCTGTGCAAAAGCATAAATCGTATCAAGGTTCTGCCCATACACTTTTATACCTACATCTGTACGAATGCCCGTGGAGAGCATATTGATACGGTTGATGATCGGCTGTGTCCAGCCGTTCGTAACCCCCGGAATCTGGAGTTTTGAATTCAATTCCTGGACAATATCTTTTTTGGTGATCCCGCTGCGCCATTGCGCACGGGGTTTCAAAATGATTATTGTTTCAATCATACTGATCGGGGAATTATCGGTAGCTGTATTTGCCCGGCCGGCTTTTCCGAGTACATTATCCACTTCAGGGACTGATTTAATTAATCTGTCCTGAACCTGCAATATTCTTTTTACTTCAGAATTGGAAACATCGGGCAGCGTGACCGGCATAAAAAGGATGGACCCTTCATCTAAGGGAGGCATGAATTCCCGACCCAGGCTTAACAAAAGGGGTATGCAGACCAGTAATGCGGCAATATTAACCCCAATGGTTGTCTTCCTCCATTTTATACAGCTCCTGATAACCGGTTCATAGGCTCTTTCCAGAAAACGATTGACGGGGTTGGAAGATTCAGGTCTGAATCTTCCTTTCATAAAAAACGATATCAGCACCGGTGCCAGCGTAATAACCAGGATGGCATCGACAACCAGGATAAATGTCTTAGTAAAAGCTAAAGGACCAAACAATTTCCCTTCCTGTCCGGTCAGCAAAAACACCGGTAGGAAGGAGGTAATGATAATCACGGTTGAAAAAAATACACCTCTGGACACCTGTTTGCTGGCCCGTTCAATAATGCCCATCCGGGTATCCTCCGGGATTTTGGTATAATTTCTTTTAAATAGTTTTTTCATTCCTTCTCTTTTTGATTGACCTGGTTGTTTTGCCATTCTGATAAATGACGGTATGAATTTTCTGACATAATGATCCCGTTATCAACGATCACCCCTATGGCAAGAGCGATACCTGTTAAAGACATGATATTAGAGGAAAGCCCAAAAGCGTTCAGTAATATAAAGCTGATGGCGATCGTGATCGGTATCTGAATAATGATGCTTAAGGCGCTTTTCCAATGGAGCAGAAATAAGATAACGATGAGACAGACGATCGAGATCTCTTCGATGAGCTTACCTTTTACCGTCTTAATCGCTGCTTCGATCAAGGTGCTCCTGTCATAAACAATTTTAAATGACACATGCTCCGGTAAGCCCTTTTGCACCTCCCCCATTTTCTTTTTTACAGCCGTGATCACCTTGTCAGCATTTTCCCCATACCGCATCACGACGATCCCGCCCACTACTTCCCCTTCTCCATTCTCATCAAATATTCCCAATCGAAGGTCCCCTCCCATTTGAACACTGCCTACATCTTTTACCCTGACAGGAATTCCTTTGTTATTTACAATGGCAATATTCTCTACATCCTCCTTGTTCTTTATGTAGCCAAGCCCACGGATGATATAAGCCATATCAGACATTTCAAACTTTCTTCCCCCCACATCATTATTATTGGCTTTTACTGCATTCATTACATTCATTAATGACAGATTGTAGAATTGCAGCTTAACGGGATCAATGACCAATTGGTATTGCTTTTCAAACCCTCCAAAAGAAGCAATTTCTGCCACCCCAGGTACAGTTTGTAAGGCAAATTTTACATACCAATCCTGTAATGTTCTTTGCTCTCCCAAATCGATATTCCTTGCATCGAGGGTGTACCAGAACACATGCCCGACACCCGTTCCATCAGGACCCAGTACAGGACTGATCCCTTGTGGTAATAAGCGCTGGGCATAATTCAATCGCTCCAGCACTCTTGTTCTTGCCCAATAGATGTCTGTCTTATCATCAAAAATCACATATACAAAACTCATCCCGAACATCGATGCGCCCCGGATATTCTTCACTTTAGGAATACCTTGAAGGTTACTTACCAGGGGATAGGTGATCTGGTCTTCTATTACCTGCGGGCTTCTACCCATCCATTCAGTAAATACGATTACCTGATTTTCGCTCAGGTCCGGGATGGCATCTATGGGATTGTCACTGACGGAAAATATTCCCCAGACAAACAAACCTGCTGCCATCAATACTACCACCAGCCGGTTTCGTAAGGAAAGTGAAATAAGTTTTTGTATCATTTCAACAGTATTAATTATACTAAAAGGAAGGCGCTATGATTTAATTTATTTATCGTTTATATGCAAATACAGTGAAGCCGGCTTTTATTCCCATGACAGGGTTCCTGCATTTTTAAGATTATTTACATTGAAGTTTTCCCAAAACGACAATATCCTGGCATGAAGGGCAGGATAATTCAATGAGATAAATGAATCAAATACGGAAAAGGCAGTTCAACAGGAACAAAGATTGTTCCCATTTTCGGAATCGGAATTGGTAGGTGGTATTCTCGCGACACAGGGGTGGTAAAATAACGGTACCGAAGCCGATAAGAGAAGGCACTATGGCTATGCCTGAGTTCTGGGCAAGTTGAATAGAATTTTGAATTGCTTCCTGGTCTTTATCAATTTTGACGGGCTTCTGTTCATCTTTGCAACATCCATTGGTATCTTTTTTTCCGACTTTTATCATTCCGCATTTGCCACACCTTTCGTTGTGTTCATACCATAAGCTTGATCCAACAAGCTTTCCCATGCAATAATGCAGGTAGATGGTAGCCCCGGCGGAACTGGTTAAATAAAGCAGTGAAAATATAGCAACAATGAATTTTTTCATTTTTGAAAAAAAAGAATATTGTTAAAGGTACAAATAACCCTTGGTAAACCTAATGAGAAAAGTCATCAAATTTCCTGAGTTAAATCATTAATGGCCTGTTGCGGTTAAGATTTTCTTTATTTGGGACTACAAATTTACATCTTCAACCTCATCAGTGTGTTATAAACCTACTTTATTTACAGGTGGCTTCAAGCGCTTAAGCTAAAGATGGCGCAACCGCTAAACCTTCAGCGCACGCAGCCAGCTCCGGAGCATAGGGTCTCGCAAATAGCAAGGCTCTGTTTGTTTTAAATAGAGGCTCTTAATGAGGTAGATATTATTTGTTTCCTAGCCATAGAATGCACCGTGCGAACTAATCTTGAGATTCAAATCCGATCCTTCGATACCTCAGGACTATGGGGCTAATGACTACCAAAAGTTGGGTAATGTCCGGTTTTCAATTTTTAAACCCTGCCTACCGGCAGGCCTTGCATTGAATATCCCGCCTGGCTGCGTTACAAGATCTCCGTCTTACTTTTTACTTTGATTGAAATTTAGGCAATAGTACAGTACCTGCTTTAATTTCATCCGAGGCCCTTACCAGCAAAGTATCGCCTGTAGCAAGATTTCCGAATATCTCCATTTTAGTATCCATGCCAATGCCGTTTCTTACGTCCACCCATTCCACTTTCCCATCTTTAATCCTGATCACAAAACGTTTTTCAAGATTGGTGGTCACAGCCGAGGCAGGAACAACAAATGAATTTTCTTTTCTTTCCAGTTTAATGGTAGCGTTGGCATACATTCCCGACTTTAATTGATTGTCTTTATTGGTATAAATAAATTCCCATGTTTCGGTGCGGTTGCTCAGATTCAATGCGCCGGCTTTGCGGGATAAGCTTGCTTTATAAATTACTCCGGGTTGCGCGTCTACCGTGAAATTAATAAAGGAGGTATCTGGAATAGCCGCTGTATATACTTCGGGTATGGGAACTCTTAATCGTAAGGAGCTGTTATTCTCCACTACCATTAATGGTTTGGTATTGCCAGCTCCTACCAATGTACCGGCATCTACATTGCGTTGGGTAATAATGCCGCTGAAGGGGGCCCGGATGATGAGATAATCTCTTACCTGTACAAGGGCACTCAGTTTTGATCTCGCAGCCTGGAGAGAGGAACTATCAGCCATCATCTGGTTCTTTACTTTTTCCAGTTCATTAGCTGCAATCGTACCATCAACTTTTGCCGCATTCTCGATCCTTTTATACGTGTCCATACTTCCCAAAAATCTTGAACGGGCCACCTGGACATCCGCAGTCGCCTGTGCAGAATTAGAAAAATATTCAGGAGCGTCAAGGATAGCAAGGACCTGCCCTTTCTGTACATGATCGCCAATATCCGCTTTCAGGTTTTTAATATAGCCACTCACTTTGGCATAGATCTCGGCTCTTTCAAAAGGGATCAGTTCCGCAGGAAAGGTTATTTGTTTATTTACCGGTTCTTTTCCCAATACAAATACAGCCACAGAATCAATTCCGGACTTTTTCATTCCTGCTTTTTTATGGCTTTGCTTACATCCTGTATGGATCATGGATATGATCATGGCCACAGCAAATAATAAAGCACCCTTCATTTTATTCTTAATTAGCATAGCACTATTCTTTATTGATTGTCTCAAAAATCTTACTGTTTTCATCTTCAGGGTCCAGGGATGGATTTCGATAAGGCTTTTTGCCGCTTACCCAACTATATACCACAGGTAAGAAAAGTAAGGTACTGATCGCAGAAAATAATAATCCTCCTATGACAGCAATACCTAATGGCGCTGTCTGGTCGCCGCCTTCACCTATACCGATTGCCATTGGGATCATACCTGCGGTCATGGCAAGACTTGTCATCAATATAGGACGAAGACGATTGAATACCCCGGTAATGGCAAATGGCGATAAAGGATCCTTTTTCCTGTGTTGTTCCGCATTGGTGATAAAAAGAATGGCATTAGCTACTGCTACTCCCACTGCCATGATCGTTCCCATATAAGATTGAATATTGAGCGTTTTACCGGTGAGGAGTAATAATAATACGGAACCCAGTACCACGGCTGGTATTATTGATAAGACAGTCAATGATAGTCTGAAGGACTGAAAAAATATGGCCAGCAGCAGCAGGATAATAACGACGGCAATGATCAGACCCGTTTGTAATTCGCTCATTGTATCTTTTAGCAGATCGGCTTGCCCTCTCAGCAGAATTTTCACCCCGCTGGGTAATTCGCCTAAGGAAGCTATGGATTTATTCACGTTGCGAACAGCCGTTCCCAGATCTTTATTATGAATATTGGCAGTGACCGTTATGTATCGTTGCTGGTTTAACCGGTCATACTCACCGGGGG
>JADGPW010000208.1 GCA_017882265.1 Chitinophagaceae bacterium | reverse complement strand
TTGCGCTATGGAAGAAATTGAATTCTATTAAGACCATTACCATGGTCTTTGGAAATGTACTGGCCACCGCTAATTTTTGTGATGCATGGACACTAGCCGCCTGCTACCAGGATGATGATATAACACAACAGGTGGCTGCTGACCTTTTGGAAGGAAAAATTAACGCAGGTGGGAAGTTGCCGGTCAGTGTTTGCCGGTTCAAATTTGGTTATGGGCTTGTAAAAGAAAAACCAGCAACAGATGAAGTTGCTTACAGTAAACTGAATGTAGTTGACTCCATTGTGGATGATGCGATCGCTCAAAAAGCTTTCCCGGGTTGCGTGGTGCTGGCGGTACATAAAGGGGAGATTATTTACCACAAAGCATTCGGGAGCTATAAATATGAACCATCGCCTGCCATGAACGTGGAAAGTATCTTTGACCTGGCATCGGTGACCAAAGTATCTGCCACTACGGTTTCTGTAATGAAACTATATGAAGAAGGAAAACTTGATCTGAAAAAAAGGTTGGGGGATTACCTGCCCTGGGTAAGAGGCACCAATAAGGCTGGACTTCTGATTGAAGATATCCTGCTTCACCAGGCAGGACTGGTCCCTTTTATTGCATTTTACACGGAAACGATAGATAAAAATACCGGCGCTCCTAACCCGGCTATCTATTCAGACAAGCCAAAACCGGGGTTTACAATCAGGGTGGCTGAGAATATCTATATGAGAAATGACTGGCAGGACACGATGATCCACCGGATACTGCAAAGTAAGCTGACCCAGGAAGGAAAATATGTTTATAGTGACAATGATTTCATTTTCCTGGGAAAAATTGTAGAACAACTTACCGGGATGACCCTGGATCAATATGCTGAGAAAACATTTTATGACCCCATGGGGATGACAACAACCGGCTTTAAACCCCGAAACCGATTTCCTGTTGACCGGATGGTGCCTACGGAAACGGAAAAGCATTTCCGCCGGCAGACCATGCAGGGCGATGTGCATGATGAAGGTTCTTCCATGTTTGGGGGCGTAGCGGGACATGCCGGGTTATTTTCGGATGCCTATGACCTGGCAATGTTATACCAGATGTTATTGAATGGGGGTGAGTTCAACGGGGAGCGCTACCTGAAGGCTGAAACAATTAATTATTTTAATGAATACCATAGCAAGACCAGCCGCCGTGGCTTTGGTTTTGATAAACCCGAAAAAGATAATTCCATAAGGAAGGACCCTTATCCTTCTTCCCTGGCATCCCCGCAAACTTTTGGTCATACCGGCTTTACGGGAACCTGTGTATGGGTAGATCCGAAATATGATCTTGTCTATATCTTTTTATCCAACCGGGTTTATCCTACACGGGATAATGGCAAAATATCGAGTATGGGGATACGGGGGAAGATACAGGATGCTTTATACAAGGCAATTATGAATTGAGCATCCATTCTTGGCCAGATCAAAGAAACAAGCCAAGAAATAACACCAATGAACACAAAAAAATCATTCGTGTTCATTCATTTCCATTAGTAACTAATCTTATTTATCCTTTTCCTGGTTAGGATTATTGGGCCGCTGTTGGTTCCTATTAGGATTATTGGGCCGTTGCTGATTACGGTTTCTATTTGGATTATTTGGCCGTTGTTGTCCACTGGATCCCGAGGACTGTCCGCCTTTTTGATTTCTCTGCTGTCCCCCTTGCTGATTTCTCTGTTGATTTTGTCGCCCGGATCCTGAGGACTGACCGCCGCCTTGCTGTTGTTGCCCACCCTGCTGTCCACCGGATCCTGAGGGTCGCTGTTGGGGTCTTTGTCCCCTTTGTTGCTGCTGTTGTTGTTGCTTGCGTTTCTTATCTGCTTTTTCCAGGGTTTGCAAACTGATCTGGCCTACTAACTCAACAAATTCCGGTTCTTCTTCTTTGGTTTTTGAAGATGTTATATCTACGGCGCCCAGTTCATCGGGGATCACACCTTCCTGGTTCTGCGCTTTTATCTTCTTTACTCTTTCAATGGTCAGCGGGTATTGCTTATTACTGTCTGGGAGCGTAAACCACATCAGGTTCTTAAAAATATCTTTTTTGATCAGGAAGGCATTCCCCTTGGCTACCTGTATCACATCGCAGTTGTCGGGAAAATGCTGAAGCGCATCGAGGTAAGTATCCAGTTCGTAATTCAGGCAACATTTCAGCCGCCCGCACTGACCGCTGAGTTTGGTTTGATTGATTGAAAGATTCTGGTACCGGGCCGCTGCTGTATTCACCGATTTGAAATCCGTTAGCCAGGTACTGCAACAAAGTTCACGACCGCAACTGCCGATACCACCCACTTTGCCCGCTTCCTGCCTGGCTCCGATCTGACGCATCTCCACCTTTACTTTAAATTCAGAGGCATATATTTTGATCAATTCTCTGAAATCAACCCGCCCATCGGCAATATAAAAGAAAGTGGCTTTACGGCCATCGGCCTGCATTTCTACCTGGCTGATCTTCATATCCAGCTTTAGCTGCCTGGCGATAGCCCTGCTGCGGATAACCGCTTCCGGTTCCCTTGCTTTATTTTGTTTCCAGATATCAATATCACGATCGCTGGCGCGTCGTAATACTTTTTTCATTTCAGGATTCTCTTCCCGTACATTCCGTTTCTTCATTTGCAGACGAACGATCTCGCCGGTCAGTGAAACTTCTCCCAGATCAAATCCACTTACGCCTTCTACAGAGATCAGGTCTCCTTTTTCAAATGGCTGCAACATCGGGTTGCGGAAAAAATCCTTCCGGGTACCCTGGCTAAAGCTTACTTCAACCACTTTACAACTGCTTTCCAGGTCCGGCATCGGCAGGTTGCGCAGCCAGTCATAAGTGTTCATACGGTTACACCCGCCGGTACTGCACCCGCCGTTGCTTTTACATCCACCTGGTTTACCGTTTGAAGCGGTACTACAACTAGTACAACTCATGAGTTAATTTAGACTTTGCCGGAGAGGGTGGAATGATAATTCTGCTGTAGTAATTCTAACAAGCTTTCTTCGGATTACCCCTATAACTATCTTGGCCGCTGTGCAATGATTGTGCAGCCCGAAGGGTGTAAGACCGTTATATCTTGAATAAACGTAAGAAGCATTTTAGAAAATCTACAAGTTCAGGGTTCTACCTAATTCTCAATACCTAATTACCAATTCCTTTTCACACCCTCCTCAATCCATCAAAAATACAAATTTGTCCTGAATGATATGGTATAGTTTGATGGTAAGGGCATGGAAGAGTATTTTGCCATGAGCATTGCGTTCAATGTAGTAAGTTGCCCGGTCAAGTTCTTCAATAATAGCCTGTTGTTGCTCAATTCCGGCTATTTTATTCAATCTTTCCGCAAAATCCCGTTCAGAATCCGGTCCGGCGGTCCCGGCATCTGGTCTGACCGTCCCGGTCTTACCAGATGCCACCCTCAAATGAACGGCCTGCTCCAGCAAATGATTAAAATACCGCAGGAATTGCTTTTGTTTTTCCCTGCCCAGCCGGCTTATTTCCTCTACCCATTTGGCCTGCGCCAAGGGACCGGTCTTCAAAATAGCATTCAGCCATTCCCTCAACAGGCCTTGCCAGTCTTCTTCGGCATGTTGAACAGATTGCAGGGCTTCCCGGTAATTACCTTCACTGACACTGGCTACCTGTCTGGCAATAAGGGGCTCGGTCTTATGGCGAAGGATCAGCGCTTCCTCAATATCTTTTATTTCAAGGGGTAGAATTTTTATCAACTGGCAACGGCTGACAATAGTGGGAAGCACCTGTTCTTCATTTTCCGTTACGAGTATGAACAAGGTATTAGGGGGTGGTTCTTCAATTATTTTAAGAAGCTTGTTACCTTCCTTTTCAAGCTTTTCAGGCATCCACATGATCAGGATTTTATACTCACTTTCAAAACTTTTCAGGCTCAGCTTTTTAATAATATCATTACACTCTTCCGCGGTTATTTTTCCCTGGCTGTTTTCCTTTTCCTTGATCAGTTCGATCCAGTCAAACAAATTACCATATGGGTTCGCTTTTACAAACTCTCTCCATTCGTTAATGAAATCGGTAGCGATAGGTTTCTCCCCGGGTTTCTTCGTTACGGTGGGGTAGGAAAAATGAATATCCGGGTGAACCAGTTGCTGTGCTTTGATACAGCCTGAACATATTCCACAGGAATCGGTTTGAGGTGCTGGTTGCTGGTTGCCGGTTGATGGTTCTCCGAATAAAGAGGGCCCGGGCTGAATTGCCGTGTGCTTTCCATTTACTTTTTCACAAACAACATATTGGGCAAAAGCCAGGGCCAGCGCCAGCCCTCCACTTCCTTCTCTACCCAAAAACAATAGTGCGTGACTAAGGCGGTTATGTTGTACCAGCTCTGTCAATCGTTGTTTTACGGGGTATTGATTAATAATATCTGAAAATTGCATGGAACAAATATAAAAGAAGTAGTAAGGACCTGTCAGAAAATCTATATTTCACCACTTTTGATAACAGTAAAACGGTCTTTCATTTTCAGAAATTGTTTTTCCCATAGCTCATAAGAAACAATGGCTAACAGTATGGTAAAGGATAAAGAAATCCAGAATATCCCCATATCCATCGGTCTCTTTAATATAGAATAAAAATAGGCGGTGATATAATTGGCTGCTATATGAAACACATACAGGCCAAAAGAAATTTTTCCCAGGTAACGAATAGGTCTGTTAGTGAATACCTGGTTCAGCCACCTGTGATTACTGTATGCCACCGCGATAAATATAAAAAAGAATGCCCCTGCCATAACAAAGTATAACCAGATGATATGCGGCCCCATCACCATGGGTGGAGGCAACTTATAGAGCAATAGCAAAAGTATAATACCTAAGGTCCAGGCAAAAATGGTAGGTATTTTTTTTATCCATGTATCAAAAACACCGATACCAAGTGCAATACCTGCCACAAAACAATCAGCGGAAAAAGGCAGCACATATATAGAAGTATAGTTGCAGTGAAAAATGACCAACACAAGTCTTGTTAATAATAACAAGCCAAAAATGGCAAAAATAATACCCTTAATATTCTTCTTATTTTGTTTTATCAGCCATGGGATAAAGAAAGGCAGTACCAGGTAATATTGTTCTTCCAGTGACATGCTCCATAGATGACCTGTTGCCAGGTTGGGGTTAAACCCGTTCGCCACGGTTAAGATGTTATCATAAAAAAAGAGATTGCCAAATAATCTTTGCAGGGAGAAAGGGTGATGGGTTAAAGAAACAGAAGCAATGCTGACGATAAGAAGGAACAGGAAATAAAGCGGCCAGATCCGTAAAATTCTCCTAATAAAATATTTAAAGAGGCTAATACTACCTGATTGTTTGTATTCTTCTGTAAGCAGTTTAGACAGCAGGAATCCGCTTATTAAAAAAAACAGATGAACCCCCGTCCACCCTGTCATGTTAAAAAAACTCGTGGGCCTAAAAGGACTGAGGTGATAAATAAAAACCATTAAGAAGGCAATAAACCGGAGGCCATCAATAGCAGGAAAATAAAAAGACCGGTTCATAGTAAATGAGGTGGTTTAGCAGCCGGTTGTAATATAAACGAAAAGAGGGGTCTGCCATAAATGGCTGGGGGTTTATTTTAAATAAAAAACGATTTCAGGTTTCCTGAAATCGTTTTCCTATCGTAACTGATACTGTAAATCGTTGTGCTGTTAGTTGAGGTATTTCAACACTTCGTCACTCATTGGGCTCACCTTGTTATGAAATACAGCAATTAACTTTCCATTTTCATCAAGCAGGAATTTAGTAAAATTCCATATGACAGGATCTTGCAGAAATTTTCTCCAGACCAGGTCTTTTGAATTATCGGTAGGTACGTTTTTAGCTAATTCTTTAGATTGATCCACCAGCCATTTGAATAAAGGATGAATATCATCTCCCCTTACAGATATTTTTTCTGCCATGGGGAAGGTGACTCCATAATTTTTTGTACAGAATTCTTTTATATCGGTGTTAGTACCGGGTTCCTGGGCACCGAAATTGTTGGCCGGGAAACCCACGATCACCAGCTTGCCTTTATATTTTTCATATAAAGCTTCAAGGTCCTTATACTGGGGAGTGTTTCCGCACATAGAGGCCGTGTTGACGATCAGGATCTTCTGGCCTTTATATTGGGAAAAGTCAATATCTTTTCCATCAAGGCCGGGAACTTTAAAATCATAAATAGTACCCCCGGTAAGAGAAGCTGAGAGTATCAGGGAAAGCAATAATGTTTTCATGATGCAAATGTTTTTGTTTAAAAGGGATAGCAAAGTTAAGGTAAGCCGGTTCTATAATCGGTCACAAATTATTCAAAGTTGCCTTTATTGTTTCTCAAAACATCCCAGGTCGGGCAGCCCCACGGGTCTTGGTTTGCCATCCAGGTCAATGGTTATACCCGCGTTAACACCCTTGTTAATGGCTGGGGAAGAGGCGTTTAACCGGAAATCATAATAATTCTTGTTAGTGTTGATGCTGTCAAACTGGGGCGCCTGGTTATTAATGATCTGGTTACTGGTAATATTGGGAGGAATGGTTTGAACCTTCCATAAGTTGTAATCAAAATTCACATTAAAAACGGTATTTCCACTCTTGAGCACCACTACTTCATCATTCACAAGTCCATCCTGGCCCCAAAATATACAATTGCGGAACAGGGCATTCAGGTTGGCGGTAACAGGAATGTTATTGACAGTAATATAGTTACTGACGAGCAATACCGGGTCCCGGTGTTCAATGAAAGAATTGGACCAGGCGGCTACCGTGCAATGCGTGAACTGGTAATCCCCGCCTTTGGCAAGAAAAAGATTTTTGCCGCAATTACTTACCAGGCAGTTCCTGGCGCGGACGCTTGAATTAAGCGCTATGATGCCGGCATCATAGGCATTATCGATCACACATTCGTTAAGTATGATCTTTGGATTGGCATTTGTGGCAGGGTCCTGGATACCGATAGCCTGGTAAGCATTCTTAATGACGGCGTAGGTAAAGACATTATCCCGGGCTGTGGTGCGAAAAAAGATACCGGGCCAGCCTGCGGGGAAATCTTTATAGGGATCATCCATCCGGTCACCCCGGAAATAAACGCGGTCAATCGTGTCTTTTTGTCCGTTTACCTGTATACTTCCATCCACCACAATGGGAGCATCGGCATGAACATAAATACGGCAACCTTTATTGATCGTAAGTAAAATGTTGGGATTAATGGTCAAAGAGCCAAGGATCACATAAGGCAGGTCATTGTTCCATGTCTCATTTACACCTATTACTTTATTTCGGAAAAAATGAGCATTTAGCCCCCATGCTTCCAGCTGCACCAGCTTGTTGTTGCCATTGTAACTTACCTGTATACTGTCCCTGATAATAAAAGGCAGGTTATTGGCAGTTGGATTAACGTTCACCTGCACAAAAACATACAAGCTGTCATTCGCTGCTATTTCAACATTATTTAACAAGGGCCCCGGTGTTCCATCCACATTTATTTTAAACGCGGAACCGCTGCCACCCATCAGTTTTACGGAGCTAAGGCGAAGTTTTTGATTATTCTCATTAATGATCTTGAAGGATTGATAAACCGAACCGGCGGTGACAAATACGGTATCGTATTTTAGTGTATCCGTTGTGATAGTCAGCCTTGCATTTGCAGAAGTAATGAAGGAATCTTTCCGGCAGGAAAAGAAAACAAGCAGTAAGAATATTGCAAGTATTCCGGTAAGCTTCATGGGCATCAAAAATACTGGAAGTATCTCAGAAAGAGAAGATAATAGTGAACAGATAATAGATAAAAGTTTCTTCAATTTATAAAAGTCATCCTAATCTGTGATGCACTATTATCTATTCACTTTTATCTATTATCTTCTGATGATTACCTCGATGCCATACAAAGGGTAGCTACACTTAAATGAAGATTCCCCGCTTTCAGTAATTCTTGTCCGCAGGCTTCCAGGGTTGCACCGGTGGTTACTACATCATCCACAAGCAGTATATGTTTATTACGAAGAAGGGAGGGATCTTTTAGTTCAAATTTTCCTTCTATATTTTCCCATCTTTCCACTCTTCCTTTTTTGGTTTGGGTTTCTGTATGCTGCGAACGTATGATTGCCTTGCCCAATATGGGTACACGCATGGTTTTGGCCATACCCTCGCATAAAACGGTTGCCTGGTTATAACCCCTCCGTCTTTCCCGGGAAGGAAAAAGGGGTAGGGGAACCATGGCGTCCACCTCAAACCGGCCGGAAGCGACTAGTTGTTCACCCATCAGCTGGCCGAGCTGAAATCCCAGACTTTTATTGCTTTTATATTTAAATTGGTGCATCAGGTGTTGCATCAATGATTCTTTGGTGAAATAGAATTGTGCAGTGGCGCCGGCTAAGGGTAATCTTCCCCAGAAGACTTTCTCTACCGGGTTACCCGGGTGCAACTCAAAATTAGTTTCCGGGAGAGCATCCATACAGCGTATGCAAAGCAAACTGTTCTCGTTCAACATATCATTGCCACAGCCGGCACATACATGCGGGAATAACAGGTGGAGAAAGGAGTTTTTGATTTCCGTGAGACCGATCATAAGAGATAAAAATTAGTAGTGAGTAGATAAAAGTGTCTTCATCCCGAATGCTATCCTGACTTAACTATCTTTCCGGATTACAGAGAACTTTTATCTTTTATCTATTCAACTTTTATCTAAAACAAATACTTATACACTTCTTCCACTCTCCCCATGGTTACTATTTCAATACCTACCTGCCGGTCAGGCAGGTTAAATTTCTGTTTTGACAATCCCTTTTGACCTCCCTTCCGGTAAGCATGGTTGTATTTGGAAACAATGATCTTTTCAAAACCCAGTTTTTCAGCTTCAGCGATCCGTTGGTCAATACGATTTACGGCTCTTATCTCGCCACTTAGACCCACTTCGCCGGCGAAACAAATATGGGGTGGCAATGAAACATCTTCAAAAGAAGAAAGCAAAGCGCAAAGAACGGCGAGATCAATGGAAGGGTCCTCAACTTTCAATCCCCCTGCTATATTCAAAAAAACATCTTTCATTCCAAAATGAAATCCTCCCCTCTTTTCGAGTACTGCTAATAATAACTGTAATCGGCGAAGATCAAAACCGCTGACCGTCCGTTGTGGCGTTCCATAGACCGATTGAGTGACCAGGGCCTGCACTTCAATTAATAAAGGTCGCATGCCTTCGATCGTTGCGGCAATAGCGATACCGCTTAACTGTTCTTCTTTTTGGGTGATCAATATCTCACTTGGATTGGTAACCGCTCTCATACCTTCATCCGTCATCTCGTAAATGCCCAGCTCAGACGTGCTGCCAAAGCGGTTTTTAAGGGTCCGGAGAATCCGGTATGCATAATGCTGATCGCCCTCAAACTGTAATACCGTATCTACCATATGTTCAAGGATCTTGGGTCCGGCAATGCTGCCCTCTTTGGTAATATGACCAATTAAAAAAACAGGAGTATTGGTTTCTTTGGCAAATCGCTGGAACTCGGCGGCGCACTCCCTTATTTGCGATACACTCCCGGGTGATGAATCAATAAAAGGTGTCTGCAGTGTCTGTATCGAATCAACGATCACTAATTGTGGCCTCAGTTTTTTTATTTCCTGGAAAATTATTTGGGTAGATGTTTCGGTAAGCAGGTAAAAGTTATTCCCAGCGCCCCTCGATCCTGTGCCAGTCAAAAGACCTGGCTTCAAACGGTCGGCCCTCATCTTAATTTGTTGTTCACTTTCTTCCCCGCTTATATAAAGAACGGTAACCCCCGTCAGCCATAAACCCGTTTGTAAGAACAAGGTTGATTTACCTATTCCCGGCTCGCCGGCAATTAATACAAGGCTGCCGGGAACAATACCGCCACCTAACACACGATTCAATTCTGAATCCGGAGTGGGTAATCTTTTTTCTTCACTGCTTTTTATTTCATCCAGGGAGATGGTCTTATGTGTCCTTTTATCTTCATGGTAATCATTCCATCCTGTACTGTTCTTTTGCGATTCTTTTTGAATCAACTCTTCGACAAACGTATTCCATTGTCCGCAAGATGGGCACTGACCCACCCATTTTACACTTTCATACCCGCAATGCTGACAGAAAAAAGCTGTCTTTACTTTACTCATAAATTAAAATTAAACCATCGGTTTCAGTCGGTTGAAAAAGTTTACTATTTTACCCGGGGTAACAACCAGTTGTTTGTAAAGTAAATTGAGAATTCAATCCTAAATCAAAAAGAGAAGCAGCGGAAAAAAAGATAGTTTTTTCCTGACAATTTAAAATGTAAAAAGGGCCAATCTTGCGATTGACCCTCTTACTTACTAACCCATTAAATTCTATAGCTAAGTTACAAATATGCCCCACATTACAAAATAAATTTTTGCTCCTGTGAATAACTTCCGGCTATCCATGACCGGCAAAATCAAACAAAAAGTAAAAAATCAATAGCTTCATAATAAACTGATTTACATAATATTACATAATGGATTGATTTGGCTAATTAACCAGAGTTCGCTGAATTTCAGGCCTAAGATCATACGTATAAGTGAAAAAAAAATCGGGAAAGCCCATAAAATCAGGGATTAAGAAATATGGCATAAAAAAGGGGAACTGAATTGTATTTTGGAATATGCCAGCCATTAAAAATCATCATTTCTTTTGTACTTATTCAGGGATTAGTTTACAAATAGATATTATCCTGAAAACAAGCCTGCAAAATACAGCAAAACAAGAATTTCAACGGGAGATCGAAGAGAAAACCAGCCCTTAAATTGCAAAAGGAAAATGAGATTTATGGTATAAAAATAACTTCTATAAAGAGGTTTCTTTCAGGACATAAGCGCATTCATAATCTGTCTAACGACCAGGCTCCAGCATGCCAAAAGAGTGTACCATGAATGTATACTGTCCGGAGCTAAAATGTGCTCCACTTACTGTCCTCAAACTCTCCCCCCGCTCACTGCATCCTTCTCTCACAGGTACCGCATGGAATCCCCTCCAAATCCAGGGAAAGCCGGGGGAGAAACATGGAAAACTCCTGGCAGTTGGCCCTAATACCCAATTCCTAATAACCAATTACTATTTAATACGGGTAAAGCCTACAATTTGATCTCCCCATCGTTCTGATCAAAAAACCTGTATTCGGTAAGATGATAGCTGGTGTCTTTCTCCAGCCGGGTCTTTTGGCCGAATTTCCTTTTCCATTTTGCCATTTGCGAGCTCCAGGGCCAGCCTTTGATAAGATAAGCATACAATATAGGATGCACCACTAATTTCAGGTTGCCATTCTTATGCGTGATCAGGTAGCTTAAGTTCTTTTCGATATCATCTTCCAGCAGGAGGGTGGAGGATATCTTGCCGGTCCCATTACAACTGGGGCAGACTTCCAGCGTATTAATATTCATTTCCGGCTTCATCCGTTGCCGCGTGATCTGCATCAATCCGAATTTTGAAATAGGAAGTACGGCATGTTTTGCCCTGTCGGGCCCCATGAATTCTTCCATCCTTTCCATCAGTCTCCGTTTATTATCCGGGAGCTTCATGTCAATAAAATCAACTACGATAATTCCACCCAGGTCTCTCAGGCGAAGCTGACGGGCAATTTCTTCAGCCGCTTCTAAATTTGTTTCCAGCGCATTTTGTTCCTGGTTATTGCCCACACTTTTATATCCGCTGTTTACATCAATTACATGTAAGGCTTCCGTATGTTCAATAATAAGGTAGGCGCCACTGTTCAGGTTCACCGTTTTTCCAAAAGAAGATTTTACCTGCTTGGTGATCCCAAAGGAATCGAAAATGGTAGATCCGTTCTGGTAATAAGAAACGATATCGGCTTTTTCAGGGGCGATCCGTTGAATATAATTTTTTGTATCGGTGAACAGGTTACGATCGTTGACAACGATCCTGTTGAAATCTTCATTCAGCAGATCCCGTAGTATACTGGTGGTCTTGGTTTGTTCACTCAGTATCTTGGCAGTAGCTACTGCACCTTTCAGGTTCCGTTGAATAGACTTCCACATTTCCACTAATGCTGACAGGTCTTCATGCAGTTCAGCTGTATTCTTTCCTTCCGCTGCGGTCCGGACGATAACTCCGAAGTTTTTAGATTTAATGGCCTCAACGATCTTTTGCAGTCTCTTTCTTTCTTCGGATGAATGTATTTTACGGGATACCGCGACGATATCATTAAAGGGGGTCAACACTACAAAACGACCCGGGAGGGATATCTCGCAGCTTAATCTGGGTCCTTTGGCCGCGATCGGCTCTTTCAGGATCTGGACAAGAATATTGGGTTTGCCACTAAGTACTTCATTTATTTTGCCGGTTTTGACGATCTCAGGTTCAATGGTAAACCTGCCAAAATCAAGCCCTTGTTCGCTTTTATCCTGGATGCACATATTTGTAAACTTCAGGAGCGATTTGGCATAAGGGCTCAGGTCGGTATAATGGAGGAAGGCATCTTTCTCAAAACCCACATCAACAAAAGCCGCATTGAGACCGGGAATTAGCTTTTTCACTTTGCCCAGGTACAGATCGCCAACGGCAAAACGGGCATCGCTTTTTTCGCTATGCAGTTCCACCAGCATTTTGTCCTCGAGCAGGGCTATCTCAACTCCCTGGGGGGCGGCATTAATAATAAGTTCTTTGTTCATTACAGCTTACATAAAAAATGAATCAACCTTAGTGCTGTAAATACCGGCTGGCGGCAAACCGTATGTGAATGCGGGGGGATGAAGTTGCAACATGAAGTGAGGGTGCAAACTTATACGGCTAACAACCGGTCAACTGAAAAGTTCAAAAGTTTAAGCGTGTAATGGTTTAAAAGTTACAACAAGCGGGCGGTAAAAAGTTTTGCGCATATTCGGCGAATTGAAATGATAAACTCTTAAACCATTAAACTTACTTATTCCTTTTCTTATGACGGTTCTTTCTCAGTCTTTTTTTACGCTTATGCGTCGCAATTTTATGACGCTTCCTTTTTTTACCACAAGGCATACTCAAATAATTTTTTAATCTTGTTTATAAATAAGTTTACAATTCCTGGGTTTGTTGGGTCCTGAACTAGTCCAAGGACTATTTTTTCAGATCCTCCATTCTTTTTTCAATGGCCGTTTTCGCTTCAGGTTGTTTGATAAAAGGAAGACTTTTTTGATACCATATTAATGCATTGGCTTTATCGCCCATACGTTCATATACTTCAGCCATCATCAATACCGCATCGGGGTTCCCCGGTTGGAGACGATTGATGGTTTGTAACCGGCTAAGGGCTTTATCATATTGCCCGGATATCAGGGAACCCTGTGCCAGCATCATCTGGGCATAAAGGTTAGTACTGTCTTTTTCAACTACTTCCCTGATCTTTAATATTCCTTCCATAGGGGTAGTTGAAATATCTCCAAACAGGTAGCAGGCTCCAAGACCTACTTTGGCTGAATCATTATCCGGGTTAATCTTCAAAGATCTTTCAAACAAGTCCCTGGCCTGCAAAGCTTTCCATTTTCTCCGTGGCACGGATTCGTCATTTTGCAGGTTATCCAGAAATAAGCGGGCTGCAAAGGTGAGGCTTTTTTCCGAATTTTCCAATCTTGCTGCTTCTGCCTGATACCAGGCATAAGGTTCAAAAATGCCTGCCGAATCGGCCCAATAATGAGCTAATTGATGGTATACTTTCAGTTGCTGCTCTTTTACATCGCCTCTTGAAATGGAATTTTCTAATGTATTTAGTCTCACCACCTGTTCAGCACTCAATTGTTTTTTGGACAAAGCCAATATGGTGTCAATAGAAATAGCCGGAGATTCTGTTCGGGTATCATTACCCTGAGGCTGAACATATTTTTTATGTGGTACTGTGCTTCCAAAAATGTAAATACCTGCAACGAGTATTATAGCTATGCCAATTGTGATCCATTGAGGTTTCTTCACGTTGAAATTTTTCTTCCCGCATTATGCGGGACGGCAAAGTTAGCTTAAACAAGCTGATGGCGCTTTTTAATGAAGAAAATCATTACCTGAATTCCCGCTTAAGCATCTTCTCCCGGACCGGGATCAGGTTTTATTTCAACCAGTTTCTTAACTTCTGCCACAAATTCTTTGGCAGGCTTAAAAGCAGGTATATAATGTTCGGGAATATGTACTGCAATGTTCTTTTTTATATTGCGGCCAATTTTAGCGGCTCTTTTCTTGGTAATAAAACTGCCAAAGCCTCGGATATAAATATTTTCGCCTCCGGCAAGGGTGTCTTTTACTTCCTTGAACATAGTTTCAAGGGTAACAAGGACATCTACCTTTGGTATCCCTGTTTTTTCGGATATCTGGTTTACCAGGTCGGCTTTTCTCATTGTTGCAGTTTTTAGTAGTTTTACGAGGAACAATTTAGGACAAAATTATATGATAGTCAACTAAATAGCGATAATTTTTTTCAACGGGATTTGCACCTTTTAATCGGAAAAGAGGGATATTGAGATGCCTTAACCATCCGGTTTTATGGCAAATTGCACCGGTTTATTGTGAATTTATCGCTCAGAGAAAAAAGTGGGAAAGAGATTTGACCCCAATAAATCCCTCATTTTTCTCTTTTTACTTTGTGCGAAGTCTTTAAATTATAGAGAGCCGAATTTGTCGCCCGGAGAAAAAAGAGGGGAAGATATTTCACTCCAATAAATCCCTCTTTTATCTCTGAGAGCTGTCTTAACATGAAAGAGAGTAAAATTTTTCATAAACTCAAAGAACCCCATAGCATCATTTTTCATGATAAAAGCTAGCCAGCAGGTATTAAGAATACAATTTGCTCCTATTCTCCTAAAGTGGAACAAAGGAAAAAACACCCGCCAAATGCCATGGAAAGGGGAGAAAGATCCTTATAAAATCTGGATAAGCGAGATCATCCTCCAGCAAACAAGGGTGGAACAGGGCCTGCATTACTACAACCGGTTTATTGCAAAATTCCCGGACATACATAAACTGGCCAAAGCCCCGGAAGAAAAAGTTTTCAAGCTTTGGGAAGGATTGGGATATTATACACGGTGCCGCAATTTGATTGCTACTGCCCGTTATATCTCAAAAGAAAGAAATGGAAAATTTCCGGATACCTATGGGGAGATAGTAGCCCTCAAAGGTATAGGCCCTTATACAGCTTCCGCTATTTCTTCTTTTGCGTTTAATTTACCCCATGCAGTTGTGGATGGTAATGTTTTCAGGGTATTGTCAAGAATTTTTGGAATAAAAGCACCGATCGATTCGTCCCAAGGGAAACTATTATTTGCCCGCCTGGCCAATGAGCTTCTCCACAAAGGTCATCCTGGATTTTACAATCAGGCTATTATGGACTTTGGAGCGGTGGTTTGCAAACCCGTTTCACCGCTTTGCAATGGGTGTGTTTTTAATAAAAAATGTTTTGCCTTTCTTCATAATAAGGTGAATGCACTGCCGGTAAAAGAAAAAAGGAATAGTATTAAAAAACGATGGTTCTATTACCTGGTATTAACCCACAAAAATGAAATAGCTATTCGTCAGAGAAAGGGAAAGGACATCTGGCAACAGTTATACGAATTTCCTTTGATCGAAGCTACCGGTCACCTGGATAAGAAAGCCATACTCTGGCAGGTCCTAAAGAAAACTCCAATATTGAAAAATGATTTTGAATCCATATCTCTTTCTCATTTATTCAGGCAACAATTGTCTCATCAGTTAATCGCGGGACAATACATCAGGCTGGGGCTCAAAAAGAAACCTATAAAGAAAAATGACTGGTTATGGATAGATAAGAATAAGATCGGTAAATATGCTTTCCCACAATTGATCAACCAGTACCTCCGGGAGAAACCGGAATGAATGTCGAACAGATGAATACTGCATGGGGCGGGACAAGGCAGGATTCAGAACAGACGAATTAATTCACGTACATAAAGGAATTTCAGGAATATAGGATATGTACGGCCTTCGAAATTCTGAATTCTGCCTTGTCCCGAAGTATGAGGGATTCATCTGTTCGGCATTCTTTTCCACCCTAACTATTTTTTGCTGTTTCCCCACAAAAAAAATTTAACTTTAAAGAGCATTAAACGGCTTGAGATCTGTTAACCGTAAAGAGTAACGTATGAGAGGCGTAAATCGGGTAATGCTCATTGGCAACCTGGGGAAAGACCCTGATGTTCAACACCTGGAGGGAAATATCGCAGTAGCCAAATTCCCCCTGGCTACCACAGAAACCTTTAAAGACCGGTCCGGCAAATTAATATCACAAACGGAATGGCATACGGTAGTATTATGGCGGGGTCTCGCTGAACTGGCCCAGAAATACCTTCACAAAAGCAGCCTTGTATATATTGAAGGAAGATTACGAACCCGCAGTTGGGAGGATAAGGACGGCAACCGCAAATTTGCTACAGAGGTGGTTGGTGACAACCTTATTATGCTGGATAAGCGAATGGATGGCGGCGGTACTCCCGGTATCGGCGAAACCGGTATAGAAGGAACAGGCGGATCGGATTTGCCAATGGGCGATCCTTCAGAGAGTCTTCCTTTTTAAAGAGAATAACAAATCTAAATTTTGCATTCGTATTAGTCGCACAGAGATGAAAGAGAAAAAAGAGATTTAGCAAAAAAACTCCTTTTTCTCTTTCACCTCTGTGCGAAACCCTCACTTTCAACAGGAGTAAATTGCCCCCTTACCCCATTTTACCATAGTGTTAAATACAATAACTTTGTTTCCAATTACACGGGCAAGCCGTTATGGCTGCATCAGGCAGGTTGCCCCTGGTTAACAAAATCACTTGCTTTGGAAATTCATTCGGTACTTGGATTCATTACAGATATTCTTGCTTACATTTTGCTGGCCGCCAATTCCCAGGGAACTACGGTCCTGGTGGTAATTCTGTTCATCCTGTTATTACTAACGTTCACGATCTCAGGAGCCGAGGTGGCTTTGTTCTCCCTGAATAACAAAGATGTGAATATGCTCAAGACCAGGCAGCAGGCAGCGGCACGTCGTATCATTAATTTACTCTCAGCACCCAAAGAAGTATATGCTTCCCTTTTGATGGCCGGAACGTTTCTGAACATCAGTATTATCATTCTCTCCAATTTTCTCATTGAACGGTATATTTCGTTTAGTCATGTGGGTGTGGTCATTGAAATACTTGTAAAAGTGGTGATCATTACATTTGTATTGGTATTTTTCGGGAAGATATTACCCAAGGTCTGGGCAACACAGAACAACCTCCGGTTTGCATACGGCTCCTCTTTTATCATTGATGTAATTCATCATTTGTTGCGACGGATCAGTCACTGGATCGTTTCATTGGCCGATGGGTTCGGGAAAAGAATGGGAGCGGGACAAACAGCTGCCATGAATATCCGGGAACTGGACCAGGCTATCGATATCAAGACCGACGAAGAAGCATCGCCGGAAGAAAAAAATATTATGAAGGGCATTGTGAAGTTTGGGAATATTTCGGTCAAACAGATCATGCGCAGCCGGCTCGATGTTTGTGGCATTGAATATCATTCTTCTTTTGACGAGCTGGTAAAAAATGTGGAAGAGCTACATTATTCAAGGTTACCGGTATACCGGAATAATTTAGACGAAGTTGTGGGCATTATCAACACGAAGGACCTACTGCCTTATTTGAATGAAGCCGGGGCAGGGAATGAATGGCATCAACTGATTCGCCAACCTTATTTTGTACCCGAGTCAAAGCTGATCGAGGACCTGCTAAAAGAATTTCAGCAAAAAAGAATTCATTTTGCCGTAGTGGTGGATGAATTTGGGGGGACCAGCGGTATCGTCACCATGGAAGACATCCTCGAAGAAATAATCGGGGATATAAAGGATGAATTTGATGAAGAAGAAAGCGGCAACCGGAAGCTGGATGATCACAATTATATTTTTGAAGGGAAAACAATGATTCATGATATGTGCAAAACAATGCAATTGCCCATGGATACGTTTGATGCCGTGAGGGGAGAGAGTGAATCACTGGCCGGGCTGGTGCTGGAAATGACAGGAAAATTTCCTCTCGTGAACTCGGTGATCAATAGCGGGGATTTTGAATTTACTGTAACACAAGCCGACAATAACCGTATACAACTCGTGAAAGTGAGTATAAATCCTAAATTATAATAATCCGGTGCTAAGGAAAAAACAAGTAATAGACAGGTCCTCCCAACTGCCAACTGCAGGCTGCCTACTGCTTTGTCTATCGTCAATTGCCTATTGCCTCTCCGCCTGCAACAGCGATTACTCCGTTGGTAAGAAAAAAGGCTATTTCAGGATTGAATTCCCCGAAAAAAAATACCAGCTCTTTGATCAACCAGGATATCCGTATTCATTTGAATACCCTGTATATGCCAGCATCATCAAGGACACGACCTTTTTTGAAGACAAACCCGAGAATCCCTGGTGGATCAATATTGAGATCCCACATTTTAACGGCAGGATCTATATCAGCTATAAAGAGATAGGTGGAAAAAATAAATTCGATTCCCTGGTTAACGATGGTTTCAAGATGGCCTATAAGCAACACGTAGATGTATCTACCGGTATTGTGGACAGCCCGATGGTAACACCCAGCGGCATAGAAGGCATCTATTTTTCCTTAGGCGGCAATACGGCCACTGCCAATCAATTCTTCCTCACCGATTCTACGAAACATTTCCTACGGGGCGCCTTATATTTTGACGCAACGCCTAATTCGGATTCACTCGAGATCGTCAATGCATTCCTGAAAAAGGACCTTTTGCATTTGATCAATACGTTAAAATGGAAATAGGCGTGTAGGTGCAGCCCGACGTTTTTATTGGCAGTTATTTTTCAATTCCTGAATATTTTTTATAGATTGCCCTAAATCCAAATCGCCGGCCTATAGGTCCAACTATGTTCATCATTATTTTTTGAAGCCCAATTGGAATACCCGGAAGGAATGTTTTGCTATCCATATATTTCAGGGTCACCAGTTCCTGAACGAGGCCAGTCTTTCAGTTTTTCATTTTACCATCTATGGTCAGGCCTATGATGTTCTCTAGTAAATATTCAAAATCTAATGCAGGAAAGACGGTTTGGATAAAGGTGACCGGTTCCGCATCATTATTGTAATGATTATGTCCATTATTTTTCGGCAGTGTAATTTTTTCGTCAGGGGATATTGTTTGTGTCTTCCCCTCCAGCCAAATGGTTAGTTTCCCGGAAAGCACTTCAAAGGTTTCCTCTTGTACGGTGTGGAGATGGTTGGGATATAAGTGACCTTTGGTTTTAATGGTCTGTTTCAATACCATCCTGGCTCCGTTTGTGTCTTTGGAAGTTTCCAAATACTCATAGTAGTCCCCTGTATTTGGGTTTATTATTATTTGCCCCTTTTGAGGCATGTATAAAATTTAGTGGTTTGAAATTTATTATTCCGATGGGTTATTATGCTTTATAATTGTCTATTATAATTACCGTTAATAACGATCACAGCTTTACATTCGGCAGAGCATTTGAAAAATGTCCTGCCTGGAACTAAAGCTACCGAAGTTACAAAAGTTGAAAACATATTCTGTTGCTGGGTTGTGTTAGGTCAAGCCCGATATGCAGCTGATGGTAGTCCAAAAGCTGGTGCTTGAACCCGTCAGCCATGCTGACGCAAAACTGCCTGTTGCAAGGAGGCTTGTTTGATTCTCAATCAATAACGGCAAAGTCAGTAACAAGTCTGCAAATACTTCCTGTCTTGTCATGACCAATATATGTCGCATAGAATCCGTCACCCCAACCTGATTTGAACATAGCAATATTAATGTTGTTTCTTTCCCACATTAACCAGTCCCATGTGTGTTTGTAGTTTTTTCCCATTTCGTCAATCAAGATTTGAAAGTTATTTTCTTGCTCAGTCAGGAAATTCATAAACTCTTTTGCACCTGATGTGTCCATAAATGCTCCAGTGCCTGCATCAACTCCATAACCAAATATTTCGTCATTATTTAGTTTTGAAATGTCTTGGCCTTCACAAGCAGCAATTGTCCAGGAAAAAGGAGTCTCATTAGAGAATTTTATTCTAGCAAATGCCACTCGTTCATCATCGTCAATTTGGGCAATGGCTAATTCAACAGGAAAACTTCCTGTTGAAAATATTGTTGCAAAAGGCAGGTCGTTATTATAAAGAAATGGGTCGCAGGCAATGATTTTACCTTCTACAATTTTTAAATTGCCAATTTCATGGCTATAAAGTTTGTAAATGTTGTTTGACTCGTCTTTGTAGGTAAACCCTTTGTCATAGGCCGTCTCAAGATGTTTTGGGATATTAAGCTGTGTCATAAAGCTTGCTTGCAATGCATAAATTTATGATATAAGGCGCAAGCATTTAATAAAAATTCACAATTGAAGTTCGATCTATTGATGTTATAATTTACTAATTGTTATTGGGACAATCCGACAACACTAATGCGGCAACTGCAACCACTCATCTACCTCCCACAATCCAAATCGATTACAAATGCTTAAGAATCATTTGTAATTAATTGTACAAAGAATAAACCTGTTATTCCCCTCGACGCCTCCTCTACGTGTCCTTTACTCGGATTGCCTCTGAAATGAGCCCGATTTAGCTTTAGTGTGGGTATCGGACCCGTAGAGGCCCCGTCCCGGTTTCACACCCATTTCATTGGGAACAATTAGCTTTGGAAATACCGCAATCCACACCAGACATTTAGTTAAACATTTCATTTCCAGCCCTTTCTGGGTAAGACATAAAAAAGTCTCCCGCCGGGAACGGTGGGAGACAGAGCAGGCCACTGTATGCTTTTTACTGCTCTTTTATTTCTGGTTTTTTCTCTTCTGTTTTTAAATCCTTTGGTTTTACCATCTTGTCAATATATTTTTCATCGAATGCCCCGCGACTAAAAAGACGGGTACTGAATTTTCTATTTTTAATTTTCTTTACTGGTTGCTCTGTAATATTGGTATTGGAAGAACTGGTGTTGACCACAGCAAATAAAGGATCAGTTTTTTCGTTCGCGGTAATTTCCTTTTTTACCGGGCCGGGGATTCCGTTGTCATTAATAACCACCGGGTCCTGCGTTTTCTTTTCTCCATACATGTTGGTAAAGGCTTTGTTGCGGCTTGTTTTTTGATAATCAACAAACCCGTAAATACTCGCGCCGATCATTAACGTAGCGCCTACGTACAAGATAGATTTCATTGTTTCAAGTTTTAAGAGGTTTAAAAGTTCTATGTGGCGAATGATTTTAAATAATTCCTGCTTTGCCTGTAAATGTTCCATTCCGTGATCAGCATATTACCAATCACACTGATCCAAAGTGATAATTCATAGTTTTCAAGGTGTCCCCAGCCCAACAGGTAAAAAACGATATGGTAAACCCTGAAAGTAACGGCTGTCATGGCCATAGCGTAACTCCGCATCATCCAGACCTTATGCGCGATCACATTTCTTTTGTGGATGGTGGTCAGCCCATATAGAGTGGTGATGAACCAGAAACTGGCCATGAACATGAATAAAGACCGTTCCCAAAAACTCCCCTTGGCAAAAAAGGACATATATAAACCCGTGGGAGCGCCCAGGAATAATACCACGAACACATAGATCTTTCCGGAAAACCGATGTATGGCTTTTGTTTTTTTCATGATATACCTTGAAAACTGGATCAGGGCGGTAAGGATACAAAGCGAACCTGCAAATATGTGTATGTAGAAACAGGCGTTGTAGAAATCGCTTTTGAACAGGAAACTTCTTTCCTCGATAAAACTAAAATCCTTGCTGAATGAAAAATAAGGAAGGGTGTTATAGACCAGGAGTAAGCTAAGACCCGCTACCGGAACCCAGAATAACATCTGGAAAAAAACCTTTACCGATTTTTGAAGGGTGAGTATCCTTGTGTTTTGCATACAGTGGTTTGGGGTATGGATGCGGGGGACCTTCAGAGTCCATAAAAATGAGTTGTTAGAATGGTGTTAAAGGAATAGGATATCGAACAGATGAACAAGGATTTAAGAATGTCAAAGTCCGTACATATCCTATGTTGCTGAATTCCCTCTGTGTTCGTGCACCACTTCTTCTGTTCTGAAATCCTTGTTCATCTGTTCGATATTCCTTCCTCTTTCCTAATTTCAACCTATCCAAAACCTGCACCATGAGTAAGCGAGCCCTGTTCTTATGCCTTCTCCTTTTTTTATGCAGGGGAATAGTGGCTCAGCAACCGGCGATCATTGATTCCCTGAAAAAAAGGCTGGCCGCGGCCGCAACCAATGAGCAAAAAGTGATATTATCCGGAAGGCTGGCTCAAATACTGATGTCCATCGATCCGGCGCAATCGGATGAATATGGCCGTAAAGTGATTGAAATTGCCGAATTGTCACGGGACCGCCGGTTAATGATAAAATCCTATTTGATCAATGGGCAACGATATTTATATTTTGCAGCCCTGAAAGGGAGTAGTGATAAAGCCATCGCTTATTTCCAGCAGGCCTACCAGCTGGCCAGGAATGAAAAAATGGATACGCAACAGGTAAGCTCCCTGCTGGGATTAGCCGGCGCTTACCGGGCGATATCCAAAACAGAAAAGGCCATGAATTTTACCAACCAGGCATTTTCCATCATTGCCAATATGAATGATGACAGCCTGAAAGCAGAGTGTTACAACAGTAATGCTGATAACTATATGGCGCAGGGAGAAAAACTGATGGCCTTAAAGAATTATTTCAATGCGCAAAGCATTGCCGAAATAATAAAGAATCCTTCCTTACTCAGAACCTGTTATACTGACCTATCCAAATTTTATGCCTCCGTAAGTAATATTGATAAAGCCCTTGATTACGGTACAAAAGCAAAGGATGAGCTGCCAAAAATTGGCGGTGAAGGACAGAAATTTTACCTGGTCAATGATCTTAATTACATGGGTTCTTTGTATGTACAGAAAAAGAATTATGATATAGCTAAAAACCTGTATGAACAGGCGATCCGGGTGGCCGATACCGTGCAATTTCAGACATTAAAGATCCCTTCGTATATAAGTCTGCTGAATCTTTACCTGCAATCGGATGAACCTCAAAAGGCCAAAGACTTTTTCGATAATAACAAAGAGCTAAAAAATTTCCTGGCAAGGTTTGGTATTGGGTATGCAGTCGACCAGGCCTATGGTATCATATATATGCAGTTGAATCAAAATGATTCCGCCCGGTATTATTTCGATAAAGCCTATCCTTTTTTTGATAAACAAACTAACCTGTCCGCTAGCGCCAGCTTTTTTGAACAGTTATCCAAGTTCTATTATAAAACAGGCGATTACAGAAAAGCGGAAGAGTCTTCCCTCCGGCTGCAGCGGATCGGCGAAACAATGGGTGACCTGGACTGGCAGAAGGGCGCCGCTAAAAACCTGGATTCAATATACCAGCAAACAGGCGATTATAAAAAAGCCTTATTTTATGAAGGGCAATACAAACTTTTTAAGGATAGCCTGGATAACCTAGGTAAGGAAAAAGACCTGTTGCAGTTACAAATAGAAGACGAACAGCAACGGCAAATCCGACAGGCTAAAGAAGAAGAAGCCAGGACATTAAGAAGACACAATATTCAGTATATGGCGATCACCATCGGCATCGCGATTGTATTCCTTGTGTTGGTATTAATGGGGGCGTTCAGGGTATCGATCGCCACCATTGAAGTGCTGAATTTCTTTGCCTTTATTTTCTTATTTGAGTTTATCATTCTCATTGCGGATAACCAGATCCATCAATGGACGCAGGGAGAACCCTGGAAAGTATTGGCTATTAAGATCGTCCTGATAGCGTTGCTTCTTCCTCTTCATCATAAGCTGGAACACCGGCTGGTCCATTACCTGGCATCACACAAAATGATACGACTTAAGGAAAATGGCGGGGCCTGGTGGCGAAGGAAATTCAATAGAGGAACGGGTTCGGGGAATAATGAGGTTTGAAAATAGCTCGCCCAGAGAAAAAAGAGTTCACAGAGAGACCATCCTTTAACAAACCTCTGTGTACTCTTTTATCTCTGTTATCTCTGTGCGGGATTCTAAACCCGAGAGCTTTCGGGTAAGCCCCTACCCGTATTCGCCCCATTAAGATTAACTTTGACGCCTAAATAAAAAAAGTGATCGTAATAGAAAATATATTGATCAGTGACGAAGTAGCAGAGAAACAGTTTGTCTGCGACCTGAACAAATGCAAAGGTGGTTGCTGTGAAGAAGGAGATGCCGGCGCGCCACTGGATGAGGACGAACTGGAAATAGTGCTGGAGATGTATGAAAAAGTAAAGCCCTACCTGACAGAAACCGCCATTGCTGAAATTGAAAAAAAGGGTAAGTATGTTTATAGTAAAGAATTTGGCTGGGTAACGCCCACCCTGGATAATGATAAAGAGATATGCGTTTACGGTGTCCGTGAAGAAAATGGGATCATTAAATGCGCCTTTGAACAGGCCTATACCGACGGAGTGATCAACTGGAAAAAGCCGATCAGCTGCCACCTCTTTCCCATCATTGCCAAAAAAGGGAAACACGGCGATTATAACCGGGTGAATTATGAACCAAGGGAAAAACTATGTAACCCTGCCTGCTCCCTGGGAAAGAAACTGGAAGTGCCGGTTTATGAATTTTTAAAAGAGCCGTTGATCAGGAAATATGGTAGTGAGTTTTATAAAGCATTGGATAAAGCGGCAAAGTTTCAACCACAAAAAATATCAAAGTAAAATGTAGCTGGATCACGGTAAGTCCGTGAGTCAGTTGGTCGGTGAGATATTCTTTATTGTTGAGATTATTTATATTAATTACAAAAAAAAGAAACCTGGTCCGCTTTTTATTCCAATAAGGCAAGGGCTAAAAAATAAATTGAATCTTCGTATTTAGCATTTAACACTTAACACTTAAAATTTAACACTTAACATCTTGAAAGAAACAGCATCAGGATTTATTGCTAAAAGCACTATTAAAGCAGCCGACAAAGAACACCGGCGCAAGATCAATTTTAATATTGGTAAATACAATGCGGTCGTACCCCAGGGCAAGCAGCAATTCAGTGACCTGGATCTCGCCAGGGAAAGAGCCAAGAATATAAAATGGAAGGCCATCGAGACACTCGATAAACAACTGGAGACCTTCGAGGCTATCATCACCCGGCGGGGAACAAAAGTGATCTGGGCAGAAGATGAGAGCCAGGCCCTGGAAGCGATCAAAAAGATCTGCGAGGAAAAGAATTGCAAAACATTAGTGAAAAGCAAGAGCATGGTGACGGAGGAAATTCACCTCAATGATTTCCTGGAAAAACATGGTATCATCAGCATAGAAACGGACCTCGGCGAATATATCCAGCAATTGGACGGGGAACCACCCTACCATATCGTTACACCCGCGATGCATAAGAGCAAGGAAGATGTGGCAAAACTATTTGCAGAAAAATTAGGGACCGATCCAAAGGCCACGCCTTCACAGCTCACACAGGTAGCCAGGGAGATACTTCGTGAAAAATACGTGCAGGCTGAAGTAGGTGTAACGGGCGCCAACTTTATTGTTACCGATATTGGTGGAATCGCCGTTACCGAAAATGAAGGTAATGCGAGATTGAGTTGCGCGTGGCCCAAAACACATATTGTGATCGCGGGGATCGAGAAAGTGATCCCCTCCATAACCGACCTGGCCTTGTTCTGGCCTTTGCTCGCCACGTTTGGGACCGGGCAGAAAATAACGGTTTATAACACGATCATTTCCGGCCCGAGGCAACAAAGGGAAACGGATGGCCCCGAAGACATGTATGTGATTTTGCTGGATAATGGCCGCACGACCATTCTTGCCGATGAAAAACAAAGAGAAAGTCTGTATTGTATCCGCTGCGGCGCCTGCCTGAATGCCTGCCCCGTGTATAAGAATATTGGCGGCCATACTTATGCTACGGCTTATAGTGGGCCGATCGGTTCGGTGATCACACCTCATTTAAGAGGTATGGATGATTGGAAACACCTGAGTTATGCCTCATCTCTCTGTGGTAATTGCACCGAAGTATGCGCGGTAAAGATCAACCTGCATGAATTGCTATTAGAGAACCGGCATGAAGCGGTGGAGGAGGGTTATAGTAGCTTTAGTGAACGTATGGCCTGGAAAATGTGGAAACAGGGAATGCTTCGTCGTAAATGGATGAACATGGCCAAAGCCGGGACTAAGAGTTGGGTAGTAAATAGTTTGCTAAAAGGATGGAAAAAACATCGGGGTGATCTGGTATTTCCCAAAAAATCCTTCAATGAGTTGTGGCAGGAAAAGGTTGGGAAGTAATGATCTTAATAATTTGTAGTACCGAATAATTTTATGGAGCATTCGTTTACGGCATACATAGAAAAAGACCCTGATTCAGGATATTATATTGGATTGATCCCTACTGTTCCTGGTGCACATACGCAGGCCAAAACATTAGATGCACTATATGTCAGGCTAAAAGAAGTGCTTGAGTTATGCTATGAAAATATGACTAGTGATGAAAAAAGAGACATTCCTCAGTTTATCGGAACTCATCAAATTTCTATAGTTGTATAAGGAAATTATAAGTTATTCGTTTTTTTGAATGAAACATAGTAAATGCTTCTTTATTCCTATACCAGTGCTTCCCGTTTACAATATATTACCAGTTTTATCAGTAAAGAAATTGGTGTCGAAGCCATTGAACTTACAAACGATATTGACTCTTTTATTCAACACCCGGGCCCCAAAATCAATTACAGCAACCAACGGATCAGCGAAAATGAATATTGGATCAAACCCCATGGCCTGCTTTTTGAAAAGGGCATTCAATTCCAAAACATTCAATGCTTTGAATGGAATGAACAAAAAGCTTTCTTTAAAACAGAAGGTGATCATCCCTTTGACCTGTTCGCCGCTTCTTTCTATTTATTGAGTCGTTACGAAGAATACCTCCCGCACCAAAAAGATACGTATGGACGCTATGCACATGAAAACTCACTTGCTTTCAAAGAAAATTTTCTTCATGTTCCTTTGATTAACCAATGGCTTAAAGATTTTATGAATTCACTAAAAGAGAAGTTTCCCCAATTCCAAATTCCTAATTCCCAATTCCTCTTCCTCCCAACCTACGATATTGACGAAGCCTGGTCCTACAAACACAAAGGTGGATGGCGAACGGTTGGAGCAAGCATTAAAAACCTGTTCCAGGGAAATTTGTCAAATATAGTTGAACGAAAACGGGTGTTGATGAACCTGAGAAAGGACCCATTTGATGCGTATGAGTGGATGGATAAGTTACACGAGGATCTTCATTTACAACCCCGTTATTTTTTCCTGGTCCCGGAAAAGACAAGTAAATACGATAAAAACATTTCGCCAAAAGAGAAAATGTTTCAAGACCTCATTCGTAGGCATAGTGAAAAATATTTGATAGGT
>JADGPW010000021.1 GCA_017882265.1 Chitinophagaceae bacterium | reverse complement strand
CATAAGAAAAATAGGGCCCCCCAAATATGGGTTCATTTTTTTCATTGAAAGTCAGCACTTCTATCCATTTCATACTGGTCCTGGCGGTATTATTATCAAAGCCAAAAAGGGTATAATAATTTTTTCCTTTGTACTGGGTCCTTATCATATTATAGTACATAGCCCCGATCCAGTTTTTGCTGGTCCGAACGGAATCTTCGGGTTTGTCTGTAAACTCAGAACAGTCCCGGAGGGGTATCAATTTTAATGAACCATCTGCTGTTCTCATCTGGATGGCGCCTTTTTGGCGAGAATAATAATCGTTGTAAGTAAGGATCCAGGTGAATATACGGAAACTGGTATCGGGTGCATATAGTTTGGAAATACCGACAACTGAATCAAATGGATAATAGAAAGAATTTTTAATTTGTAAGGCTCTTACCAGGGTCCGGGTGAATACACTATCATCTACCATCCTTTCTTCCGTAAGTGTGTCCGTGTTCAGGTAATAGGAATAATCTTTAAGCGTATCTTCTTTGGCCATTAATTTCCTGCGATCTGCGGGTGTTATTTTTTGAGAGCAGGCTACATGTGAAAAAAACACCAGGAGTATAGATAGGAAAGAAATCTTATTCAGGAGTTTTTTCACCAGGATCGTTTTTGAATGAATCATGCAAAGTTACTGTTTAAGGCAGTGGTTTATAACGCAGCAGGAGGTGTAAAATTTTGTGAAGGTTTCAAAGCTTTTGCAAAATCAGGCAGTGAACCAAAGCGAAGGTCAATATCCGGATGGGGGAATGGAACCTGGGGAATTGTGGTGGCTGCGAAAACGGTGTATATGCCGGCATTTCGCCCAAATAGCATATCGCTGAGTTTGTTTCCCACTATGATGGACCTGGAAAGATCAATGGACGGAATATCCGTTTTCGCCCTCAAGGCCATTCCCGGATTAGGTTTACGCTCAGGATCTTTATCATCTGTGCTGGCGCAATAATAGATTTTGTCGATACGGCCACCAGCTGCCTCAATTTGCTCCTGCATATATTGATGGATACTACTGAGATCGGTTTCTGTCATCAGCCCTTTGCCTACGCCTCGCTGGTTACTCACAATGATGATCTTTCCGAATTGGGCGCTGAGCAACCTGAATGCCTCTTTTACTCCATCCTCAAACTGAAATTCATCCCGGTTAAGTATATAACCGTCAGCTTTTTCGTGGTTGATGACCCCATCCCGGTCAATGAAAAGGGTCCAGTTTTTATTAACGGCACTCAAATCCAACAGGGGTTTAACCAATTCCGTTTGTGCCTTTTTATAATCTTCCGGGATGCCGATATCGATGAAATAGGCATCCTGTACCGATCCAAAAAGACGGAAGCGTTTGCTTTCCAGGAATTCTTTTTCAAAAGAGAATTTAACAGGCCAATCCTGTGCAAGAAAGGTCTTTCTATTCAGCAGGTAAGTACCAGCATTGATCATCCCATTCTCACAAAACTGTTTTTCTCTAAAGCCAATTATCAAGCCATCCTTATTCATTTCCACCATGCCATAGCGATCAAAATTTTTCATGGGTTTCAGTGCCAGGGTCGCATCAGCCGTATTTTCATGATGAATAGATTCGAGTTCATTAATGTCGAACTTAAAAAGTGTATCCCCATTCGTCACCAATATATTTTCCCGGGTCGTTTCTTCACAGGCATGTTTGATTGCTCCTCCCGTGTCTAAAGGCTCTTCCTCAATTGCGCACTGATAATTGAGTGTGGCGAATTGTGTCTCCAGGTATTCTGTAATTACTTCATGACGATAACCGAGTGAGAAAATAAATTGATCAATACCCTGCATACGCAGATGGTTAATGACATAGAACAGAAAAGGCCGGTCTGCCACCGGGGCCATTGATTTGGGAAGATCGGGAATCGTGTCCCGCAGTCTTGTTCCGAGACCGCCTGCTAAAATGATGGCCTGCCCCCCCCGCCCCCTAAATGGGGAGCCAGGAAATTTCATTTGCATTGAAGATATTTCAGTCATCAAGAATCTTGTTAAGCCCCATTAGGGGTTGGTGGTTCAGGGGTTTGGGGCGAAGTAGTTCTCCTCTACTAATTGGCAAATAATATGTCCCACCATGATATGACTTTCCTGGATGCGAGGTGTATCAACAGAGGGAATATTGATAAGAAGATCACATGAGGTTTTCAATTGCCCGCCGGTCAAACCGGTAAAAGCGATCGTTTTCATTGCTTTATCCCTTGCCGCTTCAAAGGCCCTGATAATATTTGCTGAATTACCGGATGTTGAAAGTCCTACCAGCACGTCATCGGGTTGCCCGATGCCCTCTATCATTCTTGCGTAAACAACATCATAACCATAATCATTAGCTACTGCGGTTAAATAAGACGTATTGCAATGCAAAGCTTCGGCGGGTAATGCTTTCCTATCGGTATAAAAGCGGCCGGAAAATTCAGCGGCGAGGTGTTGCGCATCTGCAGCGCTACCCCCGTTTCCACAGAAATAAACCCGTTTTCCTTTTTTGAAAGCAGCCACGATCAGCTCCACAGCTTTTTCAATTGTATGAAGTAGTTCTTCGTCCTGTAATACCGATTGATGGGTGTCAACCGAAGACTGGATAATGCTTTTTATTTTTTGATTCATAACGCGATATTTATTTCCCTTCAGGGCGTTTCTATCGTCCAGGTTTTTAACCCATGTTCCACAAACTGGTAATTCCTGCTATAGCCACCAAATTTTTCCAGTCTTTGCATCACCGTGTATTTGGCATTGCCAGGGCAGTAAAATATCATGAAACCGCCGCCGCCTGCGCCTGATATTTTACCTCCGGTAGCGCCGGCCCTTTTTGCTGTTTCATAAATGTCTTCCATCAGCGGGTTACTGATGCCTTCCGCCATTTGTCGTTTTTGCTGAAACCCGAAATCCAGGATCTCGCCAATCTCATTTAATTTACCTTTTAACAAAGCCTCTTTCATCCGCAGTGCCTGGTGTTTTAGTTGGTGCATAGCATCAATTGATTTTTCTTTATTGTCGGTAACATTTTTACTTTGCCTACTAATGATCCCTGCAGACTCACGATTGGTAGAGGTATAATAAAGTACTAAATTATTTTCCAGCTCAAACAAGTGCTGCTGCTTTACCCGGAGCGGATTAACGATGACCTTATCATCCGCATAAAATTCCATAAAGTTTACCCCGCCAAATGTAGCGGCATATTGGTCCTGCCTGCCTCCGGCCAGGTGCAGGTCCTTTCTTTCGATCTCATAGGCATAATGCGCTATATCATATTCCCCCAGTGGCAGGCGAAGCATTTCCGTGAAAGCGCCAATAATGGCAACTACCAGGGTAGAAGAGGTGCCCAAGCCGGATCCTGCGGGTGCATCCACAAAAGTGGATAAGCGGAAACCCTGTTCTTTAATACCATAATCTTTTTGAATTCGGTTGTAAACACCTTTCAGAAGATCCAGTGTGCCATCGATGGGCAAGGGATGACTCCAGTCAAATTCCTGTTTTTCATTCCTGTCAATAGCTTCCAGGACGATCTTTTTTTCAGGAAGAGGTTCGATCGTAGCATTGGCATATAAGGAGATTGTTGCATTCAGGATGGCACCACCATAGAGGTCACTATAAGGGCTCACATCTGTGCCGCCTCCTGCTAAACCGATCCGGAGCGGGGCTTTACTTCGGTAGATCATTAAAGAAAGTTACTTTTTGTAGCTACAGCCGGGTGGAAGATAAAAGTGAATAGATAATAGTTTCTTCAATTCAGTCAGATCTTATTGATTTGAAGTTATCTCGGTCTCAGCAAATTATTTCGATCTGTAAAAAACTATTATCTCCCGATAGCTATCGGGATCACTATAACCTTTTATCTGAGCTTGCCAGTTCCCGAATAATGTTCACCAGCCTGGCCCAGCTATATTTTTGTTTTTCCGTGCGAAGATGAGGAATAAAATAGTTCTCTCCTAATTGATAAAATTTAAGAATACCGGTAGCAATGGAGGTTGGATCAGGTTCCACCACTAATCCAACTTTTTCATCAGGTACCAATGTGGGTAAACCGCCAACATTGGAAACGACCATGGGCTTTTCAAAATGATAAGCCAGTGGCGTAACACCGCTTTGTGTGGCATGACGATAAGGTTGTATCACGGCATCAGCCGCACCAAGATAGTATTTCACTTTGCTGTCGGGTATAAAATCCGTCCTCAGGATCAATTGGTCTTTTATTCCCAGTTTTTCAATCAGCTCATAATATGGCCTGGCATCTTCATAAAATTCGCCGGCTATAAGCAATTTAATATCGGCTTGTTTGATTCTTTCATCAGCCATGGCAGCTAAAAGCAGGTCCAGTCCTTTATACTTCCTGATAAAGCCGAAAAATAAAATCAGCTTTTCATTGCCGGGGAGATCAAGGTGCCTCCTGGCCTCCTGCTTTGGGATGATTTCCCCAAAATTGTCATATAGCGGATGCTGAACTACCTGTGCTGGTTTTGTTTTTTGAAATAGCCGCAGGTCACTCATTACTTTTTCACTCATGGTGATAAACGCGTCGCAACTCTTCAGAAAATACCTGGTGAAGGACCGGTCACCCATCCGTGTCTCGTGTGGGATGACATTATCAGCGATACAGATGATCCTGGTGTGTTTATTCCTTTTAACCCTGCGGAGAATTGTTCCTAGGGCAGGGCCCATAAAGGGTAGCCAATAACGGACTACAAT
>JADGPW010000207.1 GCA_017882265.1 Chitinophagaceae bacterium | reverse complement strand
TTATGGCGCTGGATGCCGACCTGGCCGGCATTATCTTACGACATGGCTATCCGCCGATGTGGACAAGACCCGCTACTTTTCAAACACTCATCCTCATGATCCTCGAGCAACAGGTCTCGCTGGCTTCTGCTTATGCTGCGTTTAAAAAATTAAAGGAAAAGATCGGGACGATAACCCCGGCCAAAATTCTCGCCCTCACGGATATTGAATTAAGGAGCTGTTATTTCAGCCGCCAGAAAATAGTGTATGCAAGGGAATTGGCTAATGCTGTTCAAACCAAACGGCTCCGGCTTAAAAAACTTTCGCAGGGAACCAATGAAGAGATCAGAGCTGAATTGATAAAGATAAAAGGGATAGGTAACTGGACCGTAGACGTATATCTAATGCATGCTTTGCAGCGAACCGATCTGTTTCCACTCGGTGATATTGCTTTAGTAAATAGTTTAAAAGAGGTCAAGCAACTGCATGCTAAAATTTCGAGAGAGGAGATGCTGGCGATTGCTGAACCCTGGCGTCCTTACAGGACCATTGCTTCTATGATCTTATGGCATGCTTATATACAGAAGAGAGGGATAAAATTGGAGGGGTAGTGATGGGGATAAATGTTCAATAGAAAATAGACAATGGGCAATAAAAGGTTAGGCAGAATGAATACATCATAACGCCTGCTTGGGTATTAATGTTCCGTAGGAACATCTCGTGGGTAGCCAGAGAAACAGAAAGATCACAACGTTCCGTAGGAACGCTTAGATCTGCCATTGTATTATCTACCCATGAGTCGTCCCTCTGGGACGATAAGGTTTTGTGCTTATTCTACCTAACCCTTTGCTCAATATTTAAGGAAGAGACAAACTGATTATTGAATAAGAGGAAATAAAGTAATAGAGGAAAACCTGAGAATTGAGCATTGAACATTTGCTTATCAAATATTCAACCCCCCGCAAACACTGATCGTCTGCCCGGTAATGTAAGAGCCCATAGCAGATGCCAGGAACAAAGCCACATTCGCAATATCCTCAGTAGTGGCGAATCGCCCAAGCGGGATACCGGCCTTGTATTTATCACCAGCCTCTCCTTCTTTTAAATAACTCGTCATATCCGTCTCCACAAAACCGGGGGCAATAGCATTGCAACGGATATTACGGCTGCCTAATTCTTTGGCCACACTTTTGGTGAAACCGATAATACCGGCTTTGCTCGCCGCATAACTGCTTTGCCCGGCGTTACCCATTTCTCCAATCACCGAGCTCATATTGATGATGGAGCCTGATCTTGCTTTCATCATGGGCCGGATCACCTGTTTGGTCATATAGAAAACACTGTTCAGGTTCACTTTGATCACATCCTCCCATTGCTCCGGGCTCATCCGCAACAATAAATTATCTTTTGAGATTCCGGCATTGTTCACACAAATATCTACGGTACCAAATTCTTTCAGAACATCATTTATAAAAACTTCACATTGGGCAAAATCACCCGCATTGCTTTTATAGGCTTTCGCTTTTACTCCCAGGGCGATCAGTTTATTTTCTAATGTCCTTGCTTTTTCTGCACTGCTTTCACTCACGTAAGAAAAAGCAACATGAGCGCCCTGTTCGGCAAATTTCAGGGCGATGCCTTCCCCGATACCACGGGCCGCGCCGGTTACAACAGCTACTTTTCCTTCAAGCCATTTCATGTGTTGGTTGATTTGTTGACAAATGTAATTGTATTCATTTGCAGAATTTCTTCCACATATTTCCTTTCATTTGAAAGGCGGGGGACCTTATGTTGCCCTCCCAGTTTCCCTTTATTGCGTAACCATTCAGTAAAGGTTCCTTTTTTCAATGAATGAATAATGGGTAAACGCAGGGCAATATTCTTATGACGCTTGGCTTCATAATCACTATTGATATTTTTAAGGGCAAGATCAAGCTCCCTTGTAAAGTCGTCGATATTACCCGGTTCTTTTTCAAACTCGATCAGCCATTCATGGGCGCCGTTGGAGGCATCAGAAAAATACACCGGCGCCGCAGTATAATCATTTACAATCGCACCTGTCTTCGCGGAGGCTACGGCGATGGCTTTATCAGCGTTATCCACGATAACCTCTTCGCCAAAAGCATTTATATAATGTTTTAATCGCCCTGTTACTTTGATGCGGAAGGGCCGGAGAGATGTGAATTGAATCGTGTCGCCTAACAGGTATCTCCATAAACCACCGTTGCTGCTGATAATAAGGGCATAATTCTTTCCCAGTTCAACATCCTGCAGGCTGATCGTTAGCGGTTCTTTTTTTCCATACTCGCTGACCGGCATAAACTCCATAAAGATGCCATGATCGGGGAAAAGCAACATTCCTTCGTCTCCCGGAATATCCTGGGCGCCAAAAAACCCTTCACTGGCATTGTACATTTCCAGGTAGTTAATATTTTTCCCGATGAGTTTTTGAAATTGTTCCTTATAGGGTGTAAAAGAAACACCGCCATGCATGAATAGTTCCAACGATGGCCAGACTTCGCTCATGGTTTTTTTCCCCGTGATCTCCAGTATCCGTTTGAATAATACCAGGGTCCAGGTAGGAACTCCGGAAATGGAGGTCACATTTTCCCTGATGGTACTCGCAGCCAGTTTTTCAATTTTACTTTCCCATTCATCCATCAGCGCAATACTGAGATCGGGTGTCCTTAACCAATGCCCCCAGAAGGGTGTATTCTGTAACAAGACCGCGCTGAGGTCGCCGAATTGCGCTTCATTGTTCATGGGATTAATATTGTGACTGCCCCCCAGCACTAATCCTTTTCCTGTCAGCAGAGCTGAGTCGGGGTTGAACTGGTAGTATAGGGTCACCACATCTTTCGCGGCTTTGAAATGGGTATCCTGCAGGCTTTCTTTGCTGACCGGAATGAATTTACTTTTATCGCTGGTGGTACCACTGCTTTTGGCAAACCAATAAATGGGGGTATCCCACAATAGGTTCTGCTCCCCATTCATGGTTCTTTCGATATAGGGCTTCAGGTCATCATATTCGTGAATAGGAACGGCTTCTTTGAATGCCCGGACATTAAAGAGACGGGAAAAATCATGTTTCCGGCCAAAATCCGTGTATTGGGCGGAAGTGACGAGGTCCTGCAGTACTTCCCGCTGGGCTTCCAACGGATTATTCTTCCAGGCTTCGATCCTCCAGAGGCGCATACGGGCAAGGGATGATATGGCGGGACTAAGCAGCTTCATTGCTGAAGGCAAAATAGAAAAAATTAAACGAATAAGGGAACTTACTGTGTTTGATTTGGAACACGGATGACACAGCCTGTCCCGCCTATGCGGGAGATTGAAAGGATTTTCACGGATAATGGTTCAAATAAGTCATATTGGTCACATAGGTCATATTTTGCCACTATTTTGACTCTTTTGACTTATATGACATGTCAGGTCCATAAAATATCAGTGTTGATCCGTTCAATCCATGTTCCCCTCTATCTTTCCGGGTGAAGTTCTGAATCCTTTATAGCTTCCTCATGCAGGTAATCCTTCCGTTTCAACTCAAAATTCCTTCCGAGGTATAATCTCCTTACATCCTCATCAGCAGCGAGTTCTTCTGCAGTTCCGTGTTTGAATATCTTTCCTTCGATCATCAGGTAGGCTCTGTCGCAGATGGATAAGGTCTCTGTTACATTATGATCGGTAATCAGAATGCCAATATTCTTATACTTGAGTTTGGCCACCACGGCCTGTATGTCTTCCACAGCGATCGGGTCAATTCCGGCAAAAGGCTCATCCAGTAACATGAATTTTGGATCCACGGCCAGGGCTCTTGCGATCTCTGTTCTTCGTCTTTCACCTCCACTCAGCACATCCCCATTACTTTTGCGGACATGCTGCAAATGAAATTCATTAAGTAATGATTCCAGTTTATCCCGCTGTTGTTGTTTGGGTAGTTTGGTCATTTCCAGGATCGCGGCAATATTGTCTTCCACACTCAGCTTACGAAAAACGGAGGCCTCCTGGGGCAGGTAGCCAATGCCCATCTGCGCCCGTTTATACATGGGGAGGCTGGTAATAGACTGATCGTTTAGGTGAACTTCTCCCTGGTCAGGCCTTATTAATCCTACTACCATATAAAAAGTAGTGGTCTTCCCCGCGCCATTGGGACCCAACAAGCCCACGATCTCAGCCTGCTTAACTTCAATACTGACATGATCGACAACTTTCCGCCCGCTATAGGCTTTCACCAGGTTGTTGGTATTTATGGTAACAGGCATGCGCGGCAAAAATAAGCTTTGACCGGTAACGATCCCGATAATACAGGGATCATTTAACGCGGTTTTGACTAATGGCGCTTCCATGTTAGCTTTGCACACTTATGAAGGTTATAGATCATATAAACGAAGCCAAAAAAACACTCATCTCGTTTGAAGTATTACCCCCATTAAAAGGGAAGGGTATCGGGGCACTGTACCAGCATCTTGACCCCCTGATGGAGTTTAAACCATCCTATATCAATGTTACGTATCACCGCAGTGAACATGTCTTTAAGAAAAAAGCAGATGGGGGTTTTGAAAAAGTAATTATCCGGAAGAGACCGGGTACGGAGAGTATTTGTGCTGCCATTATGAACAAATATAATGTGGACACCGTGCCCCATCTTATTTGCGGGGGTTTTAGCGTCAACGATACAGAGGACGCGCTCATCAATCTTCACTACCTGGGCATCGACAATGTGTTGGTATTGCGGGGTGATGCCGCTAAAAATGAATCAACCTTTGAACCGGAACCAGGGGGTCATAAATATGCGAGCGACCTGTTGAAACAGGTAGTGAACCTGAATTCAGGAGTTTACCTGGAAGATGAATTAAAGGATTCACACAAAACAAAATTCTGTATCGGTGTCGCCGGTTATCCTGAAAAACATTTTGAAGCGCCCAATATGGCTACCGATCTGAGGTTCCTGAAAGCCAAGGTGGATGCCGGCGCCGAATATATCGTTACACAAATGTTTTTTGACAATGTTAAATTCTATGCGTTTGTAAATGCCTGCCGGGAAATAGGTATTACCATTCCCATTATTCCGGGTCTGAAACCTATCTATACTAAAAAGCAATTAACGGTATTACCCAAAACATTTTATATTGATCTGCCGGATGAACTATCTAATGAAATATTAAAGTGCAAAACAGATCAGGATGTGGAAGTGGTGGGAACGGAATGGTTGTTGCAGCAATCAAGGGATCTCAAAAAGAGCGGGGTTCCTGTTCTTCATTACTATACATTAGGCCGGCCGCATATGGTGGCGAATGTCGTAAAGGAGTTGTAGGATTGAGGAATTAGGAATTGGGAATTAGGAATTTGGAACTGCATGGAGTTTTCCGCCTAATTCCCAATTCCCAATTCCATCCACAAACAACAATCTATTTCGAAATATTGGCCAACACCTTCTGATCGATAACGACCGGGTATTTCTTTTTCAATGCCTCATTCCATTGTTCTTCAAGTAACGTCTGGTAATCGTTTATCACCAGGCCCCTGGCTTCATTATAGGATCGGGGCATGGGTTGCGGGTAAACATTGATGATATAGGCGAAGGAGGCGGTGTTATCGGTTTTATTTAATAATGGAGTTGTCAGCATACCGGATTTAGGGACCATTTTGTTTAGATTGGGAATCTGGTTCCATTCATACCGGGAAGAATCAGTGATAACTTTTTCAGAATAGGTTTCGGTTGCTTTTCTCCAGCCTGCAGGATTCTTTTTTAACAGATCATACACCGTATTGGCCGTGCTTTGATCAGCGCAAAAGAATAAAACGGCGTCGGCGCTTTGTTTCCATGTATAATTCTTTTTATTCTTCTCATATAAAGCCGGTAAAGAAGAAGTGTCCGTTTGAGCTTTATTCCAGATTTCCCGCTGCATGATCTCAAAGAAAAGATTGCCGTCTTTGAATTCGTTCATCTGGACCCGGAAATCTTCATTGAAATCTTCCAGGTGGTCCCGGTAATAAATGACCATGGTGGATTTTACAAATTCGTCACGAACTTGTTCAATAGGCTTGGGGCCCGTCCCGTCTGATTTATAGCGGTAAGAAGAAGCATAATTTACCCAGGCGTTCACATCATATATCGAATCGCCCATAGCAAAAATGGGGGTAGTAGAATTAATAGAAAGGCCTTTTCCCAACGGTTTATGATCAAGTAAGCTATCGGTCATTGCCCATAAGGCAGCGTCTTCATAAGGATATTTTTTATAGACCCTTCTGTCGGCCACCCGTTTGTAAATAAAATCACGGGAAGATTTCCAGCGACTATCGGCTTCTGATCTTTGTTGCAGGTCTTGCAGGTTGGCTTTGTCGCCGGGATTGGTGATCACCGGTTTAACAGAGATTCGTTTTAGAATATGCCAGCCATGGGAAGTTAGAAATGGTTTGCTGACAGCGCCGTCTTTTGGCAATGACCACAATACATTTTCAAATGCGGGATCATACTGGCCCACCCCGATATCAGGCAAATTGCCGCCACTGGCAGCGCTGATATAATCATTGCTGAAACTGGTAGCCAGTTTAGAAAAATCCTCACCGGCCATGATAAGTTTATACAGGGAATCGGCACGTGCTTCGATCCTTTTTTTAGCCGGTTCATCTGAACCGGGGGGAACCGCCAATAAGATCTGCTGTGCTTTTATTTTGCCCAGTGCTTTTCTTTCACCCAGGTTCTTAAAAATATGGTAGCCGGCCTTTGAGCGGATTGTGGAGGAATATTTTCCTACTGCGGTAGAATAGATCGCGTTTTCAAATTCATAGGGCAGCGTGAAAACGGTTATATAACCCAGGTCGCCTTTATTGATTTTTATAGCAGGGTCATTGGAAGATTGCTGCGCGACCTGTAAAAAATCAACCCCATTCTTTAATTGCTGTTCGATCTCTTTCAGTTTGTTCCTGGCTCCGATGGTATCAAACCCGGTACCCGGTACATTTAAAGAAATAAAAATATAGCCTATATGTACGTCTTTAAGGCTTCGTTGAAAAGCTTCCTGCACCAAACGGTTCACGGTTTCCGGGTTGGTCATATAATTTTCAACAATTTGAGCCCGGAGGTTATTTACTTCTGTAGTTATTTGTGGCAGCGTGTCATATCTTCTTTCATAAGCTTCATGGATCTTTAAACGTGACTTGATATAAAGGTCAAGGTAATCGTTGATTGATTTGGCTTTATTGACTACCGGTTGTGTATTGTTTTTATTATAGGCTCTGAGAAAATCCTTTGCATCCGCGGAATATTTTCCATAGGTAAACAGGGTTTGGGAGGATGCGGTCATCAACATCGCAAAGCAGGAAAAGATGAGGATTAAAAGTTTTTTGTTCATTTTTCTTGTTTCTGGTTTCTGATTGCTTGTTGCTAGTTGCTTGTTGCTTTAATTCGTATAGTTATTATCGGGTTGGGGTTACCAGTAACCAGCAACTATTTACTCTCCCTTCATTTTTAACTGCAGCACTTCATCCGTCTGATCATAGGTCAGCTTCTTGGCAACGATGCGTTTGTCTTTATCGAGCAAATATAATGTAGGGAAAGTAAGCACATCATATAATTGCGAGTACCCGGGTATGCCAGCATCGGTCCGGGCCTTATCATCAGCCTTGGAATAATACACATTTGTCCAGTCTTGTAAATGTTGTTCATTGATAAATTTAAACCAGTCTTTTTTGCTGCCATCTGTTTCGCGGGCTACGGAATATATCCTTAGTCCGGCTGCTTTCCATTTGGCACGGTAAAAGGAATCCAGTTTTGGCAATACTTCTTTACAATGACTACAGGTCGGGTCCCAAAAAACAACGATGGTATAGCTGGCCCGCAAGGCATACAGGGAGGTGGAAATACCTGCAGTATCTGGTAATTCTATATCAGCGGCGGGCGTACCCATAATATTGGCCATCAGGCTATAAGCCCTGTCGGTAATGGTTTTCCGACCTTTTTCATTAAGCCAGGAATAAGTTTTCTGGGCAAAATATTTTTCAAACAGGTGGACAAATACCGCATCTTCCCACATGTATTTTTGTACGAGGTAGCGGTTCACAAATTTTATCAGGAGGAACCGAGTCATCTCTTCATTAATACTCGCTGTTCCCAGCATCCAGTCAATTTCTTTAATGATCGAATCCGGTTGCGGCGCCACCAGTTGGTTAAAGTACTTGTCTAATTTTTCTTCGAAAAAAGTGGTATAAGCCAGGCGCCCGTCATAGAAATTAACGCCGTCCCAATAATGATTTTTATAGAAATTATATGCCTCCAGAGAATCTGCCCTTGTTTTTGGTGTTTTTAATTTAGGAGGTAGTTCCGGTTCCCGCATAGTAATTAAGAGGACACTGAGAATGGAACCGCTGTTCTTTTTGATAATGGATTCCCGGTATTCGCTTACCTCCTTGTCTTTCTTGATTAATTCATCGGCAAAGTGTGCCGAATCTGTTTTGTTTTTGGCCGTTTTTAATTGTTGTTGCAAAGCGCCCACCTCTAAACCCTGGATCGCCATATATTGCTGGTAAGCGCTGAACATGGTATTATCGGGTGAATTAACAAACTGTATCCCCTTCGCAAGGGAGGCCGTATCAGCAATGACCGAAAAGCTTTGTTGTTTATCAACCAGTATTTCGAAAAATCCGGTTTTATTTGGATAGCCAATCAAATAGATACCACCTTGCAATTTGGCCGGGCCTTTAAAAACGGTCTCACTCTTATCATTCAGCATGGCCGAATCAATAATAGGGTATTGTTTGCCAAAATAATGGCCCAGGTAGATATACTGATTTTTGAACGGCTTAAAGGTCACATGGATCTCATAGCCGCCCGCCTTGTCGGGGGAGTCGGACGGGGTTTGAGCAAAGACTGAAAAGCCAGGTAACAATCCGGACAGTAATAAAAGTCTTTTCATAAGTCAGAATGAATCGTGCGAAGGTATCTAAAAACCCCCAGTTCGCCAGCAGGATTGCGCCAGGAAAAGCTCATTACAGAAGGGTAAATGAGTGAATTCGTTGCTTTTGGGTTTAATCACTGAGACCGCAGAGACGGGAGGCGCAGAGTTGAGCAAAGGCGATAATAAATTACAACTTGAAAATCAATTCTTCCCGTCTTTCCGACCTTCCCGGCTATACCGGCTATATTTGCCCCTTGAAAAGAAAAAAGAAAAATATCATATTGGAGAATTTACTTGTAGAGGATTATGCCGCCGAGGGCAAATCAATCGCCAGGGTGGATGGCAAGGTGATTTTTATCGAAAATGTGGTTCCGGGGGATACGGTGGATGTGCGGCTATTGAAGAATAAAAAGGATTGGGCAGAAGGCCTGGCTTTGAATATCCTTTCTTTTTCCCCTGACCGGGTAGAACCTTTTTGTTCTCATTTTGGAGTATGCGGAGGTTGCCAGTGGCAGATGTTGCCCTATGAAAAACAACTTTTTTACAAACACCGCCAGGTTGAAGAAACATTGAAACGCATCGGTAAAATTCCCCTGCCTGCCTTTCTGCCGATCCTGGGCGCGGCGGAAACAAGATATTACAGGAATAAAATTGAGTATACGTTTGGGACGAAAGAGTTTACAAGGGAAAGGCCTCCCCAAACCCCTCCGAAGGAGGGGCTTCGCCATACACAAGGCCAGCTTGTTGAAGACACTGATATAAAAGATAATTTCAATTTATTGGAAAGTTCGGAAGTCCCCCCTTCGGGGGGATTTAGGGGGGCGGGATTTCATGCCAAAGGTTTCTTTGATAAAATTGTAGACATTGATAACTGTTACCTGCAGGCGGAACCGACCAATGCGATCCGCCAATCGGTAAAAGCATTTGGGAAATTAAATAACTGGTCCTTTTACGATATTCGTAATCATAACGGATTCTTACGAACGATGCAAGTACGTCTCTGTACCACGGGAGAGCTGATGGTAAATATTGTGTTGGGAGAAAGGGATGTAGAAAAAACAGACCAGTTGATGAAACATGTGCTGAACCAGTTTCCATCTATTACCACCCTGCTTTATACGGTCAATACAAAAATGAATGACAGTATGAACGACCTGGAACCTGTTATTTATCAAGGGAAGGGATTTGTAATTGAAAAACTGTCTTCTGGACAGGAAGATGAAGAATTTCAATACAAGATAGGGCCGAAATCATTTTTTCAAACCAATACCAGGCAGGCAGAACAGCTATACAGGGTTGCCAGGGATTTTTCAGAACTGACCGGGCATGAAACCGTGTACGATCTGTATTGCGGCACCGGGAGCATTGGTATTTTTGTCAATAAGAAAGCCCGCAAGATCATTGGAGTGGAAATGTTAGCCGACGCCATTAAAGATGCAAAAGAAAACAGCGATCTGAATGGACTGGTAAATGCGGAATTTTTCACCGGTGATGTGATCGAATTGTGTACGGAAGATTTTTTTAATACGCATGGGCGACCCGATGTGATCATTACCGATCCGCCGCGGGCCGGGATGCATGAAAAACTGGTGAAGAAGATCGTGGAGACAGGAGCCCCGGTCGTCGTGTATGTAAGTTGCAATCCCGCTACCCAGGCCAGGGACCTGCAATTACTCGGAGAACGATATGAGGTGACGAAAGTACAGCCGGTGGATATGTTTCCACACACGCATCATATTGAAAATGTAGTACAATTGAAATTAAGATCATAAGGCTGTTATTATGAAAAAATATTCCCTGATATTTTTATTATTAACGACCTGTTTGTTTAGCCTGCAGGCGCAGGATAAAGTTGTCCCGAAAGAATTAAGACCATTTATCCGGGAAGGTTATGAGCTCATGGATTTCTTAAAAACTGACCTGAATGGGGACAACCGGCCTGATTATATCCTTATTCTCAAGATAAAGGGAGAAGATACTATTGGATTTGATAATACAAACTGGGATGCCAGCCGGCCCTTATTGCTGATCGTTCGTCAGCCGGATAACTCATTGAAAAATGTGATTAGTAATTCAGAATTGGTATTATGTAAACAGTGTGGTGGGGTGATGGGCGACCCCTACCAGGGCGTTACAGGGAAACCCGGGGGATTCACTATTGACTTTTATGGTGGGAGCAGCTGGCGATGGTCCGAAACATATAGTTTCAGCTATGATAAAATAAAGAAGAACTGGTTTTTGCAAAGGCATACCTCATCAAACTTTCAATCGGGCGATCCGGAGAAAACGGAAGAAAATACAACGATTAACCGTAATGAGATTGGGGATATAATACTGGCAAATTTTTCACCTTATTATAATAGTGACAGCAGTATTTGGAAAGTTAAGACTGCCAAAACCTATTTCTATTCAAGTCCTATCCTGGGATCAACACCTAAAAAAGCCTGGCTGGTAAAAGGGAATACCGTCACATCGGTCAAGTTGTTTAAGAACTTTATTCAGTGTTCCTTTACCAATAGCGGGGATAAGATAACTGAGGGATTTCTTTTAAAGAAAGACCTTTTATTGGTAGAGTCAAATAAGCCTAAGGCCTTGTAATAAATTGTAATTTTGATGCATGAGTAATTTTCGATACACCCGGCCCGATCGTTTTCCTCCTATTGTCAAAAACATTATCATCATTAATGTTCTGGTTTGGATCGCCCAGCTGATCTATGACAAAAAAGATGGGTTGACTTTTGCATTGACCGATAAACTTGCCCTTTACCCTATTGATCACCCGGCTTTCCGGCCTTACCAGATCGCTACGCATATGTTCGCGCATGCCTCTTATACTTATCCGCAGGGGAGCATCATTTTCTTTCATATCCTTTTTAATATGTTTGGTCTTTTTATGTTTGGCCGCATTCTCGAAAATGTATGGGGATCTAAAAGATTTTTATTCTTCTACCTGGCATGCGGGGTGGGCGCCGCCGCAGCACATCTTGCTATGCAATACCTTATGGGTGGCTCTTCACCAGCCATTGGCGCTTCCGGCGCCGTCATGGGGGTTTTTGCAGCTTTTGGTTACCTATTTCCAAATACAGAACTGATGATCATCCCAATCCCCATCCCTGTAAAAGCCAAATGGGTTGTCCTGGGCTATGTATTGATAGATCTTTTTGGAGGGTTGGGAACCCTTGGGAGCGACAATATTGCGCATTTCGCCCATCTTGGGGGGGCGCTGACCGGATTTATTATTGTTTTGTTATGGAACAAAACCAACCGCAAGACGTTATATTAAATAAAGGACAAGCTTTGGTAGCTTTACATTGAATGGCTTTTGGTATTCACTATTCACCCCCCGATAGATATCGGGACACCATTCACAATTGACTATTCTCTCAATGAATGATACTCTAAAACAATACAGGCATAAAATATCGCTGGGGCAAAAAGGAAATGCCTTGCTTACATTAGTGGCGATCAGCCTTGTGCTTTTTGTTATTCTTTCCTTTCTTAAAGCTGTATGGTATTTCAGGTACCAGGATTCGCAGCTGGCGTTATCATTCTTTAATAAGAACGTATTGAGTTGGTTTACCCTTCCGGCTGATCCCTCTAAAATTGCAGGAAGGCCCTGGACAATTATCACGCACATGTTTACGCATGATAATTTCTGGAAATTGTTTGCCAATATGCTTTGGTTGTGGTGTTTTGGATATATCATGCAGGACCTGACCGGCAACAAGAAGATCATTCCTGTTTTTATTTATGGAGCATTGGGTGGAGCCCTGGCATTCATGCTTGCTTATAATTTATTACCGGCATTGCTGGCCTATACTCCTTATGCCAGTACGTTGGGTGCATCAGCCGGAGTAATGGCTGTGGCCATTGCCACGACGATGGTATCACCGGGATACCGGCTTTTCCCTATGATCGGCGGGGGACTCCCTTTATGGATATTGACGGCCTTGTATGTTATTTCTGATTTTATCACGATTTCCATCAGTGATACCGGGACCCTTATTACTCACCTGGCGGGGGCATTGACCGGGTTTCTTTTTATTTTCTTTTTACGTCTGGGTTATGATTGGAGCGAATGGATGAATAATTTCTTTGAATGGATAGGAAATCTTTTTAACCCTGAGAGGCCCCGAAAAGGAAAGAGTATGAAGGAAGAGTTGTTTTACAGATCATCGTCAACACCCTATACAAGAACGCCTAACCTTACCCAGGAACGGGTGGATGCCATACTGGATAAGATCAATCAAAAAGGATATCATTTCCTGACGGATGAAGAGAAGCAATTGCTGAAACGAGCCAGCGAGGAAGAGCTATAGAATGTCGAACAGATGAACAAGAAATTAAGAACAGATGAAGTAACGCATAAACACAAAGGAAATTCAGGAATATAAGATAGGCGCGGACTTCGACATTCTTCAATCTGCCTGCCCCGCTCGCATGCGGGGTTCATCTGTTCGACATTCTATCGCTTTTTCCTAAATTGCAGCAATGGCCAGCAAATTCCGAATCTTTACAAGAAAGGTTTTCATTTATGTTAATATAGCCGTTGTCTTTTTCTTCCTTTTATCCTGCATGGTTCCTTATCTCGATCCGAAGCAATGGTGGTTTATTTCATTTCTTGGTCTGGCTTTCCCCTTTTTACTGTTCGTGGTGATCTTTTTTTTAGCAGGATGGTTAATCATACTCAGGCCGCGCAAAGCGCTACTATCAGGAATAGCACTTTTATTGGGTTTAAAAAGCATCAGCGTATTTTTTGCTTTTCATGCTTCCGGGGCTTTTAATTATAAGAAGGATCCCCAAACCCTCCGGATCGTAACATGGAACGTGGCCCGTTTCATCGAATTAAAAAGAAATACCAACCCCGGAAGCCTGACCAGGCTTAAAATGCTGGACCTGCTTCGTCAGCAGGATGCGGATGTAATATGTCTTCAGGAATTTCATACCTCCACCCTCCCGGAATATTATGATAACATAACTCCTATACAAAAAGAGCTGGGGTATCCCTATTTTTATTTTTCATTTGATACGGATGGTGATAAACTCTATTACAGTTCTATTATTTTCTCCCGCTATCCCATAGTAGACAGCGGACTGATCCGTTATCCGCGCCCCACCCTGCCGGATGTGTTATTGCACGCGGATATTAAAATAAACAATGATACCGTACGTATCTACACCACGCACTTACAGTCTCTCCAGTTTGGTAAAAGAGACTATCAACGGATCGGGGCAATTGAAAAGGCCGAAGACAGTATTTTACCTAATTCCCGTAGTATATTGTCAAAACTGAAAAAAGGCATTACCTATCGAAGTATCCAGGCCACCATGATACACGAGGTGCTGGGTGATAGCCCGCATCCGGTCGTCTTTTGCGGCGACCTGAATGATGTGCCTAATTCATACACCTATTTTACAGTGCGGGGACATATGCAGGACGCTTTTTTGAAAAAGGGATTTGGTATCGGCCGGACCTTTACCACTTTATCGCCTACTCTCCGGATCGATTATATTTTTACCGATTCGCATTTCAGGATAAAACAATTCAACCGGCTTGTTAAGAACTATTCAGATCATTATATGCTTGTATCGGATGTAGAATTAAAGAAGTAAATACAGGGAACACGGATTGAAAGCTGCTGCGCAGCTTTTTTGTTTGGCCACGAAATCACACGAATTTGCACTAAATAGCTTCAGTAAATTGTAAAACGCTGATTCGATCAGAACAATTCAATCTTTAGACTTGTATTTTTCGTGTCAATTCGTGTGATTTCGTGGCCACCTTGCTTTTATCCGAGTTGATCCGTCAAATCCGTGTCATCCGTATTCCAAAATGTTTATTTTTGAATCTTATCAGTATTTATGGGTGAATTGAAAGTGTATAATTCCTATAGCAGGGAAAAAGAAGTTTTTAGCCCGATCACACCCGGTCATGCGGGAATGTATGTCTGCGGACCCACGGTCAGTGGCGAAAGTCACCTGGGACATGCCAGGCCCTATATCACATTCGATGTGATCTATCGCTATCTCATGCAACTGGGTTATAAGGTTCGTTATGTCCGCAATATTACGGATGCGGGACACTTTGAAGAAGAAGGAAGAGAAGCCGAGGATAAGATCTCCAAAAAAGCGATACTGGAAAAAATAGAGCCCATGGAACTGGTGCAGAAATACACCAACCTGTTTCATTGGGCTATGGCGCAGTTCAATACCCTGCCTCCTACTATTGAGCCCACCGCCACAGGGCATATCGTGGAACAGATCGGTATGATTGAAGCCATCATCAAAGCCGGGTATGGGTATACCGTCAATGGCTCGGTTTATTTTGATGTAAAGAAATATGCGGCTTCGCATGACTATGGCAAACTCAGTGGGAGAGTGCTCGATGACCTTCTTACCGCAGGTTCCCGTGGAGAAACAACAAGGGAACTGGAAGGCCAGGAAGAAAAAAGGGATCGCGCTGATTTTGCTTTATGGAAAAAAGCGGCGCCGGAACATATCATGCGCTGGAAAAGCCCCTGGGGAGCAGGTTATCCTGGCTGGCATATTGAATGCTCGGCGATGGCCACTAAATATTTAGGGGCCCGGTTTGATATTCATGGCGGTGGTATGGATTTGTTATTTCCACATCATGAAAGCGAGATCGCACAAAGCACGATCTGCAATCATATTGCACCGGTTCGTTACTGGATACATAATAATATGATCACGATCGACGGGAGGAAGATGGGCAAGAGTTATAATAATGTGATCAAATTGACAGAATTGTTCAGCGGTGATCATCCGTTGCTGGCAAAGGCCTATCATCCAATGACGATACGGTTCTTTATCCTGCAGACGCATTACAGGAGTACATTAGATTTCAGTAACGAAGCTTTGCAGGGATCGGAAAAAGGATTGAAGCGGTTGTGGGAGGGGTATGAGAATTTACAACAACTGGCAATGGGCAATGGACAATGGGCAAGTGATGGAGAGCTTGATTCGAAAGTCTTGAAGCTCCTCTCTGAATTCGATGAATTCATGAATGATGATTTCAATACGGCCAAAGTATTGGCCAATATGTTTGAATTGGTCCCGGTGATCAATTCGATGAAGGATAAAACAATTCCTGTTTCGGCCTTGTCAAAGCAAACCTTTGAATTACTGCAATCAAAATTTAAGACTTACCTGGAAGATATTTTTGCTTTAAAGAGTGTGAGTGAAACAGACAATGCCAAGCTCCGCGGGGTGATGCAATTGCTGATCGACATTCGCAAGGAAGCAAAGAATAAAAAGGATTTTGTAACTTCTGATAAGATACGCAACCAGCTTCAGCAATTAGGTATTTTACTAAAGGATGAAAAGGATGGGGGTATTAGCTGGTCGGTGGAATAAAAAAGCCATACGGCCCATCCCGCAGTTATTAAAGTTGAAGTTTTCCTTAGATCGCCTTCCCGAAGGGAAGGGGTAGGCACTCTGCAATTCAGTAAAAATAACGTCATGAGATTATTCATATTGTTTATCGCATTTCTTTTCCCGTTCATTTCTTTTTCCCAGGTAAAACAGGCTCCGGAAATTAAAGAAGGGGATGGTCCCTTTACACAACTGATCATTCGTGGAGTAATCCTGATCAATGGTACCGGTGCTCCGCCCATCGGGCCGACGGATATTGTGATCGAAAATAACCGCATTGTACAAATAAAGAATGTTGGTAATGCCGGCACTGTTATCAGGGATGCCGACAGGCCTAAACTTAAAGCAGGCGGCAGGGAATTAAATTGTGAAGGCATGTATGTCCTGCCTGGTCTGATCGATATGCACGGGCATATAGGAGGAGCCGCACAAGGCACACCGGCTGAATATGTTTTTAAACTCTGGATGGCGCATGGCATTACGACTATCCGTGAACCGGGTTCCCTTAACGGTTTGGATTGGGTATTGGAAGAAAAGAAGCTAAGCGCTGAAAACAGGATCACGGCGCCCCGCATATTTGCTTATACCGTTTTCGGGCAGGGTGCCAAACAACCCATTATCACTCCGGATCAGGCTATTCAATGGGTACATGATAATGCGGCAAAAGGAGCGGATGGAATAAAATTCTTTGGCGCTCCCCCAGCCATCATGGATGCGGCGATCCGGGAAAATAAAAAACTGGGATTACGATCCTGCTGTCACCACGCGCAGATGGATGTGGCCAGGTGGAATGTATTGAACAGCGCCAGAGCGGGACTCACTTCCATGGAACATTGGTATGGTTTACCGGAAGCGCTGTTTACCGATAAAACGATCCAGGATTACCCGGTAAATTATAATTATTCCAATGAACAGGATCGTTTTGAAGAAGCCGGTAAATTATGGAAACAGGCAGCGCCTCCATACAGCGAACATTGGAATAAAGTGATGAATGAATTGCTGAGTCTTGATTTTACTTTGGACCCCACGTTTAATATTTACGATGCCAACCGCGACCTGCAAAGAGCTCGTCGTGCTGAATGGCATGAGTGGTATACGCTTCCCTCGCTTTGGAAATTTTATGAGCCCAGTCGTGAGTCGCATGGTTCCTATTGGTTCAACTGGGGTACCGAACAGGAAGTGGCCTGGAAAGAGAATTACCGGTTGTGGATGATCTTTGTCAATGAATACAAGAACCGCGGCGGACGAGTAACCACCGGTTCGGACAATGGTTTCATATACCAGACCTATGGCTTTGGATATATCCGTGAGCTGGAATTATTAAGAGAAGCAGGCTTTCATCCTTTGGAAGTGATCCGCTCTGCTACTTTATATGGAGCACAGGCATTAGGGATGGACAAAGAGATCGGTAGCGTAGAGGTAGGTAAGCTGGCCGACCTGCTGGTCATTGATGCCAACCCATTGGAGAACCTGCAATATTTGTATGGAACGGGGGCTATTTATATGAACGAGAGGAATGAAGTAGTGAGAAAAGGGGGAGTTAAATACACTATCAAGGACGGTATCATTTACGATGCTAAAAAATTATTAGCCGGTGTAAAGAAGATGGTGGATGATGAAAAGGCAAAGACCGGATTTAAGATTACTCAACCGGGAATGAAGTAAAAAAGCCGGCAATAGTTTATTTTGAATTTTGAACCACTAAGACACGAAGGAACACTAAGTATTGACTTCGTGCCTCTTTGTGTCTTAGTGCCTTGTGGTTCAAATTGGCCTTACTTAAATTTGATCCTTTATCCCAGATTTAACAACAACTCGAATGGAATACATACCACACCTCAGCAAAGACGACAAATTAAAAAAGCTGATTGAACAGCACGGTGTCTTTAAGCTGGAAAAGAAAAAGAATCTTTACCTCTATCTCTGCTATTCCATTATGAGCCAGCAATTATCTACCAAGGTGGCGAGAGTAATCCGGCAGCGATTTCTTGATCTGTATGGAGGAAAGGAACCTGCTCCGCAACAGATCGTGGACATGCCGTTTGAAAAATTGCGGGGGATTGGCCTGAGCAATGCCAAAGTAAATTATGTACAGAATGTAGCGAGGTTTGAGATCGAGCAGGGGATGGATCACAAGAAACTCGGCAAAATGAGTAATGACGAAGTGATCGTATACCTGACGCAGATAAAAGGAGTGGGGCGATGGACCACCGAAATGTTACTGATGTTTGCCCTGAGCCGGGAAGATGTATTTGCATTGGATGACCTGGGTTTGCAGCAGGCGGTCATAGGCCTGTATGATCTCAAACACCGGAAGAAAAAAATAATGCTGGATAAGATCTCAAAAATTTCACAGCAATGGAGCCCCTACCGGACTTATGCCTGCATGTATATGTGGCGGTGGAAGGATAATGTGCCGGCGATGAAGGACAAGAAGAATAAGAAATGAAGTTTCCTTTACGGATTTGCAGTATTAAAAAGCGCAGGGTGCCGAAAATATATTCTTTCGCTGGCATTTGCAGGCAGCTGGAACTGAAGTGTCGGGATTTATTTTGTTGCTGGAACTGCAGTTTATCAGCGATATGTCGTTAAGTATATACTCGGAAGGCCGCCTTGCGGCAAACCTAATAGTTAGCAATATGTGTTTCTGTATTTGCTAATGTCTACATGTTGAACTATACTAATGCCTTTTTCTTCTTTTTAGGAGGAGGCCTAAGTTTCTTCGTCAGCCAGCATTGCAGTACCCAATGTTGTTCGCTGAGTTAACAGACTTCGTGTATAAAATTCTACAACTTGTAATCTTTCTTCCTAATTAGCGCAGTTCTTTTTTTGGCAGGATTTTAGAATGATAGTGTTAAAATCATAAGTTATGAAAAAAGCATTAGGAAATTTAATAGCTATTCTAATTATTTTAGTTGCTTTTACTTTTTCAAGCTGTTATGAACCACAGTATTATCATACTTACCATCATCATACAAGAGAATGGTATGATCATCGTCATGTTCCGCCGCCTGCCGGAGTAAATTTTGAGATCGACGTAAATACCAGACATCATAGGCATTGAATTTATCCGTAATCAGACCTTTTGCAGGTTCGTACAGGGTGTCTGACGCCTTGGTGAGCACTTGGCAAATCGGAGTCTTGCGGGTGAAGACAAAGATCAAGGCCACGAAAAGAAAGCCCGAAGGAGATCCCTATCACGTTGGTGTAAGCAATCTTTGACAGAATTTTTCCAATAGTATAATACCTGTTCTCGAAATGCAGGAGTAATTTAAAGAACAGCGACGGGTCTTTTATCTCAGTATCATGGGTAATTGCCCAG
>JADGPW010000206.1 GCA_017882265.1 Chitinophagaceae bacterium | reverse complement strand
TCCCATCACTACGCAATGCGCCCGGTTCTTTATAGGCGGATCGTTGCTGCTCTTCGCAATAAACAATAAGGATCGCTGTATCCTTTGCTTTTGCTATTCCTCTTCCGCTATTGTCGGTCCAGTTAAACCGGATCTTTCCGGGTTCCGGCGAACTGGCCGCTGCTGTATCTACATTTGGAAGATCGCCTCGCGCTACCAATACATGGGAGTAATCAATAAAAAAGTTGGGGTGTTCGCCATATACTGCATTTTTCAATGTATAGGATATAATTCCATTCGTCCCCTGCATTTCATCGGTAAAATCACGGTAGGTAAGGTTCAACATTTTCTTCATCGTATTGGCAAATTTCATGGCCAGCTTGAACCTCGTCTGCTGCGCTTCCTGTTTAATACTGAATGGTTTGGTACGTGCTTTTGGTAAACCCCGCATTACATCTTTGCCCTTCCATTTGGAGCCAATCACGGTACCGCATTTTCCGGAAAAAGGACCCAAGATCCCATTCTTAAATTTTGCCATTTTTCATTGTTTTAAAGTTAATAATTCGGTTTTGACATGGGTTTCGGGATTAACCGGCTAATTCCAACAATTACTCCAACCTATTTTCCAGGTTTATTTTCATTAATCAATTGATTTTTAAATACTTTCTAAGCTTCTTCATCCTCTAAAACCCTGTATTTTGATCTAAAAAATCCCGGAAAAGTCCTAAAAAACTGTCTAACTCTGATCAAATAAGCTGTTAAATCCTTCGGTATTTCTCCGGTATTTACCCAGTTCTTACCTTGAAGTCACCGAAGAAATACCAAAGAGCTATCAACAAATGTATAAATTATTTTCGAAGGAAATAGACACTAGCTTAAGAAAAGTTTGAACTGAGTTTGGAGCTTGTTTAGTTAAAATGTATGGTTATGTGGAGAGAAAATTAAATTGAAAAACCCTCCGGTTTTGGGGAGGGTTTTAAAAATGTCAGATGTCCTGGAGGCGTCAGATATCATTGAACCGAAGATTTCCAGGAATCCTTTGGTTCAAAATAATGCCATAATAAAGCAGAAAGTTTTCTGGCCATTGTCCAGCCTTCGTTGTTGTGTGTCCAGCTGATGTCTTTATTTTTCTTGGTGAAAATACAAAATATATACGGGTTATGAGGAGCGTTTACGAGTAATACCTCACTGCGGACAGCATTTACACAACCATTCTTACTAAAGACCTCAATATAGGGAGGGATCTGGGAAATGGCTTCGTTTTCATCCCAATAGTTCCGGCCGAGGCAACGCATCATTCTTTCACAAGCCGCGGGGGAATAGATCTCATTCCGGTAGATCATTTCAAATATTCTTCCCATTTCATATGGAGTTGTTTGTCCCCAACCATATATTGTCCTGTTTTCTTCCCGGCCAGGGGTCCGGGAGTTTACTCTTGTAGATTTTAATCCCAGGCTGTCTAAAATTTCATTGATCCTTGTTCCCTTTCCAGCCAGACTTTGCAACCAAAGACTCGCTGTGTTATCACTCGTGGTCAGGCTCAGCATCATGACTTTTTTGAGCAATATCTTTTCATTGTTTTTAAAAGCGCCCAGGATATCTTCTCCTTCATATAGCAAAGAGTCTTTGTAAATCAATTCCTGGTCATAGTTCAATTCGCCTTTTTCCAGTTTATTCATAAGGCCAAGCAGTATGGGGATCTTTACAATACTAGCTGTCGGGAAAATGGTATCGGCATTGATGGCAACTGTTTTGCCGGTCTTCAGAGTTTTTATATAAATACCGATATCGCCGTTAAAGCCTTTGATAGCATCTTCCATTTGTGATTGCAGTTTTTTATCTGTCTTTTGTGCAAACACTTCCGATATGGGCAGCCACAAAATGAATGCGAGTATTATTTTTTTCATACCTGTTGATTGTTACTCTCGAATTTCCGCAAAAATGTTAGCCACGAATTACACGTATTAACACGAATTAAGGGTTTGTAATTTGAGTTAATCTGTGTAATTCGTGGCTAACCTCATTTACATATTCATGTAATCTATCACCATATCACAAAAGGCTTTGATACCCGTCTTAAAACCACTTTCATCAATAAAAAATCCGGCCGTATGATGTGGCGGAGCTTTCTTGGGATCATTGCCTTTGGGCATGCCACCGAGATAAAAAAAGAAGGCGGGTGCTTTTGTTCCATAATAAGAAAAATCTTCCGCACCAGTAACCCATTCTCTTTCCTTTACATTGGCGGCCCCAGCTGCAGACACAAATGAAGGGATCATTTTTTTAACAAGTTCGGGCGTATTATAGGTAACAAGTGTTTTTGTATCAATACTTACATTAGCCGTGGCGCCCGACGCTTCCGCGATCTTTGTAACCGTGAGCCTGATCTTTTCCGCTACCTCTTTCTGCATTTCCTTATCCAATGTTCGGATAGTCCCATCCATTACACATTCTTCAGGAATGATATTACTTCTTACTCCCCCGCTAATTTTACCGACTGTTATTACCACTGGTGCTTTAGTCAGTTCCATTTGCCGGCTGACAATATTCTGTAACCCTTCAATGATCTGTGCCGCTACCTGTATCGGGTCTATTCCATCCCATGGCACGGCACCGTGACTCCCCTTTCCTTTTACTACAATATGAAACCAATCCGACGATGCCATAAAGGCCCCGGGTTTATATTCAATATGCCCAACTTCAATATTGGATTCAATATGCAGGCCGAATACTACATCCACTTTCGGGTTGTCCATTACTCCTTCTTTTACCATCAGGGCCGCGCCTCCTTCTTCATTGTCCGGCGGACCTTCTTCAGCTGGCTGAAAAATGAATTTTACTGTTCCCTTTATATCGGCTTTCATGCCGGATAATATTTCCGCTACGCTCATCAGCATCGCGATATGACTATCATGACCGCAGGCATGCATCACTCCTACTTCCTGTCCGTTATATGTGGTCTTGTCTTTTGAGGCAAACGGGAGATCTACTTTTTCTACAATTGGCAACGCATCCATATCGGATCTGAGGGCAATACATGGCCCGGGCCTTCCTCCGTGGAGTATGCCTACTACACCTGTTTTTGCAACCCCTTCTTTTACCTCGAGACCCAGTTTTTTTAAATGGTCGGCAATTATTTTTCCCGTCCTGAATTCCCGGTTCCCCAATTCAGGATGTTGATGAAAATCCCTTCTCCAGGCAATACATTTTGCTTCTATTTTATCAGCCGCTGCTGAAACCTGATCTTTTAGTTTTTGAATATCGCTTTGCCCATTGCTTTGTATGGTGATAAAAAATAATAATATTAGTTGAATAGGCTTCCTCATTTTGATCACGGATTTCGCTGATTTGAAGAAATGGATTACACAGATTATACAATATAAAACAAATAAAGCTATCCCGATTGGATATGACAAAAAAGCGCTATAATAAATTTGCAGGTTAGAATCCTTTTAATCCGTCAAATCTCCCGCAGATGCGGGACAAGCTGTGTCATCCGTGTTACAAATGATTTTATTTATATTTAAACTTCAATGTTCCATCGTCATATTCCATTTCTAAAGGCTGTATTCTTATACAGCTTAACTGCCTTTGGCGGTCCGCAGGCCCATTTGGGCATGATGATGAAAAATTTTGTTCAGCGCCGGCATTATGTTACAGAAAAAGAGCTTTTGGAATATAATGCTTTTTGCCAGTTGCTTCCGGGCGCCTCTTCTACCCAGACCGTTACCCTGATTGGCTATAAAAGAGGCGGTATTCCGCTTGCCGTTCTTACCTTGATCATCTGGATCCTTCCCGCCTGTATCATGATGGGAGCTTTGTCTTTTATAGTTCATTATATTGATAAAAAAGCCCTGGATACAGATATTTTTAAATTCATCCGTCCCATGGCAGCAGGGTTTTTGGTTTATGCGGCGGTGGCGGCTTTTCCCCATGCGATCGGTAATACAATTACCTGGATCATCATGATCTTTAGTGTGGCGGCCACTTACCTGTTTTTTAAACAGCCCTGGATCTTCCCTTCGCTTATCGTACTGGGTGGTGTTGCTACCAATCTGAGCCGAAAACGTATTCCGCAAACTGAGCAAAAACCGAAGAAGATCAAATGGTGGAACTTCTGGCTTTTTGGAATCATATTCATTGTAGCCGGTTTTATCAGTGAAAAAGCAAAAAAAGAAGACTGGCCCCATAGAAAACCGATCAATCTTTTTGAAAATACTTACCGTATGGGTAGCCTGGTATTTGGAGGTGGCCAGGTATTAATGCCTATGATGTATGAACAATGGAGTGTGCGGCCTGAAGCAATCAAAAAAAAGGATGAGGATGTTGTCCAGATCGATGAAAATGATCTGTATACCGGGATGGGAATTGTCAGAGCTGTTCCCGGACCGGTATTTTCTATCGCTTCCTTTGCGGGAGGAATGGCCTTACAGGATATGGGAACCGAAATGCAGGTGGTGGGTTGCCTGATTGGGATGGTAGCGATCTTTCTCCCCAGCGCTTTGCTGGTATTGTTTTTCTTTCCTATCTGGAACAACCTGAAAAAGTATGCCGCTGTGTATCGATCCCTGGAAGGGATCAACGCTGTCGTAGTTGGTATAATGATCGCTTCTACTTTTTATATCATGAAGGATATTTCTATTACCGAGCTTAAAACAGTTAGCCTGCTTAATGTGGGCGTGATCCTGGGGACCTTCGTTCTCCTGAACTTCACACGTCTGGCCTCTCCGCTTATTGTATTGGGCTGCCTCCTGCTTGGGTATTTTTTCTGAGAGATATAACAGCGGAGACGCGGAGGCGCAGAGATGAAGATAGGAGTGCCACGGTTCACACTTTAAATGCTCTCATTAATTAAAAAAACTCTGTCACACATTTTCTGCGCGCCTCCGCATCTCCGCGGTTATACGCGCTTTGAAGTAACAACATAGCAACCCTTATTATTTTTTATAATATCCCCCTTTTTCAATTTCTTCCAATACTTTATCGGGGATCATATACCGGGCAGATTTTCCTTCTTTGATATACTTACGGATTTGTGTAGCCGATAATTGCAAAAGCGGGGCTTCCAGGATATGAAGCCTGGCGTTGAGGTGATTGACCACTTCATAACCGGGTCGTTTATAAATATAGAGGGCGTAATTCCTGACGATCACTTCATAATTCTTCCATTTAGGAAGATTTTGAAAACTATCACTTCCCATTAAAATACAGAACTCATGTTCGGGATGCTTTTCAGCGAGCCAAGCAAGGGTGTTTGTTGTATAAGACGGTTTGGGCAAGTTAAATTCAATATCAGTGGCTTTGATCCGATTGTCGTCTTCTGTAGCCAGTCTCACCAGTTGAAGACGATGATATTCATTCAATAAATTGGATTCGGTCTTCAGCGGGTTTTGGGGAGAAACGACAAACCATATTTTTTCAATATCTGTTTCATTTAATACATGGCTGGCGATGATCAAATGGGCGACATGGACAGGGTTAAAGGAGCCAAAATATAAACCTATTTTCATTTAACAATTTGACAATCAGCTTTTTATCTCCACAATGATATGCTCCGCTTCATTCAGTCTCAGGCTAAGATGATATCCTGACACATTTACTGATATTGGATCCCCCAATGGCGCCACCTGCTCTAAAATGATCTTTTCCCCGGGCACACAGCCCATTTCCATTAACTTCAGAAAGATCTCGTTGTTATTGAACTCTTTAATGATCCCCTCCTGCCCTGGTTTTAATTCAGATAATCTGACAATCATTTACACATTTATATTGCAAAACTACGAATTTTGAAATTATGCCTTCCCCCTCTTCATACCAGATTGCTGTCGAGTCAAAAGTTTGGTTCTTTTTCCAGGATACCAAACCCCAGCTGGTCAATAGAACCAATCTCAAAAGGTATATTCAATCAGTTTTTAAAAAGGAGGGCAAAAAGCTGGAGTCCATTAACTTCATTTTCTGCAAGGACAAGAGATTGCTGGAAATTAACCAAAAATACCTGGAGCATGATTTTTATACTGATATTATCAGTTTCGACCTTTCAGAAACAGATTCTGTGATCGGGGAGATCTATATAAGTATTGACCGGGTAAAGGAAAATGCCCGGAAAATGGGGGTTTCTTTCAAATTGGAGCTCCATCGGGTGATTTTTCATGGAATATTGCATTTATGTGGGTATAGAGACAAAAGCAATAAAGATCGAAAGGAGATGAGGCAAAAAGAGGAATTGCTTCTTAATCAATATTTTAAGTAGCGTTCCACGTGAAATAAAATGTTTCAGGGTGGAACATTTCCAGTGTTTCATGTGAAATCGGGCAGGCTAATTAAATGCCCTGCCTTACCGGACGGGCAGGGACAGATGAACCCCGCAAGGGCGGGGCAGGCAAATATTTCAGAACAGAGTAAGTGTGTAAATCATAATGAATGTATCCCTTTGACATTCTTCACTCTTTGTTCATCTGTTCGACATTCTCTCGATACCTTTGCAGACTTATGTTTCCAGAATACGATATTTTAGTAGTTGGGGCCGGTCATGCCGGCTGTGAGGCTGCGGCAGCGGCGGCCAATCTGGGTTCCAGGGTGCTATTGGTAACAATGAATATGCAGACCATTGCCCAAATGAGTTGTAACCCGGCCATGGGAGGTATTGCTAAAGGCCAGATCGTGAGAGAGATAGATGCAATGGGTGGATATTCCGGTATTGTAACAGATCTTTCGATGATCCAATTCAGGATGTTGAATCGTTCAAAAGGACCGGCTATGTGGAGCCCCAGGGCGCAGAACGATAGAATGCTTTTTTCCCAAAAATGGCGTGAGTTATTGGAGCAAACTCCCAACCTTGATTTTTACCAGGATATGGTCAAGAGCCTGTTGGTCAAAGAAGGACGGGTTACTGGCGTAGTTACCGGGCTTGGACATAATATCAGGGCAAAATCCGTAATTCTTACAAATGGTACTTTTTTAAACGGGATTGTTCATATAGGGGAGAAGAGTTTTGGGGGTGGAAGACTGGCAGAAAAAGCCGCCACAGGGATCACTGAACAACTGGTTTCGCTTGGTTTTGAAAGTGACCGGCTAAAAACGGGAACGCCACCTCGTATCGATGGAAGAAGCCTCGATTATAGCAAAATGGAAGAACAGTCTGGGGATTCAGAAATTGTTGGCTTTTCTTATCTCAATACAGAAAAACCCAAAAGTCAAAAAAGCTGCTGGATAACTTATACCAACCAATCGGTTCATGATGTTTTAAAGACCGGATTTGACAGAAGTCCCATGTTTGCCGGCAGAATTGATGGGGTAGGGCCAAGATACTGCCCGAGTATTGAAGATAAGATCAATCGCTTTGCCGAAAGGGATAGGCATCAATTGTTTATAGAACCGGAGGGCTGGAATACGATTGAAATATATGTAAATGGGTTCTCCACTTCATTACCAGAGGAAGTTCAATACGAAGCTCTTCGTATGATAGTGGGTTTTGAGAATGTAAAGATGTTCAGACCGGGTTATGCCATTGAGTATGATTTTTTCCCTCCAACCCAATTGAAGTATTCGCTTGAAACAAAGCTTATAAATAATCTTTTTTTTGCAGGACAGATCAATGGTACTACAGGTTATGAAGAAGCGGCCTGTCAGGGACTGATAGCCGGAATAAACGCGCATCAAAAAACCAGGGAGCAGGGCCCGGTCGTATTAAAAAGAAGCGAAGCATATATTGGAGTATTGATAGACGATCTGATCAGCAAAGGAACAGAAGAGCCCTACCGGATGTTTACATCGAGGGCGGAATTCAGGACCTTATTGAGACAGGATAATGCTGATCTGCGTTTGACCGAATTAAGCTACCGGCTCGGGCTTGCCTCGCAGGAAAGAATGGATAAGGTGATCGCTAAAAGAGAAGCGGTTGATAAAATAAAATCCGCTTTAAAAGATTTTGCTATTGAGCCCGGAGAAATAAATGCATATTTTGAAAAGATAGGTTCGTCCACGATAACCGAAAAACAAAAAGCGCAGAAGGTCCTTCTTCGCCCTGATGTTGAATTGCCTGAACTCATCACTGAATTACCAAAACTGGCCACCGCATTAAATGGTTTTTCTGCAGATGCCATCGAACAGGCTTCTATCCAGGTGAAGTACGAAGTGTATATTGAAAAAGAAAATAAACTGGTGCAGAGAATGTCTCAATTGGAAGAATTAGAAATACCTGAAACTTTTGACTACAAAAAGATCGCTTCGTTGGGTAATGAAGCAAGGGAGAAACTGACCCGGATCAGACCCAGGACCCTGGGACAGGCAAGTCGTATTTCAGGAATTAACCCAAGCGATGTTCAGATATTGATGGTGTATATGGGGAGATGATCTAAACCTCAGGCTTCTATTTTCGGGGACATCATTTCCTGTTCTCTCTCAGTAAGCGAATTGTTTTTCACCCCCTTTATTAATCCCCTACATTGTGCAGACTGACACTGGCATTGAAACGGTTCCATATTCTCATCCAGGAATTCAGCATAATCCAGAGTAAGTTCTTCTCCCTTGTTAATGTTTTTTATAGCAATAACATTTAACCCGTCAAATGCCGTATTAGGGCTACAGCTATGATTTTGTGGCGCCCACTCAGAAGGATCCTCATCCCAAAGAATAAACAATTGCTCGCTTACCGGGTAGGCATACCTCCGAAAATGAAGTTTTTCTTCTTCGTTCCAGTTCTTTTCAACAAACCTTTTGGTGATGATCCGTTGTGCTTTTCCCTCTCCTTTAAAGATCATTTCTCCCTTCCGGATATTACGGGTAGCATAAATACCAAAGCCAGCGATAGCATTCCCTTTCATGGCATATGGTTTTTTGCGCCGTTGGTGACGGGCAATACCCTCTTTTATTATATGTCGTAAAAAACCAGCTTGCCCGATACCATCATATTTCAATACAAAATCAGCAGATCCTTCATAACCATCCTTATAAAAAACGGAGCAGGTAAAGTTTATCTCAAGGAAGTATATCTCGTTATTCCTATTAACACGAAAATCCAGTCTCGCATAACCCACCCCATTAAATCCTTCAAAGATCCTTTTGCTGGCTGCACGCAATTGTTTATCCAGGACCGGGTCATTACAGGGGATATTGCAATCGGGGTGCAGTTCAGAAGTTTTTAAAGCATAGGTCTTATACTCCCTGCCTTCGGGAAACAAGTATTCAACAGGGCGAAACACGGTACAGGTTTGCCCGTCATCATTTGCCGCCACCAATACGGTAAACTCTCTTCCTGCAATATATTCTTCAACTAATAAAGGGCCATATTCTTCAATAATGGCTTTTGCCTTTTCCTCCAGTTCTTCTTTATTGTGTACTAATGAATGTTCATCGATCCCCAGGCTGTCCCCGGCTTTTGCGGGTTTTACAAAAAAAGGAAATTGCAAATATTTTATTGCGTCGTTAATATCTTTCAACTCATTAATAAGAGTATATCCCGGCGTTCTTATTCCTTCACAATAGGCCAGGTATTTCATTAATTCCTTGGGCGGGTCGTACAATTTTGTTGTCGGGCCGGTAAAGGGAAGATTCAATATTTCCAGGGTATACATCACATCAATGGAGGGCACTTCCCATTCCAGGTATCCTTCGCAAAGGTTTACAAAGATGTCATACCCCTTCTTGCTAAGTTCTTTAAGTTGTTTATAGGTCGTCAGTTTATTAAGAAATACTGTGTGAACTTCGGCTTCGGGTATAAGTACAGCCAGGTCCCTGGGAGGATCGTAATTCTTATAATCAACTCCGGTAGTAGAGTAATCGGGTTGGAGTACGCAAACTTTCATGCACAGCTAAGGTAATAACAAGGAGTATATAAAGTGCAGGTATAATTATTTAACCGAAACGGTTTTCTTTGTTCCTGATGTACGGAGTTTTTTAATAACATCTGGTTTAGCTATACTTCTTCGCAAGGCATCCCTTAATATTTCAACAATGCTCTCAGTAAATGATTTTCCCGAGACTCTTAAAATGGCGCCAATAGAAGTATAATTCTCATCTTCGCTTAAACCACACTGGGCATTTACTTCCAGCATATACAAATTTCCGGTAGCTGTATCCATTCTTATATCCAGCCTTGCATAGCCCTTACCCCCGCAAGATTCATAAGCTTGAAAGCTAAGTTCTTTTAATGCCTTGATCAGTTCTGATTTAACCGGATGGTATTCATAAAAATTCTCATTTTGTGGCATCGGCGTCTCATCGTCATAAATTTCCCATAGCCTGTCAAACGACAGGAATTTTTCCATCTCCGGGAGAGAAGGGTGAAACACTCTTTCTACAGGCTCATATACTATACAATTACCCGGATCATTGGCTGACCCTGTAATAAAGGTGGTGAATTCGGGGCCGGTAATAAACTGTTCCACAAATAATCCATCTGCCAGGAGATTCCATCCGTGGTAACCTGTTTGTATTTCCCCAACCCTTTGTATTAATTCTTCTTCAGTTTGTACCACGTTTTTGACCGTTACACCCATACTACCGCCTGAAACGGCCGGTTTTATGATCATCGGTGTGCCGACTCTTTTACTGATCCCTTTGACGGATCCTCTCTTATCCGTAATCACCCGCCAGTTCCCGGTGGATACGCCGGCTTTATCAAACGCCTTTTTCATGGGTATCTTCGACGTGGTGATATTATAAAAATGGGAATCTGAGCCTGTGTATATAAGCCCATATTTCTCCAATTCATGAATAACGGATACGCCGGGAGTGCCGTTTATCTCATCCCCATCGCAAAGATTTAATACCAGGGGGGTTTTGCCGTTAGAGCTGCCGGCAATGCGTCGAATGACCTGTTTATAATCATTCATTGTAACGGGCTGCCATTTCCAGTCCGTTTTTAATTCCTCAAATACCTTTGTGTATTCGTCAAAACTTTGGGTAAAATCGTAGTAGTGCTGAATATTGGGGTCCTCGGATTCCAGGTATGGAGCCAAGACCCAAATGGCATACGGTTTTAACAAACGAGTGGCTTCAGTCATCTTCATGCAATCAGGCTACTTTCTTCCTGGCCGACCGCTTAGCCAGTTGTTGTTGAATAAAATCGGTCAGGCGGTATTGCTTCCATACATTTTTAGGTAAAAATGCGGCGCCTTTTATTTCACCCAAACAGGCAGGGCTTCCACAATAACATCTGAATGGTTGCGTCATTCTCCATTCGGTAGATGGGTAGAAGAAGGTCATCTCTTCCTCCTGTTGAATTTCTTTTAATGCCACCAACTGCATCGTGGTGGTATTAAAGAATACATTGGGTGCACAGCTGTGATTGATATACTGCAAGAACTCCGGCTGCAAGGTAATATGTTTACCAATATCAACCTGTACGGTGAGGTACGTAGGTTCCGCAGCTATGGTTCCGGCAGAGAATCCAGCAATCACTTCACCGGGCTGAAATGACTGAAGTGCAAATAATGCATTTTGCTTGTTGGAAATTTTTTGGCGCATTTCAGCAATCAAATGATTGCTTATAATGCGATAAGCAGGGGTCGTAAGTGTGTCCATAAAATGAGTTAGTAAGAATTCGAATGAAAAGATAGATATAAACTTTTAACTAACAAATCTATAAACATGAAATGTGAATAATTAATGACAATTGTTAAAAACCATTATAACTAAAATATAGCTGCTATTAACTATAAGTAATAAAATAGTACATCATAACATCGCTTCATATTTATTATAACTATTCTATTGCCGTACATTTGCCGCGCTACTTTTATTTACCGGTCCCTGCCCTAACGCTGATGGAACAATGATAAGGCTTGCTATTTCATTATGGTTATTATTCTTAACGGGAGTTGCTGAAAGCAGCGCCCAATGCGGTTCTCCTATTGCAGTCTTTTCGTACCAGGAAGGATTCGAGGTTACGAACGGTAGTTGGTTTTCCGGTGGTGTGGGTGCTGACTGGGCCTGGGGTGCACCATCCAAACCGGTAATAACCGGTGCAGGTGGGGGAACAAAATGTTGGATCATTGGCGGCCTCACCGCTAGTTCATATACAAATGCTGAGGCTTCCTGGTTACAAAGTCCCTGCTTTGATTTTACTACTCTTCAATACCCCTATATCGAATTCAAGGTGTTTTGGGAAACAGAACAACAGTTTGATGGAGGCAGTTTACAGTATTCAATTGATAATGGTAGTACCTGGAATGCGGTGGGGGCTGCTAATGATCCAGTCGATTGTTTAGACAGCAATTGGTTCAACCATGGTTCCATAACTTATTTATCCCCTTTATCATCAACAAAAAATGGCTGGTCAGGAAATATTCAGGCTTCCATGGGCAGTTGCCGGGGTGGGAGCGGAAGTAATGGGTGGAAAACAGCAAAACATGTAATGCCTTACCTGTCGGGCAAACCATCTGTGATCTTTCGTTTCATATTCGGGGCCGGTACCATCTGTAATAATTATGACGGGTTTGCCATAGATGATCTATTGATAAAAGAAGCACCTCCCAACAATGCAGCATTCGTTTATGCCTGCGGCAGTAATAATATTGTGAATTTTACCAATACTTCTGCTTTTTGTCCCAATACATTTAGCTGGGATTTTGGCGACCCGGGATCAGGTGTTAATAATACGGCGTCAACATCCAACCCGGTACATACTTTTTCCGCGCCGGGAACTTATACAGTTACTTTAATGGTAAACGGACCAGGTAATGCGGCATCAACAATAACAAAATCCGTTACTGTTCTTGGTCTAACTACTTCTATTCTTGCGCCTGCCAATTGCCTTACCAATGATGGCGGATCAGCCATAGTAACAGTAAGCGGCAGCGGTGGCCCGTTTAGCTATTCCTGGAACACGAGCCCCGTACAAACAAATAATCCGGCAACTAATCTGTCTTCAGCTACTTATTCGGTAACGGTGATGGCTCCGGTTGTATGTCCGACCAGTGCCAATGTGACCATTCCTCTTGATCTGTCCTGCATAGGCGTTTATTTTCCATCGGCTTTTACTCCCAATAACGATGGACTGAATGATCTCTTTGGGCCGTTGGGAAGTTTAACGTTGCTGACCAATTACAAGTTTAGTATTTACAATCGCTGGGGCGAACGGGTATTCTATTCCACCAATCCTTTTGAGAAATGGAACGGCAAAGTAAGGGGCCTGACTACTGATGGGGATGTCTTTGTATGGTATGCAACATTTTCCCTTCAGGGACAACCTGTGGAAAAAAGAAAGGGGATCATAACAGTTATCCGTTAACCGGCAGGTTGGTCGTATCCTAAGTTGATTATTAACCAAAGAATTCACAGATTAAATTTTCACAGATTACACTGTGTTCCCTGTGCCTTAATCTGTGTAATCTGTGGTTAAACCCTCTATAAAATTATTAACCTGACACAGTCCCAGTAGATTGTGCTTTTTGAAATTCAGCCCAGGCGATCACCAACCTTATTTCTCCATAGCTGATATCACTCTCTAGTTTTTCTTTGACCGGTGTAATAGCCCCTCCATTGAAGTCCTTAATAGCAGGTTCAATGAGTAATAATTTTTCCCTGGTAACAAGTTCATGGATATCAATATCGCCATGTCTCACATAAAATGCCAGGTGACCCTCAATTGTCTGAATAGAAAGGTTTCTCTCTTTGGCAATCTCGGCCACTGGCTTTCCTTGTTTATAAAGGTTATAGCTCGCCTCTTTTGTGTCAGTTTTAACCTGCCCGATCCTTTCACCTAATGCGGGAGGGCTGGTTTCTTTTTTCTCTCCGTTCGTGCCGGTTCGGACAGGTTTTCTCACCCTCTTGGGTATTTTATCGAAAATCAGTGAGGAGAGTCCTTTTTCAATACTATACGTTAAAATGATATCCAGGAACTGTTGGCCATAACTTTTGATACGTACGGGCCCGAATCCACTGATCAATGACAATTCTTCTAGCGTCTGCGGAAGATAGGTGGCCATTTCGTTTAATGTTTGTGAACCTGCAACCAGGTAAAGAGGAATATCTCTCCTTTCACAAATGGCATCCCTTTGTTTTCTTAACAGTTGATGAAGATAAGGGTGGGGGACTTCAGTTATTTGTTTTGCAGCCGCTCCCGCATACGCGTTGACGGAAAGAGCCGGGGCTATAAAACTTCTTTTTCTCCGGAAATAGGTTTCCATATCAAGCCCACCCTCACAGCCTTCCAGCAAATGTTTTATGAAAGCAAGCTGGACCAGCATTTCTTTCACCTGATCATTATATTCTTTAGCATGAATCCGGCTATCGGTCACCGCTGGGGATTGTTGAATAGATTGCATTATCCCACTGATCTCTTTGGAAAAATGTGTGGCGGCAGCTTTGATCCTTTCGCGAAGACGTTCCAGATCATTTGCCAAAAACAACTGATGCAACTGGCTTTGGAATTTCCCGGCTGTTTCCTGCTGCCGGGAAAGCTGCTCCCTAATATTTTGCAGCCATGACAATGTTACAGGATTGAAAGAAACTTCATGTTCGTTAATAAAATCACTCAATTCTTTACAAGCAACTATCACTTTGCCGAAATCAAATAGTGATAACAGTGTTTTTTGCTGATAGTTTTTCCCGGATTCAACCAATTCTTCCTTTAGCCTTTCAGGCGAAGAGCTGTTTTTTGAGAACTGAACGATCCGCGGATCGGTTTGCATGCTTGATGTATTGATCCTGCTTTGCAGGATCATGCCTTCCAGGTTGGTGCAGCGGCTCAACGCCACATATACCTGTCCGGCTGCAAATGATTTTCCCGCATCAATAATGGCTTTTTCAAACGTCAGGCCCTGGCTTTTATGAATGGTGATCGCCCAGGCCAGCCTCAACGGGTACTGTGAAAATGACCCTAATGTTTTCTCTTCCAGCTTGCGGGTTGTCTTATCAAGGCTATAGCGTATGTTTTCCCATTTATCTTTTTTCACTTCTATTTCTCCGCTACCATCCTGGCATTGAACAAATACCCTGTCTTCTTCCAGTTTTGTAACGGTGCCAATCTTGCCGTTAAAATACCGTTTACTTTTATCGATGTCGTTTTTTATGAACATGACCTGTGCCCTGATCTTCAGTTGCAATAATTCGTCTGCCGGGAAGGCGGTAGTGGGAAATTCATCTTCCACATCCGCTTTAAAAGAAAAGAGCTTCTCGTCAAGGGCTTGCAATTTTTCAAAGTTGATCAGCCTGGCAGTTTCGTTGTGCGTGGTCAATATAATATATCCATCCTCCGGTTTGCGACGAAAGGCAGGCTGAAACCTGCTTTCCAGGATCTGCATTCCGTCTTCGTCCAGCCCATTATTGCGAACCTGGTTCAGCAGGCGGATAAATCGCTCTTCGCTTTGGCGGTAGATCTTATTAAATTCGATATAGAGGGGCCGCTCCTGCTGAATTACCTGGCTATCGAAAAAATAAGGACTATTGTAATATTCTGATAAGAAGCTCCATTCCTGTTCTTTGATCACCGGCGGCAACTGAAACATATCGCCAATAAATAATACCTGCACGCCCCCAAAGAGCTCCAGGTGCCTGTTTCTTATATGCCTCAGCACGGTATCCACCGCATCCATGGTATCGCAACGAACCATGCTTATCTCGTCAATGATCAGCAATTCCAGTTCCTGTAATACCTTTTTTTTCTCATTGTTCATCCGTAACCGGCTCAGAAGGCTATGACGATCCGTTGTATCGTTGTCCTGGCGAAAGCCTTTTGTTTCAGGGATAAATGGAGATATGGGTAACTGAAAAAGGGAGTGGATGGTAACACCACCAGCATTGATAGCGGCTACTCCTGTTGGAGCCACCACAGCGATCTGCTTGGGGCAGTTCTCGCGGATATATTTCAGAAAGGTGGTTTTGCCTGTACCGGCCTTGCCGGTAAGGAATATATTTCGGTTGCTTTGATTGACTAGCTGAATAGCCAATTGAAACATCTCATTGTTCGTATCTGGGGTGAATGTTGCCACTGTTATTTTTTTTTAGCCACGAAAGGACACGAAAAAGCACGAAAAAAATCGTTTATACTATTAGTCTTTTATATTCTAACCGGGTCTTTCCAAAATTTACAATTAATCCAATCTTACAGCCAGAAGCTCTGAGATAGTTTAATGTTTGTGAAATAGACTTATCAATAATGCCATCTTCCCCGGACTTTACTTCCAAAATAATATTATTAATGAGAGTAAAATCTGCTTTAAACTTATGCTTCAGTATTTTCCCCTTGTAATTGACCGAAAGCTCATCTTCACGTATGAAAGCCAGCCCATTTTCAAGAAACTCCTCTTCTATAGCGTCTTTATAAATTACTTCTGAGAACCCATAACCCAAAATTCTCTTTACTTCCATACAAAAACCAACAATAGCATATACCTCTTCTTTATATAGCAATTGTGTCATAAAAATATGATTAAAATAAAAAGCCACGAACTCACACGTTAATAACATTACAATCTCAAGGATCGTTTTTCGTGTTAATTCGTGTGATTTCGTGGCTAAAATCCTTATGCGGTGGCTTTCGCCCCCAGCATCAATAATTCGTGGGCCTGTACCTCGGTGATATACTTTTTGTGGCCCTCCTTATCGGTATAGCTGCGGTTGATCAGCTTGCCTTCGATAGCGACTTCTTTTCCTTTGTCAAGGTATTTCTCGGCAATTTCGGCCAGTTTTCCCCAGGCAATTACCCGGTGCCATTGGGTCTCTGTCACTTTTTCCCCATTGGCATTGCGATAGCTTTCGCTCGTGGCCAGACTGAAGGTGGCGAGCTTTTTTCCGCTTTCTGTGTTTTTTACTTCGGGTTTGCCACCCAGGTTGCCGATCAGTTGTACTTTGTTTTTTAATGCGTACATAGTTTTAAGTTTTACTTGCCCGCCGTAGCCTCGGCGAAGGCGGGTAATGATTTAAAAAATTTGTTATTCCGTTCAGCCAACGGCGCCATCGGCTGACGAGACAAAGATGGGGTGGCCGGAAAGCGATAGCCGGTTTTTTCCCCTTTATATCCGTATAAAAACGTTTGTAAACGACTTGGTTTCGCCGAAATTTGGTCAATTCTATTCTGAAACCAATACCCGGCTTATGATACAACAACCGGTTAGCAAAAATTGCCTTGCCTGCGGGAAACCTCTGAAAGGCCGCGTAGATAAAAAATTCTGCGATGACTTTTGTCGTAATAGTTATAATAACCAGCTAAAAAGCAGTAGCAATGGTCTTGTTCGAAATATCAACAATGCATTGGGAAAGAACAGGCGGATCCTGGAAAGTCTTTTACCCGAAACAGAAGAAACGGCCAAAGCCAGCAAAGAGAAATTGATCCGGCTGGGGTTTCAGTTTAAATACATTACACATATATATACCACCAAGACGGGCAAATCCTATTTCTTTTGTTATGAATATGGCTATTTGCCATTGGAGAATGATTGGTATTTGATTGTCAGGAGAAAAGAAGAATAACGCGGGATATCGTGCCAAGGTTATACCGGCTGAATTACAAAAAGAAATGGAAGGCCTATTCTTTTACAGTTAGCGTTTCTTTCAAACGTATATCCCGGGAAGAGGCTCCTATCATAATCCTGAAATCCCCGGGTTCCACCACTTCTTCCATTTTACTATTCAACATGGATAAAAGTGCGGGTGTTATTGAAAATGAACACTCTTTTGATTCTCCGGCTTTTAAATGAATCCGCTGAAAGCCTTTTAATTCTAGTACAGGTCTTGCTACGGATGATTGCAAATCCCGGATATACAATTGAACCACTTCATCGCCATTTCTAGTTCCGGTATTCTTAATGGTAAAGGATACAATTGCTGAATCGGTCTTTCCGATATTGTTCTTATCAAACTTTATATCACTGTATTTGAATGTTGTATAGCTTAAACCATAACCAAAGGGAAAAAGCGGTAGTCCTGATAAATTATTATAATCATCACCCCGACCCGTTGGTTTATGGTTATAAACCAAGGGCAGCTGTGCTTCATGTAACGGAAATGTAATCGGCAAACGACCTGCGGGATCATAATCACCAAACAACACATCAGCAATGGCATGCCCCCCTTCCTCACCGGGATACCATACATCAACAATCGCCGGAACTTTATCAACCCAGTTATTCATGGTCATAGCGCTACCGCCAACCAATAGTATAACTATGGGTTTCCCGGTTGCGGCTAAAGCATTGATCATTTCTTCCTGGTAGCCTGGTAATGAAAGCATTGCCCTGTCTCGGAACTCTCCCTCGTTTATTCCTACGGCCACTATGGCAAGGGTTGAGTTTTTTGTAATGCTTACGGCTTCCAGTATTTTCTTTTTCCAGTCATCGGCCGTTTCTACATTCCAGATAAATCTTATGGTGGCGTTACCAACGGGTTCGAAAAATTCAACACGAATATCGTAGCTCTTCCCTTTTTCAAAATTAAAGCTGGCAAGTTGTATTGAATACGTTTGCTTTTTCCAATTATCAATTACCATTTTGTTATTAATATAAAGACGGTACCCATCGTTGCCCTCAAGCCCGATTTTGTATATCCCTGATTTTGGAGAAACTAATTTACCGGTCCATCTCACTGAATAAAAGTCAACATTAATGGCCGGGTCGGGGGCATAAAGCGTCCAGTGAAAATCAATACTCTTATCTGTTCTTGTCTGCGCCGCCACACCTTCCATGGCTATGTTGTTGAAATATTCTCCTTGCATCCCCTCCATTCCATTACTGCTTAAATATTTTGATGGAACAATCGCGTATTCTTCACTTATTCTGCCACAACCGGGGGCGAAACTCACTTTAGTGTTCCCCGCTTTTAGCTGTATGCCTTCAAGAATGCTTACTTTATTATTTCCCGGACCGCTATAACCACCCAGTCTGGCTTCTGTTGCATCTACACCGATAACAGCAATGGAGGTAGTGTTTTTGGAAAGGGGTAAAACATTATTCTCATTCTTCAAAAGCACGATGGATTCAAGCGCCGCCAGTTTGGCAACCGTTTTATTTAGATTTGTTCCTGTTTCCTTATTCTCTTCCTGCACAAATGGGTTTTCAAAAAGGCCCAGTTCAAATTTTGCCTTCAATACCCTTGCCACTGCATCGTTTAACCGGTATTTATCGATGCGGCCATCTAAAAAGGGGGCAATGAATAATTTGTAATGTTTGTATTCCGTTTGAAAAATTACGTCCAGCCCGTTGTTAATGGCATGTTGCCCGCTTTCTGCATAATCTTTTGCGGTGTGATGCAATACCACTTCGCCACCAATGGCATTGGCATCAGAAATAACAAAGCCCTTAAATCCCCATTGTTTCTTTAATTTCTCCTGTAACAACCAATTATTAGCGGAGCAGGCAACTCCGTCCAGTGAATTATAGGCTGTCATTAACGAACGTGAGCCCCCTTTTTCAAAACATGCTTTGAACGAAACGAAATATATTTCTTCCAGTAGTCTTTCATTAACATGTACGGGGTAGCTATCCCTTCCTCCATCTCCCACATTGGCAATAAAATGTTTTGGTGTGGTAATGACCCCTTTCTTTTCAAAAGCGCTGACAAACGCAACACTCATTGCGGCGGCAAGAAAAGGGTCTTCGCCATACGTCTCTTCTGTTCTTCCCCAGCGAACATCAGAAGCGATGTTTACTACCGGGGAAAGCACCTGCCGGATGCCCCTGATCTTTGCTTCGTCAGCAATACTATTCGCCACACGATTCATCAGGGCTGTATCCCAGGTGGCCGACAACGCAATAGCTTGTGGAAAAACGGTAGCCCCTTTCTTAACCAGGCCATGCAGGGCTTCGTCAAAAGGAATAATGGGAATACCCAACCTGGTTTTTTCAACAAAGTATTTTTGAATGGCATTTATTTTCCTGGCCAGCGCCATTGCATTATCGTCCGATTCATCATTTATCTTTTGCCCGCCAGCTCCTGTCGCGGTTACCTGGAATCCGAAAATCCCATTCTTATATTGAACGGAATCAGCATTATCCAAATCACCTGGAATCATAAAAAGCTGCCAGAATTTTTCTTCCGGGGTCATCCTGCTGAGTAGGTCATGAACCCTTTTCTCTACGGGCTGTGATGGGTCCTTATATAACGCTGCTTTTTGGGAAAAGCAAAGGCCCCCTTTGATAGTCAAAATAATTAGAAAAAGCAGGGTTTTTTTGCTCATAAAGCCAGGTAGTTGCCCTGGGGAAAAGGTAAAACAAAAAACCCCGTTACCTGAAGTTTTTTGGGTGTGGGCGTCAATTGTTATCGGGCGGTCACGAATTTTCAGCAACGGCAACAAAAAACCCCAACATTTTTGTTGGGATTACAGAAATGTATTTATTCTTGAAATTAATTATTTCTATCCTTTTGAGCCTTCATAAATTATATCAATTTTTGTACAACTGAAATTTCTGTATCCTAATTTGGCCAAAGTTCCGATCAACATCAATTTTATAGCTTTCTTACCACCGTTGTTTGAACATGCTGATTATCACCCCTTGCTGAAAAATATAGTTTCATACAAAGTCATACAAAAACGCTAAATGTTGTACCCGTGCTGTACAAATTTATTCCTACATGGCATCTGTGAAACTCGTACTCCGCAAGAAAAAGAACAAGGGTGGAACCAACCCTATGGCACACCGGATTAAAAAAGATAGTAGGTCTTCTTTCATACATCCCGGTAAACATCTTTTAGAAGATGACTGGGGGGCAAAAGAGCAGCATCATTCCAACCATAAGCGCTTAAATAACTTCCCCATTAAAAAACCAGCCGAGGTTGAGCTGAATCATTTAACCGGCACTTCTTAGCAGGTAAGGATACCGGTTACTAAATGAAGTATACCTGTTATTAATTGTCAACCCCTTTTTTGGATACAAGAATGTACTTTCCAAAATTAATTAAAGTTTATATGAAGAATTATAAGGTTATTCTTGCTCCCTTTATTATTGTATTGATTACAATCTATAATGCAAATGCTCAATATGTAGGCATTGGAACAACTACTCCAACGGAAAAACTGCATGTGGTAGGTGCAATCGACGCGGATGTGGTGATTAAAAATGAATCCGCTGGTACAATCGGTTCGGCCTCCTTCCAGGCAAAAGGAACCGGTGGCCTGGCTGATGTTTTTCAAATGACCAAGTATAATGCTGCCGTCGGTGGTTCCGTTGCAGGTGTCAACCTGGCTAACCTGAGCCTCTTGTATTCTGGAGCCAATGCCGGTCCGATGCTGCTGGATGTAATTACGGCCAACTCCATGCAAATGGCAACTGGTAACGCAGTTCGTATGACCATCGATCCAACGGGAAATGTGGGTATCGGAACAACCACACCCGCCACCACACTGCATGTTAAATCCTCATCCATCAATCCGGTGATCTTTGATGGTGGCTCCAATAACACGTATTTCACAATCGCGGAAAATGGCGTTTACCGGGGCTACTGGGGCTCCTATGCCGGCAACCCGGAAGATGTTGATATTGGAACTTATTCAGGAAACGCGACCGGGAAAATGCATCTGACCATACAGGGTACACCCAAATTAACCGTAGATAATTTGGGTAACGTGGGTATTGGAACTGTTACCCCGGCAACTGCATTGCATATTTTAGGCGCAAGCGTAGCTGATGTAAAAGCCCGGATTGAAGCCGTAGGCACCACTGGCTCGGCAGGCGTACAGTTAAAAGGAAGTGCAAGTGCAACTGATATTTTAGAATTAACCAAATACAATGCATCTGCTGTAGGTACATTGGGTGGTCTTAGCGTTGCAGGACTAAGTGCGTTAAATTCCAGTGCAACAGGGTCTTTATTAGTAAACTCTGCAGGGTCATTATATTTGAACTCAGTAGGAGGGTCTTTAAATTTGGAAGTTAACTCTGCAAATAATATGAATTTTTATACCAATAATGCACTAAGAGCAGTTATTAATCAAAATGGAAAATTTATTATCAACAACGGTACTACTACCCACGGCCTGTTCGCCATCAAATCTACTGCGGATTCAATTGCACTTTATATTAATCAAGCTACTACACCAACAATTTATGGCACCGAACGTATTGAATATACCGGATTAACTGATGTGGGGAGGGTGGGGATATTAAGTACTACGATAAGGTCAGTTTCAGATGTGAACGGAATTGGTATAGAAGGCGCAGGTTGCTCAATTGGTGTACAGGGGATTGGCGAAACAAGTGTAACCCTTGCCGGCACACAGGTAGAAGGAATAGAAGGTGATTCTTACGGAAGTGGAACTTATTCAGTAGGGGTTGATGGCTATGCATCTAATTTTAATGGCGCCCCGACAAACTGCTATGGCGTTTACGGCTATGCGATCGGCGGAACCACTAACTATGCCGTCTATGCCGATGGTGCCATGCGTGTTACTGGCGCATTAAGCAAAGCCAGCGGCACTTTTGAAATTGATCATCCGCTTGACCCTGCCAATAAATATCTGTACCATAGTTTTGTAGAAAGCCCCGATATGATGAACATATATAATGGAAATATTATTACCGATGCCAGCGGTACAGCTACGGTAACACTTCCTGATTATTTTGGAGCGCTGAATAAAGATTTCCGTTACCAGTTAACTGTAATCGGCACTTTTGCGCAGGCAATTATATCAAAAAAGGTAACCAATAATGTATTTGAAATAAAAACAAGTCAACCGAATGTAGAAGTAAGCTGGCAGGTAACCGGCATAAGGCAGGATGCATGGGCAAATGCGCATCGGGTAGTGCCGGAAGTGGAAAAAGTCGGCTCTGATAAAGGAAAATACCTGCACCCTAAAGAATTTGGAATGCCGGATAATTTGAGGATTGGGGGAGATATTAAACAATCCCTTAAAAATAACAATGTGCTGCCTGTAAAAGACAAGGATAAATAAACAGAGAACAGGATCCATTAAGCGGCTTCGTAAGAATTTCTATTAACTATTCCCATCCCGCACTGGCAGTTCATTTTTGTTGGACCTATGTTGTAACAAAGAAAAAAGCAGATACAACATTTTCGTTATAACTGCTTTGTTTTCTTCGTGGTGTGGGGCGGGATCGAACCGCCGACACAAGGATTTTCAGTCCTTTGCTCTACCGACTGAGCTACCGCACCGGTGGAACCCGCCTGCCGGGAGGCAAGTGTCGAACAGACGAACAAGCCCGACTGACCGAACGGGCAGGGAATTCAGAATGACGAAGTCCGTTCGAAAACACTTAAATGGGGGGCAAAAATAGGGTTTTGAGACTAAAATGGGAAACTTTTGAGTAGCCGCCTTCAGAACTGTATTGACTTTCCTTACTTCTTGAGTAATCGACTCGCAGCTCATAGCTAATAACTCACAGCTTCTCTCTACATCCCATACTCACTCAGGAACTTGATCCGCATGATCTTGAGCTGCTCCCAGTTAAAATTATATTCTGCCAGTTCTTCCTGGGCTACCTGGAGTGATGAGGTCTGGCAACCCTTGAAATATTCGATGATCTCATCTTGATCGTCTTCGTCCAGCATTTCATCAATGGCATAGGTTAGGTTGAGTTTGGTGCCGCTGGCGGCGATCGTTTCCATTTCTTCCAGCATTTCATCCATACGCCAGCCCTTGTTCTTGGCGATCGTTTCCAGCGAGATCTTTTTATCGGTATTCTGAATGATATAAACCTTGTTGCCGCTTTTGTTCACCACGCTCTTCATCACAAAATCATCGGGGCGCTCAATATTATTTTCTTCCACATAACGGGCAATAAGGTCTACAAACGGCCGGCCATATTTGATCGCCTTTCCCTTACTTACCCCCTGGCATTTTTCCAGTCCTTCCATGGTAATGGGATAAAAAGTGGCCATGTCCTGCAGTGAATTTTCCAGGAAAATAACAAAAGGCGGAAGGTTCTTCTTCTTTGCCTCCTTTTGCCTTAATTCCATCAGCATGGCAACTAATGTCTCGTCCAGGGCCGCGCCCCCATTTGCGTCTGTTCCTTCTTCATCATCCGCATTGGCATTATCATAAAGGTTATTCAGGATGACTTTGAATGTTCTTGGCTTTTTCAGGAAGGCCTCGCCTTTTTTGGTAAATTTCAATACCCCATATTCCTCGATATCTTTTGTGAGCATTCCTTCCAATATTAATTGCCGTACTAAGGAGTTCCAGAAATGAGCATCGTGGTCATTGCCACTGGCAAATACGTCGAGGGTATCATGGCGAAACATTTGGTTTTGCGGTGTCATCCTCCCGGTAATGATCTGCACCACGTAATCGGTAGCAAATCTTTCGTCCAGCGCTTTAATGGCTTTCAATGCAATAGCGGCTTCTTCTTTCGCCTCAATTCTTTCTTTTGGATGTTTACAGTTATCGCAGTGGCCACAGTTGTCTTTTTCATATTCTTCACCAAAATAACTCATCAGTAATTTACGGCGACAGACACCGGTTTCAGCAAATGCAACGGTTTCATTGATCAACTGGGCGCCCACTTCCCGTTCGCTTAAGGGCTTGTCGCGCATCAGGTGTTCCAGCTTGCTTACGTCTTTATGCGAATAATAAAGAATACACTTTCCCTCCAGGCCATCCCGGCCACCACGGCCCGTTTCCTGGTAATAATTTTCTATGCTCTTTGGAATATTATAATGGATCACAAACCGGATATCCGGTTTATCAATCCCCATCCCGAATGCAATAGTCGCACAGATCACCTGTACCTCTTCTCCCAAAAACAGGTCCTGTCTTTCCGTTCTTAGTTTGCTGTCAAGTCCGGCATGATAGGCAACTGCTTTGACACCATTAGCCATTAAAATATTCGCCAGCTCTTCAGTTGTCTTCCTGTTGAGCGTATAAATAATGCCGCTTTTATTTTTCATCCCTTTAATAAATCGAACAATATGCTCATCGGTCTGCGCCTTATTTATTTTCGGCAAAATCTCGTAGTAAAGATTGGGGCGGTTAAAAGAGGAGATGAAAATATTGGGTTTCTGAAGGTCAAGATTCTTAACGATATCACTTTGTACCTTGGGAGTAGCCGTAGCTGTTAATGCAATGACCGGTACGTCCGGGTTTATTTGTATCATCATTTCCCGGAGCCGTCGATACTCGGGGCGAAAATCATGCCCCCATTCCGAGATACAGTGGGCTTCGTCCACCGCGAAAAAGGATACATTGAGATCGGAAAAAAATTCAAGGTTTTCCTGCTTGGTGAGTGTTTCGGGGGCTACATATAACATTTTCGTTTTGCCACTAAGCAGATCATCATGTACTTCTTTTATTTCTTTTTTGTTTAGGGTAGAGTTTAGAAAATGCGCTACTTCATCATTGCTGCTATAGCCCCGAACCAGGTCAACCTGGTTTTTCATGAGCGCAATAAGAGGAGAAACAATGATCGCCACTCCTTCACTTAACATAGCCGGCAATTGGTAGCACAGGCTTTTGCCTCCGCCCGTAGGCATGATCACGAAGGTATCATGGCCGGCCATCAGCGATTCAATCGCCTTTTCCTGTGTGCCCTTGAATGTAGAAAACCCGAAATATTCCTGTAATACTTTATGCAGATCGAACCGATCGCTACCGTTTTTTTTCTTTACAGGGCCAGTTTTTGCAGTTGGCTGGCTTGTTCCCCTGATCTTCGCTGTCTTCTTTACCACAGTGGTTTTTGCTGTTGTTATTCCCATTTCTCAGTTGTTTCTCCGAAGAAGTCCTCCGGGGCTTCGCACTTACTTCAAATGCAGATTCATTTAAGATAATCATTTTTGCCCGATCGGGGCGTTGGCGCAAGCATATTTTTTACACGGTCACGGATTAATAAGCGTTTCTTCTGACTGAATGACCGGGGCCTCAGTCATTTGTAACTTCTTCCCCCGGTCCCTTGCCAATTGTATCCGGGATCGAAGGATGGCAAATTTACGAATGAACAGGGTGTTTATTATAGCCAAAGCGTTAAAATTCAGGTATCCCGATTGCATAAACTCAAATCCTCTAAATTTGCGGCTCTTATCTGCCATACTCCTAAGCTTAAGCTTCATAGCAAGGTGCAGACAGGTAATTAATCATGGCCATTTCAATTAAACAGGTTGCTCTCAAGACCATTGAGCTGGAAGCCCGCTCTATTTCCGGGTTAGCTTCTTTTATTAATGAGGATTTTGAAACGGCGGTAAATGCCATTGCCAATATGAAGGGCCGTGTTGTTGTCAGTGGTATCGGTAAAAGTGCTGTGATCGCTCAAAAAATTGTAGCCACTTTCAATTCTACGGGCACGCCCTCCATTTTTATGCATGCCGCCGATGCCATTCATGGCGACCTGGGCATTGTGCAGCAGGATGATGTGGTCATTATTATCAGCAAAAGCGGTGAAAGCCCCGAGATAAAAGTGTTGGTTCCCCTGATAAAAAATTTCGGCAATATATTGATCGGCATGGTGGGTAATATGGAATCCTATCTTGCTAAAAACGCCAGGATCGTTTTAAATACAACTGTGGAGCAGGAAGCCTGTCCTAATAACCTGGCCCCCACCACAAGCACTACCGCGCAATTGGTGATGGGTGATGCTTTAGCTGTTTGCCTGATGGAGTTGAAGGGGTTTGAATCGGATGATTTCGCAAAGTTCCACCCTGGCGGCACCCTAGGCAAAAAATTATACCTGAGGGTAGCAGATCTGTTTGCCGGCAATGAAAAGCCCGGCGTGCTGACGGGCCAATCATTGAAAGAAGTGATCGTTGAAATGACGGCAAAAAGATTGGGCATAACGGCAGTGGTGGATAACGAGGATATGTTACTGGGGATAATTACAGACGGGGATCTGAGACGAATGCTGGAAAAAACAGTGTCTATTGAAACTGTGAAAGCCGATGATATCATGACCAGTAATCCCAAAACCATTGGCCCCGACGAGTTAGCTGTGAATGCATTAGACGAGCTGAGAAAAAACGGGATCTCGCAATTAGCGGTTACAGAAAATGGAAAATATCTTGGTATTATTCATTTACATGATTTGATAAGAGAGGGGCTGATTTAAACCCCTGCTCTGCCGCGGCGGAGTGTAACGGAAATAAAAGTATTTTCAATAATAGTTAATCAAAGTCCTCTTTAGGGGATTTAGGGGTATGAACAAACATCACTACGTAGCAATAATGGCGGGGGGGATCGGGAGCCGTTTTTGGCCGATGAGCCGGACTGATTTCCCAAAACAATTCCTCGATATTCTTGGCACCGGCAAAACCCTTATCCAGCAAACTTTTGATCGCTATACCAAACTGGTTTCCCGGGAAAATATCTTTATTGTAACCGCACAGGAATATGTTCCCATTGTAAAAAAACAGGTACCCGGAATTCCTGAAGAAAATATTCTTGCAGAGCCTTCCCGGAAAAACACAGCCCCCTGTATTGCATATGTGGCTTTTAAGCTTTTAAACAAGGACCCCAATGCATTGATGATCGCGGCCCCTGCCGATAACCTGGTCCTGGGTACAGATGAATTCATTAAAACTTCCAGGAAAGCCCTTGACTTTGTGGATCATATCAATGCTCTTGTTACAATCGGCATTAACCCGGCAAACCCCAATACGGGCTATGGTTATATTCAACATGATACTACCAGCGCGACGCCGGATATATATAAAGTCAAGACGTTTACCGAAAAACCAAGCCTGGAACTGGCGAAAACTTTTATTGCCAGCGGAGATTTTTTATGGAATGCCGGCATTTTTACCTGGAAAGTGAAAAATGTGGTTGCCGCTTTTGAAAAATACCTGCCGGAGATCTATGATGTATTTGCAGCGGAAAGGGACAAATTCAATACACCGCAGGAAGCTGAAGCTATTGAAAGCATCTATCCGCAATGCACCAATATCTCGATCGATTTTGGTGTAATGGAAAAAGCAGATAATGTATATGTTATTCCTGCCACTTTTGGGTGGAGCGACCTGGGCACCTGGACCAGCGCCTGGGACAATATGGAAAAAGATTACTTTGGAAATGCCGTTGCCGGGAAAAAGGTGATCGCGGTGGATGCAAAGAATTGTATGGTGCATGTTCCCGACAATAAACTGGTCCTCTTGCAGGGAATGGATGAATTTATCATCGTGGACACGAAAGACGTGCTGCTGATCTGCAAAAAAGAAAAAGAACAGGAGATAAAAGAATACCTGGCCGACGTGAGGAGAAATATGGGTGAAAAATATTTATGAGTGCCGGGTAGCATCCTGGTTGAATAGCCCTCGCGCAGAGAAAAAAGAGTGCTCAGAGAATAATAGTAAAGTCCCCTGCTGATAAAATTAACCTGGATAAACTAAAAATTGCTTCGATGCTTCAAAAACTCCGTACGGTTATCTATCATGTAAGTGATCTCAATGCCGCCAAAGAGTGGTATAGTAAAGTAACCGGGGTTCAGCCTTATTTTGATGAGCCCTTTTATGTTGGTTTTGATATTAATGGCTGTGAGCTGGGGCTTGACTCGTCTATGAAGAATATATTACCCGGCAATTATACTGAATCTTTTTGGTCAGTCGAAAGTGTGAAAGAGGCTTCTGAAAAGTTTGTGGCCGCCGGGGCTACATTAGTTCAGGGGGTGACAAATGTGGGTGGCCCTATCCATGTGGCCATCGTGGCCGATCCGTTTGGTAATCATATTGGTTTTATTGAAGGGGCATAAAACATTTTTTTGGGTGTAATACCCCGTCCCTGCTCCGCGGTCTTTATCTATATTTAGGAAAGCAATTTTTATGGCCTCCTTCCCCCTTAATAATATTTTGTTCCTCGACATTGAAACGGTTCCGCAATACCCTTCTTATCATGAGCTGCCAGAAGAATGGAAAACCCTTTGGGGGTTAAAAGCCCAATACCTTATCAGGAATAAGGAAGATGAGACGGTGGAAACCATTTATCCCAAGGCCGGGATCTATGCTGAGTTTGGCAAGATCATTTGTATCAGTTGTGGGGTCATTCAGGGTAGCGAGTCGGGGAAAAAAATGATCCTTAAATCTTTTGCCGGGGCTGATGAGAAAACCATCCTCTATGATTTTTCTGAAATGCTGCGGAAATGGTCTGCCGATGAACCCAAATACCTTTGTGCCCATAATGGAAAGGAATTTGATTTCCCCTACCTGTGTCGTCGTCTTATCATCAACGAGCTTTCTATTCCACAGGTTTTAAACATCACGGGGAAGAAGCCCTGGGAAGTAAATCACCTGGACACCCTGGATCTCTGGAAGTTTGGCGACTATAAAAATTATACCTCCCTGAATTTACTGGCCCATGCCCTGGGTATTCCCACTCCGAAAGATGATATTGACGGCAGTATAGTTTGGGATGTGTATTGGTCCGCAAGAAATGATTCAGAGAAAGTAAGGAATTTAGAAAGGATAGTAACGTATTGTCAGAAAGACGTGATCACGGTGGCCCGGTTATATTTGAGAATGAATGGCGAGCCATCATTAAATGATGAAAACATTGAAATAAAATCATAATGCAACGAACAAACTATTCCTCCGGATCAAAATGGGAGCATGTGATCGGCTATAGCCGGGCCGTAAAGGTTGGAAATCTTGTGGAAGTAACCGGCACTGTGGCCAGTGGGGATGACGGGAAAGTGGTAGGAAAAGACGATCCCTATGCCCAGACAAAATATATCTATGAAAAAATAGAAGCCGTATTGATCAGGGCCGGGGCCACCATGAAAGATGTGATCCGGGTCAGAATGTTTGTCACCGATATTTCCCGCTGGCAGGAATACGGAAAAGCGCATAGTGAATTTTTCCGGGATATCAGGCCCTGCAATACGATGGTGGAAGTAAATGCGCTGATCGAAGCAGATTATTTAATTGAGATCGAGGCGACGGCGATCATTAACCCCCAAACCCCCTAACGCTTGCGCTAAAGCTTCAGCGTCGGCGCAAAGGGGGCTTACGAAGATTCATTAATGTTCAGCTTATTCACTTTTCGAGGTCATGAATATTGAAACCATTCGCGAATACTGTTTATCCAAACCCGGAGTCGAAGAATCTTTGCCTTTCGGTCCTGATACGCTTGTTTATAAAGTGGGCGGAAAAGCTTTCCTGCTCACCGGCCTTGACAGCGAAGTGCTTCGCTTCAATGTAAAATGCAATCCGGATAAAGCTATAGAACTGAGAGAAGAATTTTCCTGTGTGTTGCCGGGCTATCATATGAATAAGAAGCACTGGAACACGATTGTTGTGGATGGCTCTGTTTCTTCTACACAATTAAAAGAATGGATTGATTGGTCGTATGCGTTGGTGGCGGGGAAAAATAAAATTAAGCGCCAGGATGATTGATTACCACTTCATTTTATAGCAATTGAGCAAATCGGCCTAATTTAGCTTGCTTACACAATAGCAATGTTTCCAACCATTAACTCCAAACTCCCCCATGTCGGCACTACCATCTTTACTGTGATGAGTGGTCTCGCCACAGAATACAAAGCCGTTAACCTGGGTCAGGGCTTTCCTGATTTTCCGATGAGTGAAGAATTAACCGCCCTTGTGAATGAGGCGATGCGGAATGGATTTAACCAATATGCACCTATGCCTGGATGGGTGCCCCTGAGGGAATCCCTTGCTGAAAAAATGGAATTCCTGTATCAAACAAAAGTCAACCCCGATACTGAGATCACAATCACCCCGGGCGGGACTTATGCTATCTATTCTGCTTTTACTGCCATCCTTCAGCCCGGGGATGAGGTGATCGTTTTTGAACCGGCCTATGATAGCTATATCCCTAATATCGGGATCAATGGTGCAAAGGCCATCACTATTAATCTTGTTTATCCCGATTATCATATTGACTGGATTGCGGTACAAAATGCCATTACTCCTAAAACAAAAGCGATCATTATCAATTCGCCGCATAACCCGACCGGAAGCGTGCTGGAGGAAAAAGATATCCAGGAGTTGAAAAATATCGTCACCGGTACAAATATTTTCATCATCAGCGATGAGGTATATGAACATCTCATCTTTGATCATATCCCGCATCAATCCATATTACGCTATCCCGACCTGTGGCAAAGAAGTTTTGTTTGTTTTTCTTTCGGCAAAACATATAACTGCACCGGATGGAAACTTGGTTATTGTGTAGCCCCTGTTGCCTTAACAAAAGAATTCAGAAAGGTTCACCAGTTCAACGCCTTCTCCTGTTTTACCCCGACACAGGTGGCTTTAACTGCATTTCTAAAAAACAAAGACGCTTATCTAGGCCTTGGGTCTTTTATGCAGGAAAAAAGAGATTATTTTAAAGACTTGATGCGGGAAACAAGATTTAGTTTGCATGAATCGTTTGGAAGTTATTTTATTTGCGGCAGTTATGAACGTATCAGCGACGAACCCGATAAAGATCTTGCTATCCGGTTAACAAAAGAAGCCGGTGTGGCTACGATCCCCGTTTCTGCATTTTACCATGATGAAAAGGATGATAACGTCTTGCGGTTCTGTTTTTCCAAAAAGAAAGAAACGCTGGAGAGGGCCGTGGAAAGATTAAGTAAACTCTGAGCTCCACGAAAAATATTAAGATATACATGCAGCAAGCGAATAAATCCTCTTGCGTGGTCACAGCCCCGCCTCTTATGGCGACTGCAGGTTTATTAAAGCGCTACTATAGGGCATCTATAGCGATTATCCTCTTCCATTCCTTCCCTGATCTTCCATTGATCCGGCGTTGAACCTTCAGAAGGAATTCAACCCGGTAACATAAGGAAAGTATTAGATCGGTAAAGTGTACAGTATAAACAAGGCAAAACAGGATCAACAAAAAATCTAAGCATCATTGGGAATATGCGAACTTCGAAATTCGATACTTGCCTGATTGCCGACAGGCTCTTCGTTCATTTGTTCCCTTCCTGTCCTGCCTTGCTTCGCTGAAGCTTCGCGAAGGCGCAGTCAGACGGCGGGATTCAAAAGATTTATGCAATGCGATTAGACCCGAGATATAGGGGAATTTTCTACATGCTGCTTGCTGCCCTTGGTTTTTCCGTCATGGGTGGAGCCGCCAAATCATTGAAAGGAAGTTTTGGCGCCGGTCAACTGGTTTTTTTCCGTAACCTGGTTGGCCTTCTCGCATTAGCTCCCAGCCTGTTAATAAGGCCTCCTGTACAACCCGGTGGAAAACTTGGCCGGTTGATATTCCGTGGCCTGATGGGTACAATAGCCCTTTATACTTTATTGTATTGCATCCTTCATATTCCATTGGGAACGGCCATGAGCTATAACCTTACCTCCGCAGTATTTATAGCTATTTTCTCTTTCTTCCTGTTTGGAGAGTATCATGGCAAAAAAGTGGTGGTCGCCGTATTGCTTGGTTTTCTGGGGATGCTGCTGATTTATAAGCCCATCATGCATTTTCCCTGGTATTATCATGTGGCCGGACTGATCTCAGGCATCGTTTCGGCAATCGCTTACCTGACCCTGGGACGTCTTGCCCGCTATTATGATCCGCGGGTGATCGTCTTATCCTTTTTACTAAGCGGGTTTTTTATACCCCTGGTTACCATGATCATTCATTATACAGCAGGGGTTCCCGCTGACGGACTTTTTATTATTGACTGGCAATGGCCGGAGGGAAGAGAGTGGTTCTCTGTATTATTACTGGGTCTCGCCGCTTTGTTCGGGCAATACTTTGTCACCAGGGCCTATGGCGCCGATAAGGCAGGAATTGTTTCTGTGTTTGGCTATGCCAATATCGTTTACTCCGTTTTTATCGGGATGGCATTAGGCGATGCTTTCCCGGATTGGATGTCCTCGCTCGGCATTTGTTGCATCATCGGCAGCGGAGCCATCATCTCACTTGTCAAGCGAAGAACCGCTATCTCCTGATCTTTAAGAAATAATTCCCGGAAAGTTGGTTGGGTGGATTTATTAATCGTATATTCGCGATATAAGATTGAATTATGGCTATTCACAAAAAAGATGCATTTACCCAAAAAGAGCAGGGGCTCGCCTTTTTTGCCAAGGCCCTTAGCCACCCGGCCAGGATCGCCATCCTGAAAGTGCTGGCACAAAGGAATGAGTGTATTTGCGGAGAACTTGTTGACCTGCTGCCCCTGGCTCAAAGTACGGTGAGCCAACATTTAAAAGAATTAAAAAACGCAGGGTTGATCAACGGCGAAACGGACGGGCCCCGCAGTTGCTTTTGTATCAACTGGAAAGCTTTTGAAAAATTCAATGCTGAATTTAATTTTCTTTTTGCCAACCTGAAAGTAAAAAATGAAAAAGCCTGTTGTTAGGTCCCTGGGCGGGCTTTAACAAAAGTTCTTGCATATGAGATCTCTGAAACCAGGTACAACGATTAATAAGTAAGTAATTGATTTATTAATATCCCGGTTTAGCCTACACAAGCGGATTGGGACAAAACAATCGCTATGAACACAAATACAGACATTAAAAAAACGGTCCGTGAAAAGTATGCGGAAATCGCGAATCAATCTAAAGAGCAAAATTTGTCCTCTTGCTGTGGCGCCACTGGTTGCGGAGGTGATGAGGTGTACAACATTATGGCCGATGATTATTCAAAACTGGAAGGATATAACCCGGATGCTGATCTTGGCCTCGGCTGTGGCCTTCCTACAGAATTCGCCAGGATCAAAGAAGGCGATATCGTCATTGATCTTGGCAGTGGCGCCGGGAATGATGCATTTATTGCCAGGAGGTTTGTCGGAACAAAAGGCAAGGTGATCGGGGTTGACTTTACTGAGCCCATGATCAGGCGCGCAAGGGAAAACGCAGAGAAGCTTGGGTTGAACAATGTTGAGTTTCGCCTGGGGGATATTGAAGATATGCCCGTTACCGCCAATAAAGCCGATGTGATTGTAAGCAACTGCGTTCTCAACCTGGTTCCCAACAAACACAAGGTATTCAGTGAAATATATCGTGTATTAAAACCGGGCGGCCATTTTTCCATTTCCGATATTGTGCTTGAGGGACCCCTTCCGGCAAAGTGGAAAGAGATTGCCGAATTGTATGCGGGTTGTGTCTCCGGGGCCATCCAGAAAAAGCAATATTTATCGATTATTGAAGAAGCCGGTTTTAAAAATATCAGTTTACAAAAAGATAAAACCGTTATTATCCCGGATGAGATACTGGCTAATTATTTACACGCTGATGAAATAGCGGAATATAAAAAAGGAGAAACCAGGATTGCCAGTATTACAGTATATGCCGAAAAGCCCGGAAAGGATGAACGTAATTGTTGTGAGCCGGGAAGTGGTTGTTGTTGATAAATGGTTTTCATATTTAATAACCCCCTGGTCCCCTTTTCCCAAAGGGATTCCTTTGGCGGGTCGTGGTGCAAATACTCCATAAAAACACAAATTCAAACAACCGGTCTCCCGGTTGTTTTCGGGATGGTGGTTGTTGCGGCGGGCACAAAGGTTGTGGGTGCTACTAAAAACTAAAAGGGCTATTGTAAAACGGCTCTTTATCTTTACCAATATGCCAAAGAAGATACTTTTTGTTTGTATTGAGAATAGTAATCGTTCCCAAATGAGCCAGGCCATTGCCAAGATCCTGGGTGGTAAAAATATTAAAGCATACAGCGCCGGCTCGCAGCCTGCCGCCAAAATAAACCAAAAAGCAATTGTGGCCATGAAAGAGCTGGGCTATGATCTGAAAACACATCGTCCCAAATCGCTTGAGGAAGTAAAAGAATATGCTCCTTTCGATGTAGTAGTTACCATGGGATGCGGAGACGCCTGCCCCTGGATGCCCGCCAAACAATTCATTGAATGGGATATCCCCGACCCCAAAGAGATGAATGATGAAGATTTCATAAAGATCCGGGAACTGATCCGGGAGAAAGTAAAAGACCTGCTGGCATCCCTGGAAAAATAAAAACAAAGCTGTCGGTTCTGCGTTAATTTGAATTTGGGCACAGAGAACGCAGCGTTTTGATAATCAATAGATCTTCCCAGCAATCGCTTTGATCTCTGCGCGACATTTTTCAATTACTTTGCTGAAACATTTCCGGTTTGAACAGCCCCTTTTTTTCCCGCCCGGTTTATTTCTTTCTTTTTTCCCTCCTGGGGCTTGTCTATATCATTGGTCTGTTCGTGCCGCTGATGGATAATGATTCGGCGCATCATGCGAATATTGCCCTGCATATGTTCCTGACCGGTAATTACACCAACCTGGTTGATCATGGGGGGGCTTACCTCGACAAGCCGCACCTGCATTTCTGGCTATGTGCTTTCAGTTATACACTATTTGGTGTAAATTCCTTTGCCTATAAATTTCCTTCTCTTCTCTTCACTATCCTTGGCGTCTATTCCACCTTTCGTCTTGGTAAAACTTTATATAATAAGGAAGTGGGCAAGCTGGCGGCACTGATCCTTGTATCGGCGTTCGCCTTCATTCTAGCCAATAATGATGTACGGATGGATGCGATATTAACTTCGGCTATCGCTTTTGCCACCTGGCAGCTGCTTGAATTCGTTCAACGCCGGAAAACATTGAATGTGGCCGGGGCGGCATTGGGATTAGCGATCGGTTTCTCTACAAAAGGATTGATCGGCGTTTTTGTACCGGGAGTAGCCGTTTTGTTTTTTTTGCTGTACAGGAAAGACTGGAAAATATTTCTTAGCTGGAAGTGGTGGTTGATGCTTGTTTTGTTCGGGCTGTTTATTTTTCCCGTGGTGTACTGTTATTATTTACAATTTAACCTTCATCCGGAGATATGGGTGCGGGGAAAAGATCATATCAATGGAGTAAAATTCATTTTGCTGAATCAAAGTGCAGAGCGCTTCAGCGGGCAAATGAGTGGTGATGTAAAACATGATTATTTATTTTTCCTTCATTCATTCCTATGGGCTCTCGCTCCCTGGAGCCTCCTCGCTTATTTGGCTGTAGGGGGCCGGATAAAAACATTTTTGAATCGAGGATCCGTCCGGTCCAACTTCGTCGGAGAAGAGTGGCTGACCGCCGGTGTGTTTATTATTATTTTATTAGTAGTGACCTGTTCCGGTTCTAAACTTCCGCATTATCTCAATATTGTTTTTCCTTCTACCGCGGTGCTGGTAGCTGCTTTTATTGTTAGTAAAAAAGATAATGGAAAATGGACGAAGGTTATTCTGATTATCGGGGCCGCGAATACACTCCTGCTCCTTTTGCTGATGGCTTTTATCAATGCCTGGGCTTTTCCTGTCCATAGCGCCTGGGTCATTTCATGTATGATCCTGATGCTCGCTGTAGTGTTTTATTTCATCAAAAGCAGCGGGTATACTACAATTCAAAAAGCTATCGCCATTCCGATAGCCACCATGGCCTTCTCATTCTTTTTACTAAACAGTAATTTTTATCCCCGGTTATTAGAATACCAGGGTGGCAATGAATTGGCGTTTTCCATCAGGGGAGAAGTGAATCCAAATGACGTTTATTACTGGAAAGACAGCTATAGCTCTTCTTATGATTTTTACACGGCTAACCTGCATAAACCATTTGCTGATTCTCTTTTGAAAAAGGGTAAAATAATTTGGTTGCTCTTTGATATAATAAATGAAGAAAAAATAAAAAACGCCGGGTATCATTTAGGTCGGCGTTTCTCCACATTGGATTATGAGATCACGAAGCTGAATATAAAGTTTGTGAACCCGGCCAGAAGAGAATCGCAGTGTACGAAATTGGAGTTGGCGGAGATCGAAGATCAACACTAAAGTCCCGCTGCCTTACTTATCTCCATCATACGATCCATTGGCTTTTTCGCCGCCAGCCGAAGTTCTTCTTTCATTGTGATCTCCGGCATTTCATATTCCATGCAGAGATAGATCTTTTCCAGGGTATTCCGCTTCATATGGGGGCAGTCATTACAGGCGCAACTGTTATTAGGGGGCGCCGGAATAAATGTTTTATTTGGCGACGCTTTCATCATCTGGTGCAGGATTCCAGTCTCTGTAGCCACGATATATTCCTGTGAGGTATCTGTTTGTGAATACTTTAATAGCCCCGTAGTGGAACCGATATAGTCTGCCAGGCGAAGTATAGAATCCTCGCATTCGGGATGGGCTATCAGTTTGGCATTGGGGTGTCTGATTTTTAATTTAGTGATCTTTTCCAGGCTAAAAATTTCATGCACCATACAGGCACCGTTCCAAAGTAACATGCTGCGCCCGGTGACCTTGTTGATGTAAGCGCCCAGGTTTTTATCCGGAGCAAAGATAATCGGCTGGTCTTTGGGAAAACTTTCAACAATGATCTTCGCATTACTGCTTGTACAGATCACGTCGCTAAGTGCTTTAATACCCGCACTGCAGTTGATATAACTCACCACCACGTGATCCGGATGTTGCTCTTTAAATTTTTTAAATAATGGGGGCGGGCAGCTGTCACTGAGCGAACAACCGGCTTTAAGATCCGGTATGACAACTTTTTTTGCCGGGTTAAGTATCTTCGCGGTTTCTGCCATGAAATGCACCCCGGCGAATACGATCATGTCAGCAGTTGTTTTCTCTGCCTGCTGAGCTAATCCAAGGCTATCGCCGATATAATCCGCTACATCCTGGATATCCGGCTCCTGGTAGTAATGTGCCAGCAGTACCGCATTTTTTTGTTTTTTCAGCCTTTCAATCTCGGCAAAAAGATCCAATGTCGGATCAAGTTCAATATCCAGGAATCCTTTCAATTCCATTTCGATCTTTGCTGTCGCCAGTACTGAGCTTGTTGAAGTATCGTATGTCATCGCTTGTCATTTTCATCCCGCTAACTAACGGGACAGCAATATTCCAACAAGTCCAACAACTTTTCAAAGAAATTTTTCCGCTCCTGTACTAATACAATAATAGTAGTAATATAATATTTATAAAAAAGAGTTTATTATTATTACGGGTGTGAATTCGTGGAGAAATGAATTGTGATCATTGCTATAAAAATACAAACCCTGGTTTATTCACAAATAATGTAATGTAATACACAGTAAGAAAGCCGGACGTTATTGCATTCTATGGTTTATTTGCACACGGATGTGGAAAAGCCGGATAGGATAACTAATTGATGTATATTAAATAATAAATTGTGTACAGGCGTAGGATAAGTATGAAAATACTGACACGAATGATTAAGGATATGTCGTTCATACAGGTTTGTTTCCAATATTCCTGTTTCATATACAGGTTTCACAAGAGCTTATTCACATAAATTTTATCCCATTAACAAAGCTATGGGGAGAAAAAGATCAGTGTTTAGGGGGAATCAGATGATTCAAATCACTTTTAGAATAATAACGGGGACAGTTTGAGCTATGACAATGGAATGAAGGGAGGATGTGAAAAGCAGCCTGGTGTTTTGCAGTTGCCAGTTATTGTCAGGGTAAGTAACAAAACAAAGGTAAAATCACTATTAAAATCCTCTGTTAAAGGGCATTTTACCGGTTTTCCACATTTTGTTCATATCCTTCAAAGCCCTATTTTTGCCATCCTTTTTAAACAAGGTTACGATTATGTCAATTATTCAGGATATCAGAGATAAGTATGCCCGGGTGGCGGTTATTATGATCGCCCTTGCCCTGATCGGTTTTATTTTAACTGACTACGTGAAAGGTAAAAACCGTGGGGGATTTGGTGGAGGAGGTTCTAACACAGTGGGTACGGTAAATGGTAAAAAGATAAGTTTCGATGAATTTGACAATAAAGTAAAACAGACGATTGCGAACATGAAGCAACAAGGGTACCCGGAAAGCCCTTCCCTTAGTCAGCAGGCAAATGACCAGACCTGGAACCAGGAAATTATCCAGCTATTACTGAACGAACAATTTGGAAAACTAGGTATGCGGATTGGCAAAAAGGAACTCGGAGATATCCTGTATGGACCCAATGCTCCGGAGGACCTGAAAAAGCAACCCCAATTCATTGATGAAGCCACCGGCCAGTTCAATCCCGTGAAGGCGAAACAACAGATCGATCAAACGCTGAAAAAAGGGACCCCCGAACAAAAGGACAATATTAATACCTATATCAACCAACTGGAAGTACTGCGCATGCAGGACAAGTTTTTTTCACTACTTGCCAATAGCATCAATTATCCCAAATGGTTTGTTGAAAAACAAAATGCAGACAACAGCCTTATGGCAAAGATCTCCATGGTAAGGGAGGTGTACAGCAGTATACCCGATAGCACAATAAAAATAGACGATAAAGAAATCGCCGACTATATCAGTAAACATAAGGATGATTACAAACAGGAAGAAAGCCGCAGTATCAGTTATGTAACTTTTAGCGCCGCACCCAGTAAGGCGGATAGTATGGATGTCTGGAACAAATTGCTGTTATTAAAACCAGCGTTTGACAGTACAAAAGATCTGGCACAATATTTAGCCAGTGAAGGGGTCAGCAATTTTTATGATGGTTATATAAACGGCAAAAAAATTCAGATCGCGGCAAAAGATTCTATTTTCAAAATCCCGGTCGGCAGTATATATGGGCCCTATCTGGATGGGGGCAATTATGTATTAGCAAAAATGCTTGGGGTTAAACGGATGCCGGATACAGTAAAGGCTCGTCATATCCTTATTGCTTTTGACAAGAAAGATCCCAAAACCGGGCAGGTGATAGAACAAAGGGATTCCACCACTGCGAAAAAGCTAATTGATAGTATCCAGGGATTGATCAGGGGCGGGGCTAATTTTGATACGCTATGCCTAGCATTATCCGATGATCAGGGGAAGTATGATCAGACGACAAAGAAATATACCGGCGGTATATATGATAATGTTTCAACAGGTCAGATGGTGGCCCCGTTCAATGATTTTATTTTTGGCAACCCGGTAGGGTATAAAGGGGTAGTTAAAACAGAATTTGGATACCACTATATTGAAGTGCTTTCACAAAAAGGCGATGATCTGGCATACAAAGTTGCCTATCTCCAGAAGGAAATTGTCGCCAGCCAGCAAACCAATGATTCAGCACAAGGCGAAGCCTTTAAGTTTGCCGGTGATTGTCATGATGAGGAATCGTTTGATGCTAATTATGAAAAACAGCTAAAGCCCCGTAAGATCATTAAAGGGATAGCCACAGAGATTCCCCCAACCGGGGCTGAAGTTCGGGGACTTGGCGCGTCAAGATCATTTGTTAGAAATATATATGCTGCCAAAAAAGGGGAAATAATAAAGCCGGAGCAAATAGATAATAATTATGTGGTGGCCGTCGTGACCGACATCTATAAAGAGGGAACAAAAGATGCAATAAGGGCAAGGCCGGAAGTCGAACCGCTTCTCCGGAATAAGAAAAAAGGCGAAATGTTAAAACAAAAGATCGGAAAGGTTAGTACGCTGGAAGCGGCCGCTACTGCACTGGGAGACAAAAAGATTGAAACTGTGGATAGCCTTCGCATGAATGCCCAATCTCCTATCCTTCGCAATGAACCAAAAGTTACAGGGGCGGCATTTAACCCGGCCAACAAAGGCAAAGTTGTTCCTGAAGCAATAGAAGGAGGAAGTGGTGTTTTTGTAATCCGCGTAGACAGTGTTTCCGCAACCGCAGTAACCAACGGCGATATTGCAGAGCAAAGAAAGGGTCTGTACCAGCAAGCGAAGCAAAATGTCTCAAACCCGCAAAGCCCAAGCTATCCACTAACCCCTTTGCGTGAGGCGGCTACGATAAAAGACAAAAGAGTTGACAAATATTAAATTGCCTTATTCCCTACGATAGGGGGGAAATAAAACAATGCCAACTGAAATAGTCCCGTCCGCCAGAAGTGGTACGGGATTATTTGTTTTACGGATACCGCAAACAACAGCCCAGGTAAATTGTTATTTTTACATGCCGGGATCATGGCAGGTTATTTGGTATAAAGCCGGCAACCTATTAAGACATGAGCGAACCGATTATTAATAAAGTGGCTGATAGCGGGCTGGTCTCACTTGACCTTGAACATTATTATCCCAGAGAGGAAATGGCCGTATTTGATATGAAAGATCATTTATTCATGGGGATGATACTGAAGGAAAAGGATTTCCGGGAGGCTTTAAAAAATATAAATTGGGAAACTTACAGGGGCAAAAACATCGCCCTTACCTGTACAGCAGATGCGATCATCCCGGTTTGGGCGTACATGCTCGTTGTAGCCTATCTTCAGCCTGTTGCAAAAGAGATCGTTATGGGGGACGAGAAAGAGCTGCACAAAATTCTTTTTCTCAGGAATCTTTCCCGGATCGACATGAATGAATTTGCTGATAAAAGGATTGTAATAAAAGGATGTGGTGAAACGCCGATCGATGATTTTGTTTACATGGAAATAACAAAACGCTTACTCCCGGTAGCCAAAAGTATTATGTATGGGGAGCCTTGTAGCACGGTGCCGGTTTATAAAAGATCCCCGGCGCCTAAAGCTACTCATTGAATAGTTTCATTTTATCTCCCAGGACTAAATGCTCAACCCGTTCGAATAGGAAGCCAGGATAATTTTCAACTTTTATTATTTTACCTGAAACGCCGGCTGCCCGGATTTTACAGGCCCGGCTATTTGGAAGATTTCAGAACCACCCCCGCCTTCGAAATAACCAGATCATTATGATCGGGATGACAAGCATAATAGTAAGGGCTACCCAGAACCCAAAATTATCATGCAGGTAGGGGATATTAGAAAAATTCATACCAAAAATACCGCCAATGACTGTAGCGGGCGCCAATAGGCAGGTTACAATCGCCATCACTTTCATCACTTCGTTCATCCGGAGATTAACGTTATTGATATGGAGGTCCTGCACCCCTACGATAATATCACGATAATTCTCACTAAG
>JADGPW010000205.1 GCA_017882265.1 Chitinophagaceae bacterium | reverse complement strand
TCGACAGCAACCGGTATGTACGCGGTTATTACCATGGCCTTGATTCTGTCTCACTGGCCAGCTTATCACAAGACCTTGTATTGCTTACCCTGGAAAAAGATCCAAAAGAAAAAAGTTTCCTGGAAGGTAAACTGCAATTGATCGCTGTTGTTTTCTTACTGACCATGGTAGGCGTGGGGCTGCTTTTATATTTTATTAGAAAAAAATAGTAAGATATGCTTAAGGCCGCCTGGAAAAAGAATGACAAAAAAGCCCGGATCTTTATTTACTTTTTTTCCATCATTGTATTCGCTGTCATCATGCTATTGAGCCGGGTAACCTGGAAAGTAAACCTGGGTTTTGATGTGCATCTGTTTGCCAAAGCCAATGCGATCATTAATTCCGGGGTGGCCCTGTTACTGTTAGCTGCATTGATTGCCGTGAAAAGTAAAAAGTATTTACTCCATAAGAAGCTAATGCTGACGGCTATCATCTTATCCATTCTTTTTTTGATGAGTTATATATGCCATCATTTATTTGCCGGCGAAACAAGGTTTGGGGATATGAACCATGACGGGATATTAAGTGAAGGGGAAAAGGCAACGGTAGGCGCCAGCCGGATGATCTATTATATTTTATTGGGCACACATATTCCATTAGCCGGGATCATTCTGCCTTTTATTCTTTTTTCAGCGTACCGGGCCCTGACAGGCGAATTTGATAAACATAAAAAATTGGTTCGTATTACATGGCCTGTTTGGTTTTATGTAGCGGTAACGGGGGTGATCGTTTATTGGATGATAAGCCCCTATTACTCCTGAGAAATAAAGGGTAATTAGTATTTTAGTTGCTGTTAAGTAACGCTTTATCCCTAAAATGACAGGCATGAAAAGATTTGAAATTTATCTTCAACAGATTGAAAAGCTTTTGACCGAAGCTGTATTGCAGGAAGACCCCGGTTTATGGCTGTATAAAAATAATTTTCGTACTCCCCTGTTTATGCTCGAGGCCCTGAGTAAAATGTATGCGGCGTTTTACAACAAAAAGAAATTTACCAGGCTGGAAGAGCGGTTTAAATTATTAGAGGACATCCTCGGGGGTGCTGATTATTATGATTCCTTTGCCAAAGAATTTATAGCTGATAAAACAATACCGGGATCGGTAATCGCCTGGTTACAAGCCCGGGCCCGGGAAAAAATTATTTTACTGAATAAAACCCTGGATGAAAAGAACTGGTTAAAAGAAAATAAGCGAATTGCCAAAATAAGAAAACGCTTAGCCCGGGTGGACTGGAAAAATGAAAAGGAAGAAACCAATTGGCTGCCAGAGTATTATCATAGTGAAATTGATAAGATCCTTGGATTTGTAAATAAAGAAAATTTTCATTTTGAAAATGTGGAAGCCGATGTACACGAGTTGCGCCGCAAACTGCGATGGCTAAGTATTTACCCCCAGGCCCTGCAAGGAAGGGTCCAATTAGTTAAAAGCGGGGAAGCCACTACGCAATTGACAAAATATCTTACACCGGAGATTGTCAACTCCCCATTTAATAAAATGCCGGAACCGGGAGATAATAAATATATCCTGCTATTGGAACAAGACCATTTTTTGGCTCTGAGTTGGATGATTGCTGAACTGGGCAAAATAAAAGACAAAGGGTTACGGGTAATTGCATTAAAAGATGCGTTACAACAATCGGAAAATATGATTGAGCCAGCAGCATTTATAAAAGCGTATGAATTGCTTGGGAGCGAACAGCCTCAAATTCAGCAGTTATTGTCAGAAGCCGAAGGGATATGCCAAACGTATTTTTCTGAAAAGAACCTGGAGCATCTTGTAATGGGGGTTGCTGAAGCAAAAGATTTCCAGAAGGGAAGGTAGTAGACATTCTAAAACCCCAAATCATTCGCCGGATTCCCAAATAATTTTGCAAGATCAAGCCACTGTTAAGGTTAACCCTAAAAGTGGTTTCCGAAAAAAAACAGTTTTTGTGGCGGTTTCTCCCTTATTTAAATATAATGAATCCCTCAAATTTGCAAAAGTCGAAAGAGATCTATGTTCAATTCAAAAAACTAATATGGCGAAATCAATCCAAGCAATTGCAGATGAGGTAATTATCAGTAAGATTTACTTTATAAGAGGCCAAAAAGTGATGCTGGACAGGGATCTCGCTGCATTTTATTATGTAACAACAGGGAACCTAAACAAAGCAGTAAAACGAAATCTAAAAAGATTTCCTGATGATTTTTTGTTTCAGCTTACTGCAGAAGAATATAAAAACTTGATATTCCAAAATGGAACATCAAACTTGCATGATTCGCCTGCGCCAGTTTCAGTGAGCAAGGCCGGCATACCGGGTTGGGGCGGAACAAGAAAGCCAGCAAATGCATTTACCGAACAGGGGGTAGCTATGTTATCTAGCGTTTTGAATAGCGACATAGCCATAGAAATAAATATCCGGATCATCAGGATTTTTACAAAGCTTCGGGAAATGCTTTTAACCCATAAAGACATAATGCTTAAACTGGAGCAATTAGAAAAGCAGGTAACTGGGCATGATGGAGTTATACAAAGAATTTTTTCCATTCTTAAACAATTGCTCGCACCGCCCTCAAAGCCAAGAAAAAGAATCGGTTTCAAATGGATTCAAAACCAGGATTAACTGATTTTCGTTACTATCTTATTACTCCAATTTTAATAACTCAAAACCCCAACGCTTTAGCCGGATCCCAAAATAATTTTTCAAAATCAAGAACCTGGTCATCCTTTACTTTAATACCTTCTTTTTTTAATAGCTTTTCCATAAGTCCCGGTGGGGAAAAATGATGTTTCCCGGTGAGCAGGCCATTCCGGTTTACGACCCGGTGTGCCGGCACTTTGGGTTTGACCCGGTGAGCCCCATTCATGGCCCATCCCACCATTCGGGCAGATGATTTGGTACCCAAACAGGAAGCAATAGCACCGTATGAAGTCACTCTTCCTTTTGGTATTTGCCGGGCTACTTCAAACACCAATTCAAAAAAATTCTCTTCTCTTTTACCCGAAGGCTTTACTGTTCTTATTTTTTCAGGGGCCTTATGCTTTACTGCCATGGGGTGAAATTATGATTTTAAGCGATTTCTTAAACGCTCTATTCCCTACTTTAGCCAGTCAAACAAGCCAGTTTTTTCATCCATCCCGATATAAACACCGGTATCTCTTATTTCTACCGGCCAGGTTGTTAAATAATAACCTTCACCGCTCACGTTGCGGCCATTTTGTAAACTGTATTTATAACGGTGCACCGGACATACCACATTACCTAACGCATCAATATAACCATCGGCTAAAATTCCCCCGGCATGGGGGCATTGATAAACAAAAGAAAAAGCTTTGCTATTGAACTTCCCTATACACAGTTTTTTCCCTTTTACTTCCACTACGGCAATATTATTACCTGCAAAATCCAGTTCATCGAGATGATCCGCAACTTTTATCCATGTATAATTTTTGTCTCGCATTGAAAAGGCGCCTCCAAACCTTCCGCCGAAAGGCGGAGCGGCTTACCTGCAGTCCTGAATGCAGGGATTCATTTTTATTTACAAAAACGTAAGACTATTTATATTATCATAAACTCCTAAAGTCCTCCGCCAGCCTGCGGAGATTTAGGGGCTTCTTGCTAGTAAAGGAACTCCGTCTTATACGGATAACGTATCCTGTATATTTCCCGCACTTTTTGCAATATCTTCTGGCGGAGTATATCGATACCCTGCCTGCCACCCCTGCCCGCTGAAGCTTGTGCAGAAGAAGCAGTGGGGATCCTTTTTTCAATGGCAGAGATAAAGACCGCATTGCCATTGGTTTCCCGAATCCATCGTTCCTGCAAATCCTCCAGGAGCTGTTTTTTAGTGCTTTCTTCGAGCCATTCATCAAAATTTCTTTTTTCGTACAGGTCCATTTTATTGAAAATGGTCAAAGTGGGTTTATCAAAAGCATCCAGTTCTTGTAGTGTTTTATTGACCACACCTAACTGCTCTTCATAGGCAGGATGTGATATATCCACTATATGTAACAGTATATCAGCTTCCCGGACCTCATCCAATGTACTTTTAAAACTTTCAATCAGATGGTGGGGAAGTTTGCGGATGAAACCCACCGTATCACTTAATAAAAAAGGAGTAGTATCAAACACCACTTTGCCGGTGGTGGTATCCAAGGTGGCGAACAATTTATTTTCCGCGAATACTTCCCGCTTACTAAGAAGGTTCATAATAGTTGACTTACCCACATTGGTATAACCAACCAGGGCGACCCGGATGAATTCACCACGGTCCTTTCTTTGTGTCAACGCCTGCTTATCTATTTCAACTAATCGTTTCTTTAAAAGGGAAATTTTATCCCGAACGATACGACGGTCGGTTTCGATCTCTGTTTCTCCGGGGCCTCTTGTTCCAATACCACCGCCCAAACGTTCCAGGTGCTTCCACATGCCTCTTAATCGGGGCAGAATGTATTGATATTGTGCCAGTTCCACCTGGGCTTTTGCCTGGGCTGTTTTGGCTCTTCGTGCAAAAATATCGAGGATAAGATCGGAGCGGTCAATCGCTTTTACATCAATTACCTTTTCAATGTTATTGATCTGGGAGCCGCTGAGTTCATCATCAAAGATGACGACGCGGATATCTTTTCCTGCCACATATTTCCTGATCTCTTCCAGTTTTCCTTTTCCGACAAAGGTCCGGCTATCCGGGTGTTGTAGTTTTTGGGTAAATCTTTTGACCGTGACAGCGCCTGCTGTTTCTGCCAGGAAGGCTAACTCATCCAGGTATTCCTCCACCTGTGGTTCCGTTTGATCTTTTTGAATTAATCCTACCAATACCGCCCGTTCTTCTTTTTGAATTCTATTCCTCTTGTCTATCACGGATTAAAGGATTTAAAATTGATTACACGGATGTAAATCACAGTTTAACAGATTGAAATTGATTTAACAAGGCTGTATTAATCATGAATTGAAAAGATGTTGCCGATATCATTAAAATAGTTAATCAAAGCTAATGCAAGTAACCGGAATGGTTGAAAAGGGGGGACAAACAAAAAACCGGACCCAGAAATTTTATCTTTGCAATCATATCCGGCATATCATCCGTGCTACAGGCCGCTTAATGTTAATCCGACCGAGAAAGGTTTGACCTGGGGCGCCGCCTGGCTTTTGAACAATGGAGTGAGCTGATAAGTGCCGTACAAGCTAAAATGTCCGTAACCTATCCTTGCCATTGCTGAGAGCCGGTTTTTGTTGAAGAAGATCTTACTGGCTTCTTTCATTACATAATTATTGATCAGCGTATTGCTGCTTGATTCAAATTTTGAATTGCGCGTGTGTGCATTTATCAGGGTCCCTACTTTTACACCGATGGCAGCTTTTATTCCTTTGCCTTTTAACGGGTCGGCAGAAAAACGAAACTCAACAGGTGCTTCCAGGTAAGCAGTTGCCAGTTTTGTTTTTTTGAAATGATTAGTATCTGCCAGGTTGGTAAAATACATTGTAGGCGTGATGTCTTTAATACCTACATTAGTCTTTGAAAATAGTATACCATCAGTACTAATGCCGGGTCCAAATGCCATACTCAGTTTTGGATTGGTCTTAAAAGGAAAATCGAACATGAAATACCCATTGATGCTTTTGGACAAACCACTGGTGTTGATGCTGTCGGGTTTGCCGGACCACTTGGTATAACCCAATTGAACCAGGAAATGGTCATTGGCACGGTTGGACAGGTTAATGGTTTGTTTTTTCTTGGAGGTCACAGGATTCTCTTGTGCAAATAAGAAAGTAGTGAACAGGGCGCAGATACCAATCGATAAAATCTTCTTCATATAATTTCAAAGTAGGGGACAAATGTATTTTCATCCCGGTTAACAAAAGGTTAAAGAACCATATATGGCTATCTTTCAATCAGTAAATAATAAAAAAGCGGAACACTGTTCCGCCTTATTTAAGTTTAGTGGACGCTGCCCCGAATAGTTCGGGGCGACCCAAAGTGGACCCTGCAGGGAACGATCCTGCGACCCCCTGATTATGAGTC
>JADGPW010000204.1 GCA_017882265.1 Chitinophagaceae bacterium | reverse complement strand
CCGGCCACCAAAGAACTATCGACAGTGCTTATGGCGGATTCCGCGCAAATTCAGGTAGATGAAATAAAATATATCAACAAAGGCCGGGCTAAGGACGATCTGCCCTACCTGCGGCCTTTATATACTATCGAGGATGCAAAAAATGCAGCTGAACATTTTAACGAAAAAGATTATAACCAGTGGTTTGATGTGATCGAAGGGGTGCAGGCTATGTACACGGATGCGGGTCATATTATCGGCAGCGCCTGTGTACATTTAAAAATAATGGACAATGGGAAAGAGACCCATATCACTTTCAGCGGAGATGTGGGACGTTATAATGATGCCATTCTTAAATCCCCAGACACATTTCCACAGGCCGATTTTATACTTATCGAATCCACGTATGGCAATAGTCTTCATGATCCTAATGTCACCACACCCGATATGCTCCTGCGCTGGATCGAAAAAGCCTGTTTACAGAAAAAAGGAAAACTCATTATGCCGGCTTTCAGTGTGGGCAGGACCCAGGAGTTATTATATGCCCTGAACCAGCTTGAATTGGAAAACCGTTTACCGGATCTCGATTATTATGTCGATAGCCCATTGAGCATTGCCGCCACGGAGATCGTCAAAAGATACCCCCAATATTTCAATAAAACCATTCAAAAGGTCATGCAAACGGACAGCGATCCTTTTGCCTTTAAAGGCTTACGCTTTATTCAAACGGTAGAAGAATCCAAGCAACTCAATTTTCAAAACGGCCCGATGGTCATTATTTCAGCCAGTGGAATGGGTGATGCAGGAAGAGTGAAGCATCATATCAGCAACAATATTGAGAACAGCCGGAATACGATCTTACTCACTGGTTATTGTGAGCCCCATTCCCTGGGTGGGAAGCTGATGGCTGGTGCCAAAGAGGTATATATTTATGGTGTGGAGCACCAGGTACATGCCGAAATAGGCGCCATTCGCAGTATGAGCGCCCACGGCGATTATGAAGATCTTTGTCAATGGCTGGCCTGCCAGGATCCCAAACAGGTGAAAAAATTATTCATTGTTCACGGCGAATACGAAGTGCAACAGGATTTTCAGCAACGCCTTATCAAAAAAGGATTTATGGATGTGGAGATCCCGGCCCGGCACTATGAAGTGGGACTGAGTTGAACCGCAGAGGCGCTGAGACGCAGAGGGATCTAATGTATCTCTGCGTCTCCGCGTCTCTGCGGTCACAGTATTCCCAACTTTCACATCTTCTTAATAAACCCAGCACCATTTTTGACGTTTATACATAGTGCTATCCAGCTCTGCAACTTTTGAAGTTTTAAAACAGGGGCATAGCAGTCAGCTTATTTTAATCACGTATTAAAAGGAGAGTGTGTATGAAAACGAATAGAATGGTGTGGAGCGGGTATACAGCATTCGTCTTCCTGCTGGCAGGTTGTGCTTCCACAGCCCATATTAAAAAAGATGATACTGCGGATTTCAGGAGTTACAAAACTTTTGCCTGGATCGACAAAGAAAACCTAAAAAAGGATAAGAGCAATGATCTCACCGGGCAGAATATCCGGCAGGCGGTAAACAAGGAGCTGGAAAAAACAGGTTGGAAAGAAGTTAGGAACCGGCCCGATGTGTTGTTAAGTTATGACGTACTGGTAGAAAGAAATGTGAAAGAAAGAAACAGCCCTGTGTATTCAAACCCTTATTCCAGGTTGATCTACAATCCTTACAGCCGCCGGTATACCACCATTTATTATCCATCCGAATTAGTTGGATATGACAGGGACCCACGTCAAGTGAAAGAAGGCACGATCACCATTTCCATGGTTGATAGCAGGACCGACAAAACGGTTTGGCAAGGGTGGACCACCGATGAAGTGAACAGTAAAAACCTAACCACCAAAGAAATTCAGAATTGTGTAAGATCTATCTTTAGAAAATTCGATGTAGCGAAGAACTGATTGTTATATAGGACGGTTCCGGACATGGCCTCTCCTCTGTTGGAGAGGCTTTTTTTATGGCTATACTTAAAAGTTTCAAGTGGCTCAACCCAAAGAACTCAAAGGAGGATAACGTATAATAAAATGGAATAATAGACGGGAAATGACAACGTAGAAACAGTTATTTTTACAAAGAAAAACAGTCTTTTTAATGCATTTGAAGGAGATTGCCTTAGGATGATCAGTTCTCACCGGGCGAGGCTTTTCGAATAAAGAGTATAATCCCAATATAATATGAACACGGCGCTCCATTTTATGTTTGGTTTTTATGTGAATATATATTGATCAGTTGTTTACCCATTTTACCAAAGAGGAAAGGATAATACACTATCCCGGGGACAGGCGTATGTTTATCGCCCTTAAACCTTATATGCGGGTCATTTTTGGTTTAATCATATTAGTTCCCATCGGTGCTGCGTGGTTACAATATACCCTGATAGGATTGCCGGCTGATCCTGATCTTGCTATTCCGACTATAACTCCTGCAGATCCGGTTGGCTTCCCTGTATGGTTAAGTCTTAGCCATTGGGTCAACTTCTTTTTCCTAATCCTGATCATAAGAAGCGGCCTCTCTATTTTAGTGGATCATCCCCGGCTATATTGGAATAATGGCTGCACACCAGGAACGGACTGGATTCGTTTTACATCACTTAAAAAACCGCAAGATAAATCATGGACCGCCAAAGAAGATGCCCGTTATATTAGTCCCCTCGTCGGATTGCCTGGTTACAGGCATACCATCGGTATAGCGAGGGCATGGCATTTTCTCACGGTTCCTTTTTTTGTCTTGAATGGACTTGTTTTTATTATCCTGCTGTTTTGTACCCATCAATGGAAACGTCTCATTCCTGTGTCGTGGAAGATCATTCCTGAATCGTGGAGAGTTTTTGTTCATTACGCGACTTTTAATATACCCACGGAGCCTAATGGATTTTATCATTACAATGCCTTGCAACAACTTGCTTATTTCGGTGTAGTATTTATCCTGGCGCCCCTGGCTATGCTTACGGGCATGGCTATGTCACCCGCTATTGAAAACCGGTTTCACTGGTATCCAAAAATATTTGGCAATCGCCAAAGCGCCCGTTCGATTCATTTTTTAGTGATGATAGCTTATGTGGTATTCATATTTATACATGTGGCCATGGTGGCGGCCACAGGATTGGTAAGAAATATGAACCATATCGTTTTGGGAATTGACAGTTCACGCCATCTATCGGGTCTGTATATTGGTATAGGAATTATTCTGGCAACAGCCGCCTTTTGTTTCCTGGCGCATTGGCTTTCCTGGCGCAAACCACGTTTGCTCCAGCATCTTGACGCTTCAATTAATGGAAATCTATGGCGTATTACATTGAACCATTTTAAGCCAAATGCTTATTTTAAGAAAAAGGATATTTCCCCCTACTTCTGGGCCAACGGTAAGATTCCCTCCTCGGAAGAATGGCGGAAATTGGCCGCAAACAATTTTAAAGATTACAAATTAAGAATAGGAGGATTGGTAAATAACCCGGTAGAATTATCATTGGAAGAACTTAAAAATTTAGGGATGCAACAAAACATTACTATGCATCATTGTATCCAGGGCTGGTCAGGAATAGCAGAATGGGGAGGGTTGCCTATTAGTAAGATCGTAGAATTAGTGAAGCCACAGGCTACGGCCACCACCGTAGTTTTTTATTCTTTTGGAGAAGGGCTTTACGGCGGGTTTTATTACGATACCAACACTCTCGATAATTGCCTGAAGCCTCAATCCATACTGGCCTGGGAAATGAATTATGAAGCGCTTCCTCCGGAACATGGCGCCCCGCTCAGACTTCGGGTGGAAAATCAATTAGGTTATAAAATGGTAAAATGGATAAGCTCTATAGAATTTTTGGAAACCTATAAAAATATCGGCAAAAGTCAGGGAGGTAAGAATGAAGATGATGAATATTTTGATTTACTGGCAAACACATAATTATTATGGTGGTTTAAAATCTAATTTACAATGTGAACAGCGCGCAGCAAAATAAGATCATTTGGACATTAGGCCACTCTACCCGTACGCTGGATGAATTTATCGAGATGTTAAGATCATTTCAGATTGAGTTGGTAGTTGATATCAGAAGTTATCCCGGTTCACGCAAGTTTCCTCAATTCAATAAAGAAGCATTGGAAATTTCTTTACCTGAAAACAAGGTTCAATATATTCATTTAAAAAACCTGGGAGGAAGAAGAAAAGCAAACCCTGATTCTAAAAATACTGCCTGGCGGCATACGGCATTTCGTGGTTATGCGGATTATATGGATACAGATGCTTTTAAAGAAGGGATAACTGAACTTGAAAAACTAGGGCTGGAACAACGCACCGCTTATATGTGTTCTGAAGCGGTATGGTGGCGTTGTCACCGTTCGATGGTTTCCGACTATCTCAAAGTTCAGGGTTGGAAAGTAATGCATATTATGGGTATTGGAAAAGAAGAGGAGCATCCTTATACTTCTCCGGCAAGGATTGTAAATGGAGAGTTGAGCTATAAAAAAGAATGAAAAAAAGATAGTGGTTGCCCTAAAGGAGCACCGCAACGCTATTCCAAAATTCTTTCAACCCGTGTTAATTTGCCATTCTCATTACAACCTTCTATAATCACTTTCATCTTTTTTGTGATATCGTTGTTATAAAAAGTTAATTCGATGCGCTGGTGATTTTTATCCGTAATAACAAAAGGGTTCCAATACAAAGTCGGACGATAATCAGCAATATCAGATTGAGCGGGACTGGAGTAATCAGGAGAATAAAATTCCCTGACAGGTGAATATCCCGGAAGTAGGGTATAATCAAGCCCTTTCATCATTTGATTACCTGTTCTCGCTTTTTTAAGATAAACGGCTATAGCGCCACCAGGGCCGCCACCCCAGTCCCCAAAAAAGGGAGGATCGAATATTTTTACCATAACCACATCACTCATGGGTATTGTAAGAATATAACTGTCATCCTGAATTATCTTGCCTTCATAGGGAGGGGTAAAACCAAGAGCCTCTTGTGAAATCTCATTAACAAATAAAGAGGTTGCCAAACCTCTCCAGGTAACGGCATTTTCAGTACGACTCAAATCTATTTGTAAGCCTGCAATCCTGTTTTGTAAATAACTTATCAGGTTTTGTGAGGAAAGAAAGGCGGGATCATCTTCAGGCAGGATGGTGCGACTATGTTCACCGGGATCATTGCGGAAAGCCCCTGATGTATATTCTTCATCCAATAAATCTTGTTTAGTTTTAATTTTGGTTGTTACCACAACCATTTTTAATGTTTTTATTTTTTGTGATACAAACCCATTTAATTGCTGCTTGTATAATACATCTTTGTTCTTTGTCAGCGTTGCTGTGTCCGACTCTCGTAAACCCCATAACAAAGAATTACCAGGTTGCAGATGAAGAGGTTCTTTTAATAAACTACTTTTAATGTCAAAGCCAGCTCTTGAGGTAAGTGTTTTCTTTTTATCCTTATTGAACTGATAAAAAAACTTTGCTGTATCATAAAAAATCATCCCTGAAAAGGTAAATTTACCTTCTGGCTGTACCGGGGTATTTAAAAATTCCTTCTTCTTACTTTTTAACTCAAGGATGCCATTTATTTCCTTTCCTGAGAGTAAGGTTTTATTTAAACCCTGCACCTGTCCTTCAATGGAAATATAATTTTCGGGTATGTAATTTAATTTAGGAAAATGACCTGTCATCACCTCTTCCCACTTAAATCTTCGCCAGCCGTTTGTCATCATCACAAGGTCAAGATGATTGGCTACCGAATCAGCATCGTTTGAAAAATAATAGGAGGGATTAAATATATATCCTTTAATATCACCTGTAAGTAATAGCTGGGAATAGATATTGCCATCCGATTGCCCGGGACTAAGATCAGCATCGGTAATGGCCACAGAAATATTGCACGAGAGCGTATCCGGTACTTCTATTTGTATGACATTTTTCCCTCGTTTAGCAGTATCACTAACAACCGCATTCAGGTTAGTGATAAAAGAATAACCAGATAAATTTACAAATATGATACGCTCCGCCAACGGCTGCTCATCCGGGGTAAAAATAGTGACCTGGACAATGCCTGCCGGTAAATTTTCAGTGGGTATAATACCTGTAGCGGTCAGCGTTTTGCCCATATAAGCCTTTGCCTTGTATACTTGTTGCTGATGCATTTGAACCACGACATATACAAAGGGATATGCGGGTGTATTTGAAGACCGTTTAATTTTAAACTCAATTTGATTTCCATAATAATCTGCTTCCAGCACAATGCCATTTTCTTTTGCAGTGGGTAAAAGTTTTTCAAGGTTTTGCCCCTGCTGATTCCAAACAGCCTTGTATTGTTCGCCGCCCTGTGGTTGAAGAATAAATGTGCCCATGCCATCATGTATGCTTGCAAATGATGTGATTTTTCCTCCTTTGCTATCCAATATGTCTCCTGCAATTTTTACAGGTATTCCGTTGTTGGTTGCTTTAAATGCTACTCTCGATTCTACTCCCTGAACAAGATCTCCACCTTCAGGAAAGAACTGTACAGAAAATGATGAAGATGTTGTAACCGGGTTTGTTTTTGATAGTGAAGTCACGGGAAGTTTTCCAGTTGTTTTTTGCGGAGCAATAATTGAAATTGCTTTTATGTATAAAAATGAAGAATCAAAATTCAGCATCCACTTTGTATAAGACCTTACAAAGACAGGACCACTAACATCAGCAGGTATATTCATGGAGCCGGCGGCGCTGGACATGACAACAGGCAATGTGATGCACTGAAGCACTTTACCTTTTGCATCGGTTAGTTCTGCGTATAATGTTTTACTGATCTGGGATGGAAACTGGCCTTCAAAAAGATAAGCTTTAAACCAGATTGTTTCACCCGGATTGTAAAGTGTACGGTCAAATTGCAAATACAATTTTTCCTGAGGGTAATCAATCGCCAGAGTTTTTAATAAAGCGGTAAAGCGTTGCGCCCTTATATTCGAACATAGAAATACTGCAACAACTAATAAATAGGTTCTTAAATGATTTGTTTTCATGAGTAAGTTAAATGGATAAAATAAACATTATGCTTCATCATGTAATTAGGTATGTAAAATATTTTCCGTAATAATCAATAATGTTGATTAATTAAATGGTGTTCTGAATTGAAAGTTAAGATAGTTTGTAGAAAGTCAATGGTAGTTAAAAAGAGGAGTGACTTTAATCGGAGAGTAATGCCTCTCTATCATATAAATATAACCCCACTATATGCGGAGCAAAGTAAGCAGGGTTTTAGGTTTAAATTTATTCTTTGTGTGCCCTGGCCCCGCATTGGGTGCGATGCAATTCAAACCCAACTAAATTGAGACATAAATCGAGGGGAGAATGATTTCGGTCTTTAGCGGTAAATCTTTATTTTTGCCCCCCAAATGCGGGGGTAGCTCAGCTGGTTAGAGCATCGGATTCATAACCCGAAGGTCGGCAGTTCAAGTCTGCTCTCCCGTACAGAACAGGAATTTTCAATAATATTTTGAGAGTTCCTTTTTTTATTTTCTTGGCAAGAAGCTGAAATTGAAGAAATTAACTCCACGAAACTATTGACTTTTCGAGTTAGATATTCGTGATTTTGCACATTATAGAATATTCCTTCCGGAAACAATGTTTTATGTAAAATACGTTTGCCCTCAAAATCGTTGGAATCCCATATTTTACTGATGTTTCCGAGCTTTTTTAATGATTCAGAAATCAATTTTTCCAAGTTAGATATTGTCTGGTTTCCACTGTTCAATTCTTTGTTGATTTCCCGCATTTGCTTATCCAGATGCTCCACCGTCATCTCATAGGTTTCCTTATCGATTTGATTGAGCCCGAAACGAATCTTAACCTGTTTTAGCTGATTCTGGATGATTGCTAATTGTTTTTGAAGATCATTTTCACAAGATGTGTTATCCGCATTAAAATGATTAAATAGTTTTATCAGTTGCAATTCAATCAATGGCGATATGTTATGAGGAATCTGGTACTTTTCCAACAGCTCTTCAAATAATTGCTCCGCACTTTTTCTTCTTTGTTTCAGAGTTG
>JADGPW010000203.1 GCA_017882265.1 Chitinophagaceae bacterium | reverse complement strand
TTGCCCATTGCTTATTGTCTGTTGCCCATTGACTTATTGACCATTCACTTTAATGAAGTATAATTTCATCACCATAGAAGGAAATATCGGCGCCGGGAAAACGACGCTGGCCCATTTATTATCCAAACATTATAATGCCAGGCTGATCCTGGAAGAGTTTGCCGATAACCCTTTCCTGCCAAAATTCTATGAAAACCCCGGGCAGTATGCGTTTCCCCTGGAACTTTTCTTTATGGCGGAACGTTTCAAACAACAAAAGGATCTCTTACAGCAAAAAGATATGTTTCAAAACCTGACTATCTCTGATTACCTGTTTACAAAGTGCCTGCTGTTTGCCAAAGTAACACTACCGGAAGATGAATTCAGGTTGTACCAGCGCCTGTTCGAGATCATCAACCAGCAATTGGTACAGCCGGATATCCTTATTTATCTCCATGCCCCAGTCCATAAACTCCAGGCCAATATCAAAAAACGTAACCGTTCCTATGAACAAAATATCCCGGATGATTATTTATTCAATATCCAGGAAACCTATACGCATTATATCAAGCAGCATAATATCAAAACATTGTTCATTGACGCCAGCAATGCCGATTTCCTGGGAAATGAAAAACACATCGGCGTGATCCACGAGGCGCTGGAGAAAGATTACGAGGAGGGACAGCATTACCTGACGTTACCATAAAAGCCCATCCCCCATTCTTTAAACTGTACATATATCAAATTTTCTTCATTGAGACTGTGGGATGGGCATTACCTTTACACCACAACTATGGACAGCAACTCTCCTGTCACTCAAATAACCAACGATCCATTCGCAGCCATTCGCGTACCTGAATTCAAAAACCTGATGCTTGGTAGATTTACTTTCATCATGGCGCTCCGCATGATGGGCACGCTGGTGGGCTGGTGGATATATAACCTCACTAATGATCCATTTGCCATCGGGCTGGTAGGTCTTTCGGAATTTCTCCCCGCCTTTTCATTCGCCTTATACGCCGGTCATATCATTGATATAAGCGAAAGAAGGAAATTGATGCTGAAAGGGGTTTTTTTCTATATCCTTGCCGCGGGAATATTGTTATTCTTCTCGACCGGTTTTATCAACGATCATTTCAGCCATCATGCTATTGCTACCGGAATTTATGTGGTCATATTTGGGACCGGTATTATTCGTGCCTTTACCGGGCCCGGTTTTTCAGCCATGCTGGCGATGGTGGTACCCCGGCCCTTATTACAAAATGCAACCACCTGGAACCAGGGCAGCTGGCTTTCTGCTTCCGTTACCGGTCATGCCACCGGTGGTTTCCTGATATGGAAATTAGGCATTACCGGAACATTTATTATTGTTTGTTCCCTGTTGGTTCTTGCTTTTTGTGTCCTGACACAACTCAAACCAAAACCACCCATTCAGCAAACAGGTGAAAAGAAAACATGGGAAAGTGTGAAAGAAGGATTACGTTTTGTATTTAAAACCAAGGAATTATTCGGCGCCTTTTCCCTCGATATGTTTGCGGTATTATTTGGAGGCGCGGTGGCCATGATCCCTGTCTATTCAAAGGATATATTAAAGATAGGGCCCCTTGGTTTTGGCTGGCTCAATGCAGCCATTGATATCGGCTCTATTTGCAGTGTCATTCTGCTCACTGTTTTTCCATTGAAAAAAGCACAGGGGAGAAAACTGATGTTCGCGGTAGCCGGTTTTGGGATGTGCATCATTTGCTTTGGCTTATCGAGATGGTTCCTGCTTTCTTTTGCAGCTATGTTGATAGCTGGAATGCTCGACGGGATCAGTGTGGTGATCAGGGGCACAGTGATGCAGCTAAAAACTCCTGACCATATGCGGGGACGGGTCAGCAGCGTGGGCTCTATGTTTATCAACTCCAGTAATGAGCTGGGCCAGTTTGAAAGTGGCCTTGCCGCACGAATCATGGGAGTAACTCCCTCGGTTGTATTTGGAGGTTTTATGACATTAGTGGTAGTGGTGGTGACGTGGTTAAAAGCGCCCAGTTTACGTAAATTCGAATATTAAACCCCCTGTCCTCAAACCCCCAGTCCCCCTAAAGGGGGAACCTAGGTCGTATTTACCTTAATGATAGTTCAGTTCTCGAAAGATGAAAGTTGATATACTTATAGCTTAAATTGCTATTTGTAAATTGTAACTTCAATTCATAAAGAAAAGTTCTCTTCTTTTTAACCTGTCAACCTTTTAACAAATAAACATTTCTCCATGAACCGCCGCACATTTATTCAAAACTCTGCTTTCACTTTCGGAGCTTTGACATTAGCCAAACAATATAATTTGACCAGCTTGTTTGAAGATCCCTGGAAAATAAAAATGCTATCTGAAGAGATCGGCATTTTTACCGAAAAAGGCGGCACGATCGCTTTTATGCTGACCAAAAAAGGGATCGTAGTAGTGGATGCCGAGTTCCCGGAACAAAGCAAACACCTGATTGATGAATTGAAGAAAAGAAGTGATAAACCATTTGAACTCCTGATCAATACCCATCATCATGGCGATCACACAGCAGGAAATATTTCTTTTAAAGGATTAGTTCCGCATGTCTTAGCCCATGCCAATTCGCTGACCAACCAGAAGAACGTGGCCGTGGCGAATAAATCAGAAGATAAACAACTCTATCCTGATCAAACCTATACTGATACCTGGAGCCAGAAAGTCGCGAAAGAAAAGATCAGTCTTTACTATTATGGGGCCGCGCATACCAATGGCGATAGTTTTGTACATTTCGAAAAAGACAATATCGTTCATGCAGGCGACCTGGTTTTCAACCGCCGTCATCCTTATGTTGACCGGAGCGCCGGCGCCAGTATAAAAAGCTGGATAGAGGTGCTTGACAAAGGCATTAAGAAATTTGACAGTAACACCAAATTTGTTTTTGGCCATTCGGGACCCGGTTATGAAGTTGATGGCACAGCGGATGATCTGAAGAAATTCGGAGATTACCTGGGCAGTGTATTAAAATTTGTTGATGGAGAAATTAAAGCAGGGAAAACAAAAGAGGAGATCCTAAAAGCTAAAATTATCCCTGGTGGGGAAGAATGGAAAACGGATGGTATTGAACGGCCATTGACGGCTGCTTATGAAGAGTTGACAGCTAAATAGTTTTTATGAAGGCTGTGGTCCTCATTATTGTAGCATTAATAATCTATGGATGGATCGTTACATCTGGTAATAGTGATAAATCTGAGGATAAAAAATGAAACCCCTAACCCTTAATATATACTTTAATGTTTGCGCCAGCATTCCCTGACGCTGAAGCGTTGGCGCAAAAGGGTGTCAGGAAGAGATCATTTTACTGAAGAAAGTAGTTTCTCTAATACATAATAAGTGATAGGGCAAAACGTCGAGTTCTTTAATGTTAATTGTTGCCGTTTAATAAATACATCTTCATCTGTATAAGGAAAGCGCCGGCAGTCAGAAGGTCGCTGCTCATAAATACTGCAATAATTATCAGCACCCAGGAATGGACAGGGTTTGGCATTTGCCACAAAATCCCCTTCCTCATCTACCACCAGGTATTTATCAATAAAATCACTTTCGCGCATCTTTAAATGGCGGCTGATCCGTTTCACATCGGGTGTCTTGAACCGGGGTGAAAAATTCTTACAGCAATTGGCGCATTGCAGGCAATCAATTTTGGAAAAAGCTTCCTCATGCAGGACAGGTAATTGCTTCAACACGGTATTCTTATCCGCCCGGTGCAAATACTGCTTGTATATCTTTTGACGTTCGCCTGATTTTTTCTCCCAGTTATTTAAAAGATCTTTCGCCATGTTGCAAGTTACCAAAAGGAAAAGTCCGGAAGTCCCAAAGATGGAAAGACCGAAAGCCATTTCTTTAATTATGCGTTTTACTTCAAATATTAACAAACTAATCTAACAATAGTGATCTCCCACTGACTTACTGACTGCCTGGCTCACTGACTTTTTAGTACTTTTGCCCCTGCATGGGAACCGCCAGGGAACAACTCCTTATATTGATCTCGACCCCGCTTTATCTTATCGTGATAGGGCTGGAATTATTGCTTAGTCACCTTCGCAAACAGGAAACTTATACCTGGAAAGATACCCTGCAGAATATTTACCTGATGGTACTGAATGGGGGGCTGGATCTCCTGTTCCGGATCATTTATATCGGTTTCATTCTTTCATTTTTTTACGATCACCGTATCGCGGAACCCATCAGGAATCCATGGATCTACTGGCCCGTACTCCTTGTATTCGAGGATTTCATGTATTACTGGTTGCACCGGGTGGACCACGTTTGCCGTTTGTTCTGGGCGACTCATGTTACCCATCATTCATCCCCCAAATTCAACCTGACCGTTGGATTCCGCTCCTCGGTCATGGAACCTTTATACCGTTTTATTTATTTTATCCCGATCACCCTGCTCGGTTTTCAACCTATTGACATTGCGTTTATTTATGCGGTCACCCAGATCTGGGGGATCCTGGTACATACAGAGAAAATAAAAAAGCTGGGCTGGCTTGAATATTTCCTGGTGACTCCCTCTCATCACCGGGTACATCATGGTTCCAATCCTAAATACCTGGACAAGAATATGGGCATGTTCCTCATTATCTGGGATAAATTGTTTGGAAGTTTTCAACCTGAATTGCCTGCCGAACAATACCAGCCGATAAAATACGGGTTGACAAAACCATTGGAACATGAGAACCCGGTAAATATAGTTTTTCATGAATGGGTCAATATCGGAAAAGACCTTAGGCGAAAAGGCCTGACATTTAAACAAAGATGGAAATATCTATTTGGCCCGCCCGGCTGGAGCCACGACGGCAGCACCCATACCAGTGATGAACTCCGTAAAATGGAGGCCGAAAATAACAAGTGATTGCCGTCACCTTTTTTCTGACCCACAGGTCGTAACTTTGCACCGCTTTTCAGAAAGGAAAAGTCATAGAGGTCAAATTAGTCATATCGCTCTGTTCTTAATCTTCCCAAAATAATTTGTTTGACTTGAATGACCCATTTGACCTATTTGACTTTTATTACCTTTTTGACTCTTTTGACTAAATGACTATTCATCTATGAATCTCTTCGAACAACAATCCGGCGAATTCATCCCCCGTCACATCGGACCCAATGAAACCGATACGAAATCGATGCTCAGGACCATTGAAGAAAAAAACTTACCGGAGCTTATTGATAAAACCGTTCCTCCTTTGATACGGATGAGCCAGCCGCTGAATCTTCCGCCACCGATGAGTGAATATGAATACCTGAAACATATTAAAGAGATCTCGCAGAAGAATAAACTGTTTACTAATTATATCGGCCAGGGATATTATGATACGATCATCCCCCCTGTTATCCAGAGAAATGTTTTTGAGAACCCAGGTTGGTATACGCAATACACACCTTACCAGGCCGAAATTTCACAAGGAAGGCTGGAAAGTCTATTGAATTTCCAGACCATGGTAAGCGACCTTACTGGTTTGCCGATCGCTAATGCTTCATTACTTGATGAGGCGACGGCAGCCGCGGAGGCCATGACGATGTTTTTTCATTCATTAAACAGGCAGGATCATATTGAAAGACCCCGGTTTTTTGTGGATGTAAATATTTTCCCGCAAACAAAAGATGTGTTGTTCACAAGAGCCTTCCCGATTGGTATTGAAATTGTAGAAGCGGACTATCTGACAGCCACTATTGACTCAACCTATTTCGGCGCTATTGTTCAATATCCGAATGACAAAGGGGCCATCCATGATTACCGGGAATTTATTGCTCGGGTTCACCAGGCCGGTGGATATATTGCCATGGCTACCGATCTGCTTGCACTAACCTTACTAACTCCTCCCGGCGAACTCGGCGCCGATGTGGCTATTGGTTCCGCCCAACGCTTTGGTGTGCCCATCGGTTATGGTGGTCCACATGCCGCATTTTTTGCAGCAAAAGATGAGTTTAAAAGAAATATTCCGGGACGAATCATAGGGATAAGTATTGACGCGCAGGGCAACAGGGCATTACGGATGGCTTTACAGACCAGGGAGCAACATATCAAAAGGGAAAAAGCTACATCCAATATTTGCACAGCACAGGCTTTGCTCGCTAATATGTCGGCCATGTATGCTGTATTTCATGGACCAAAAGGCCTGAGAGCTATAGCCCAAAGGATTGCCATTCTGACTCAAACAGTTGCCCATGCTATTGAAGAAAGAGGTTTTGAACTGGTATCCGAAAATTTCTTTGATACGCTCGTGGTGAATGTGAATGATATGCCCGGTATCAAAGCCAAGGCAGAGCGCCAGATTATCAATCTTCGCTATTTCAACAATCACCAGGTCGGCATTTCTTTAGATGAAACAACAGGTATCACGGACCTTTATGACCTGATCAATTGTTTTGAGAATGATAAAGATCCCGTGGTATTCGATATTATCCAGGATAATGAGCCGGGTCATATTCCTTCAGCGCTAACCCGGACCTCTCCGTTCCTGAGCCATCCGGTTTTCAATACCCATCATAGCGAAACCCAGATGATGCGTTATATCAAACAGCTCGAGAACAAAGATCTTTCCTTGAATACTTCAATGATCTCTCTTGGAAGTTGCACCATGAAACTGAATGCGGCTGCTGAAATGATGCCGCTAAGCTGGGATCACTGGAGCAGGATTCATCCTTTTGCCCCCGCTAATCAAACAGACGGGTATAGATACATTACCGCAGCACTGAGTAAATATCTTTGCGAGATCACGGCATTTGATGCCTGTAGCCTGCAACCCAATAGCGGTGCCCAGGGAGAATATACCGGCTTATTGACGATCAGGGCATACCATGAAAGCCGGGGCGAACATCATCGGAGAGTAATGCTGATTCCTATTTCCGCACATGGCACCAACCCAGCATCAGCGGTTATGGCCGGGATGAAAGTAATAGTAGTAAAAGCTTTGGAAAATGGGTATATTGATATAGAGGATCTGAAACAAAAAGCCTCACAATATGCCGTTGATCTTGCCGGGATCATGATCACCTATCCCAGCACCTATGGTATTTATGAAGAAACGATAAAAGAGATTACGGATATCATTCACCGGAATGGTGGGCAGGTATATATGGATGGGGCGAATATGAACGCACAGGTGGGTTTAACAGCACCCGGATTGATCGGCGCTGATGTTTGCCATTTGAATTTGCATAAGACCTTTTCCATACCCCATGGCGGAGGCGGGCCAGGTGTGGGACCGATCTGTGTGAAGGAACATTTGAGAGCATTCCTGCCAGGTCATTCGTCTGACGGTCTCCGTCTGACAAATGACCGTCCCGGTCTGACCAATAATAACCAGTCAGACGGAGACCGTCGGACTGGTGCTGTATCAGCAGCTCCATACGGCTCCGCATCAATCCTGCTAATATCGTATGGCTACATTAGAATGTTAGGTCAGAAAGGCGTAAAAGCTGCCACTGAATACGCTATTCTTAATGCCAACTATATGCGTGCCCGACTGGAAGGGCAATATGATATTTTGTATACCAACCATAACGGGCATTGCGCCCACGAATTCATTGTAGATCTTCGCCCTTTTAAAAAGAACGCGGAAGTGGAAGCGGAAGATGTAGCCAAGCGATTGATCGATTATGGCTTTCATGCCCCTACCATGAGTTTCCCGGTACCAGGGACTATCATGATTGAGCCTACGGAAAGCGAAGACAAGGCCGAGCTGGATCGTTTCTGCGATGCATTACTTTCCATCCGCGAAGAAATTAAAGCCATCGAAGATGGCAAAGCTGATAAAAAAGATAATGCGTTAAAGCATGCCCCGCATACGCAATTGGCAGTCTGTAATTCACAATGGGAACATCCTTACAGCCGGGAACAAGCAGCATTTCCATTGGCCTATGTAAAAGAAAATAAGTTCTGGCCGGCTGTAGCAAGAGTGAATAATACTTATGGTGATCGTAACTTAATTTGTACCTGCGAGCCTGTAGAAAGTTATATGGAAGTGGAAGCCTAAAAAAGATAAAAGTTCAATCCTTTAAATGCATTTTTTTATTAATTAAGGTACCTAGTTTCTAAAAACCTTTTGCTATGATTCCGGGATTGCCAGTATACATTATCATTATTTTCATTTTGACAGTTATCCTTGGCGCCCTGCTTTTTATAAATTCGGTAAAAAATAAAAAAAAGGTATCAGTTATTATTGTTGCGTGGCTGGCATTGCAGGGGATATTGGCCTATAAAGGGTTTTATCAAAATACATCCGGTTTTCCGCCCAGGTTTGTGCTGGCTGTAGCGCCAGCTTTTATCTTTATCATCCTTTTATTGCTTACTAAAAGAGGGCAGGCCTTTGTGCATAGCCTCGATTTGAAAAAACTGACGCTGCTGCATATAGTTCGTTTACCGGTAGAAATAACGCTCTACTGGCTGGCTGTACATAAAACGATCCCCTGGTTGATGACCTTTGAAGGAAGAAATTTTGATATTATTGCAGGTTGCACGGCACCCGTTATTTATTTTGTCTGCTTTAGTGGCCAACAGGTAAAAAACAGAAATGTTTTATTAGCATGGAATTTTATTTGCCTGGGCCTATTGCTGAATATCATTATCAATGCTGTTTTGTCCGCGCCTTTTTCCTTTCAGCAATTTGCTTTTGATCAGCCAAATATAGCTGTACTTTATTTCCCATTTATATGGCTTCCCTGCTTTATAGTAATGGTGGTATTATTCAGTCATCTTTTGACTATCTGGCGTTTATTAAAAAACAAGAAAAGGCTGTCGTAACATAACTTTTACAGTATTGCTATTAAATGATCCGACCGTACCGATTACGGTGATCAAATAGAAAAAATCATTTTGATCCGACAACGGGTCCGATTTTACCTGAAAATCCACCCATGATCCCGTTTTTAATTTTTGCCATCGCTGTTTATTTACTATTTAAATGAATAATCCTTTTTTTAAACTAATTGTTTCATAACCAATTGATTATAATATATTTACACATAAACCGCAAGATAATAAAATTGCCTGGATGACCTGGAATGTTAGCCACAACGGGAGATGATTGAGCCGTATGGATTTTACTTATCTTCCCAGCCGTGTCTCCCCTGGCCTCCGGCAACTATCAATTCAAGGAAAACTAAGGGGGACACGGCGGTTTACACTGCTCTTACAAAATACATTTTCTCTCCATTTCATCGTGGAAAAGGCATATATACCTTTTCAACTCCACCGGGTCGGGCCAACATAATTTCATCCTGGTTGTAATATTCCTGGCCCAGACCCGGCGGAAAAGAGTTTTATAGTAATGATTGTACTTTGCAGCCACCTGGCAGTAATTACGCGGTTGTTGAATAACAAGAATGTCCTTTCCTAAAGATAAAAACCGGGGTATGGTTGGGGTTGCTTTTCTTATTCTTTAATAAGTTTTTAACCACTTTCGTATCGTGGAATCCTTTTGGGCCGACGTAAGCTGGTAATTATAATTGTATAGTGCGTTTTCCCAATCGCCATAAACCGGGTTGGGCAATACAATAAACCGGTTGCCAAACTGGCCGGACTGTTGCTGCGTCGCCAGGAGTCGTTCCTCAATA
>JADGPW010000202.1 GCA_017882265.1 Chitinophagaceae bacterium | reverse complement strand
CATAATCTATTTTGCCCTTTTTATTTTCCAGCCTTTTAATAAAAGATACCATTCCAACAAAGGTCGGGTGTCCAACTGCCCAACTGCCCAACTGCCGGCTGCCCAACTGCCGACTGCCCAACTGCCCAACTGCCGACTGCCCAACTGCCCAACTGCCCAACTACCCAACTGCCCAACTGCCCAACTGCCCAACTGCCCAACTGCCCAGCTGCCCAACTGCTCCCTACCCTCTCTCACCCCTCTCTCCAGATTCTCTCCAGATTTAGAGAGAAGTGGATAGAAGTTAGAGAGAGGTTCGAGAGAATCTGGAGAGAAATCATGTCTTTAAACGGGCAAATCGGCCAAAACGGCCAAATCGGCCAAAACGGCCAAAACGGCCAAAACGGCCAAATCGGCCAAATCGGCCAAATCGGCCAAAACGGCCAAACCATTTGGAATTTGCTTTTCACCTATAGCATATTTGCTGTTGATATCCATCATCATTTTTTATGATAGCGGTCAAAGTTCGAAACAAGGGATGGTTTTAAATTGATGGGTTATTTTTTTAAAATTTGGTCGTAGCGCATGGATTAAAATAATATGTAAATGGCATTAATGAAAGCAATACAGGTTAGCTCACCAGGAAGCGAATTGAAACTTGTGAACATAGAAATTCCTGAGCCTAAGGAAAATGAATTGCAGATAAAGATCCTGGCATGCGGTATTTGTCATGGAGATGCGGTGACCAAAGAAGGTTATTTCCCTGGTATTACGTATCCAAGAATTCCGGGTCATGAAGTTATTGGCATTATTACCAAACTGGGATCAAGAGTGGAGGGATGGAAACCTGGGCAAAGAGTAGGAGTGGGTTGGCATGCGGGACATTGTATGAAGTGTAAAGCCTGCAGGAAAGGTGATTTCTGGGCTTGTGAACATTCTTTAACAACCGGGATTTCAAGTGATGGGGGTTATGCCGAATACATGACGGCCCGGGTGGAAGCCCTGGTCAACATTCCTGAAGAATTTAACGCTGAAGAAGCCGCCCCTTTACTTTGCGCAGGAACCACTACGCTGGGAGCCTTAAGAAATAACGGTATAAAGGGAGGTGAATTAGTTGCCATACACGGCATGGGTGGATTAGGGCACCTGGCACTACAATATGCTGTGAAACTTGGTTTCAGGACAGTTGTGTTATCGAGGGGAAAAGAAAAAGAGAAAGCGGCGCTGGCCATGGGAGCACATGGATATATTGATACAACGGCTGTCGATGCAGCAAAGGAATTGAAAAAATGGGGAGGTGCCCGTGCCATTATATGTACAGCTCCGAGTGGAAGCGAAATATCAAAACTTATCGGCGGGCTTGGCCGCAACGGGCAAATGATAATCATTGCAGCCGCCAATGACATGATGCAATTTCCTCCTTCGGCTTTATTGGGCGGTAACCGTTCTATAACCGGGTGGGTGGGAGGAAACATGGAAGACACCTTAAATTTTAGCCTGCTTTGCAAGGTTGTGCCTATGGTAGAAGTGTTTCCACTTGAGCGGGCTCAGGAAGCCTTTGAAAAAATGATGAGTTCCAAAGTGCATTTCAGGGCCGTTCTTAAAATAAGCGATTAAAAATGAATATTAAAACTCATGAAAAATTTAATTGATCTCATTCAGACAAGACAATCAGCAAGAACCCTTTTTGATCCGGGTCGGTCCATTCCAAAGAGCCACCTGCTGAAAATTCTGAAAGCCGGTAGCTGGGCGCCCACTGCGCATAACATGCAGAATTTTGAAACTGTTGTTATTGATGACAAAAAATTATTGAAGGCTATTACTAATATAAAGTACCCGGTATCGCTGACATTTATAAGGGAGAATTATAAACAGCTTTCTTTTTCAAAAAAAGAGCTAAAAGAAAAAAGGACAGGTGTACTGGGAACAATGTTTCCGCCTGCCTGGAGAAAACCCAATATAAAACCCTCAGCCGTTCGGGATGAAAACCATAACATGTTTATGGAGCAGGAAATTTTATCTAGTTCGGCCCTGGTAATTGTACTTTATGATCCTGCGAAAAGAGCTCCCGCATCAGAAGGAGATTTTTTGGGTATTATAAGTCTGGGCTGCGTAATGGAAAATATGTGGCTGATGGCCCATGATTTAGGAATCGGGTTTCATGTCCTGAGCGCTTTGAGCGGCGAACGGGTTGAAAAAGAAATAAGGAAAATACTAGGTATCCCCAACCACCTGAAAATAGCATTTTCATTTAGGCTAGGATACCCTGTTTCAGCTGTAAAATATCTGCGGGTACGAAGAGATGTAACAGCATTTAATCACATGAACGGGTTTGGTAATAAATAATATGCTATAGTGAAATGGAAGGTCACAGTTCATTATTTTGTATTAGCAATAATGAAGCTCTCAATGTCAGGTAAAAAGGTATTTCAGCATGTTCCGTGGATTGGTTGAAGATCAACTGCCTCGCTTTTTTCTCCCATCATTTGAAAATCGGTTGAGATCGTAGTGATCCCGTTAAGTATTATTTTTTTCAAAGGGGTTTCATTATAAGAGATCACGCCGACATATTTCCCTACTTTCATTTTGGTGGTCAATATTTTTTCGATCAGGATCATCAGGTCATTCTCCATCAGGTTGATAAATACCTGGCATTCTTTGATGGATTCATTTTCAGTTTTGTGCATTACCAGGGAGGATTTTCGATAGGTGATTGATCGCATCAGGAACAGAAAGACAGATCCATTAAAATATATCTGTTGCAGAGTTTCTTTAAATGATCTGGCAATGGAATTTCCTTCATATCTTAAACGTGAAACGGATGTAATAAAAGCTATAGTTGAAATGAATTAACATAAAAAACTGTAAAGGGGTATGAGCAAATCGAACAAATACCTGTTACCTTTTATATTAGTAACCAGCTTGTTTTTTTTATGGGCCTTCCTGCACAATACCAACCCGATATTAATACCCCATCTAAAAAAGGCCTGTCAGTTATCGGATACACAATCTGCCTTTATTGATACCTCTGTTTACGTCGCTTATTTTATGATTGCACTGCCGGCGGGTTGGTTCATGCATAAATACGGATATAAAAAAGGAATACTATTTGGTTTGTTGCTGTATGGGACAGGCACCTTGCTTTTTTTACCGGCTGCGTCTTCATTGCATTATTCATTTTTTCTCCTGGCGCTGTTTATCATGGCCAGCGGCGCCACCTTTTTAGAAACGGTAGCTAATCCTTATATCACAAAATTGGGGGAGGAGAAGACCGCGGCGCAGCGGCTGAATTTTGCCCAATCATTCAATGGGGTCGGTGCATTTATTGCACCCATTATCGGCGGCCAATTAATTTTATCCGGGGTGGAACATACACCGGCAGAATTGCAGCAAATGAAACTTGCCGGTACGCTGGATGTTTACCTGCATGCAGAGGCGGCGACGGTTAAGACGCCTTACCTGGTAATTGCCGCAGTGGTATTAGTGCTAATGGCATTATTTTTCGTTACGAAATTACCCGAAGGAGAAAAGAATAATGAGGGCACCATCCATTCTTTTTCTTTCAACGTGTTGCGGTATCCGCATGTAAAATGGGCAGTCATTGCCCAATTCTTTTATGTGGGAGCCCAGGTTTGTGTGGGGAGTTTCTTTATCCGCTTTTCAAAATATGTGGTTAATATGCCTGAAAAAGATGCAGCTTTTAAATGGGGTTCCATCGCGATGGTAGGATTTATGGTGGGGAGGTTTACCGGTACCTTCTTTATGAAATATATTAAGCCTGAAAAATTACTGGGTCTATATGCTGTCATAAACATAGTATTACTGTCAGTGGCTACTTTTGCTCATAACTATATTGCCGTATATGCTTTAATGGGGGTGCCGTTTTTTATGTCCATTATGTTTCCGACCATTTTTGCCTTAGGTATAAAGGGCCTGGGTGAGGAAACAAAAATAGCTTCTTCATTCATTGTAATGTCTATCGTAGGAGGTGCCTTATTTCCCCTGTTGATCGGGAGAATATCTGATGCTACACATGGGAATATTCAACTGGGATACCTTGTTCCATTGATTTGTTTTGTGGCGGTCGCTTTATATGCATGGAAAGGTCACCCTGTAAAAGAAATAAATAAAGTATAAGTACATTTATGAAACGATATTGCCTTGCACTTGATTTGAAAGATGACGAAGTTTTGATAATGGAATATGAGGCTTATCATCAACATGTATGGCCTGAGATCCTGGCAAGCATTAAAGAAGCCGGCATTGAACAAATGGAAATTTACCGGGTTGGAAACAGGTTGTTTATGATAATGGAAGTCCGGGATGATTTTGATTTTGAAAGCAAAAATGTTGCGGATGCTGCCAATGAAAAAGTGCAGGAATGGGAGAGGTTGATGTGGAATTATCAACAGGCTCTACCCTGCAGCAAGCCCGGTGAAAAGTGGATGCTGATGGAAAAGATATTTGATTTGAAGGGAACTGAATAGTGGCCAGACAGTATATTTTCACGCAAAGACGCAAAGACGCAAAGACGCAAAGAAGTTACTTTGGACGTTGCGCCTTTGCGTCGTTGGGTGAGATAAAAATTGGGGACTACCAAAAACAAAGAAATGTTTAGTCTTAAAAATAAAACAACAGTAATAACCGGCGCTGCCAGCGGTATAGGCAAGGCTGTAGCCATTGTTTTTGCAAAACAAGGTGCCAAGACGCATTTGCTGGATATAAATGAGGAGGCATTGGATATTGTTGTAAAAGAATTGACTGGTAATGGCGGCAATGCCGTTGCTCATAAACTTAATGTAGTGAATCAGGCAGAAGTAAAGGCCGTATTTGAAAAAATAAATACTGTTGATATATTAGTGAACTGTGCCGGCATATCCAATATTGGTAAAGCCGATACAACAAGCGAGAAGGATTTTGACAATGTATATAATGTGAATGTGAAGGGGACCTTTAATTGCCTGCATGAAGCGATCCCTTATATGAAAAGAAATAAGGCTGGCGTTATCATTAATATGGCTTCCATCGCCAGTAATGTTGGCCTGCAGGACAGGTTTGCCTACAGTATGAGCAAGGGAGCGGTTTTAGGTATGACCCTATCCGTGGCGAGGGACTATATAAGCGATGGCATCCGGTGTAATTGTGTTTCACCTGCAAGGGTACATACGCCATTTGTAGATAATTTCCTTGCCAAGAATTACCCGGGAAGCGAGGCGGAAATGTTTGAGAAACTTTCCAAATCGCAGCCTATTGGGCGGATGGCGACGCCTGAAGAAGTAGCTCATCTTATTTTGTATTTGTGTTCTGATGAAGCTTCCTTTATTACAGGTTGTGATTATCCGATTGATGGCGGATTTATTAAACTGAATAATTAAGTAAAGAAATTGTATGAAACTGATCCGCTTTGGGGAGTTGGATAAAGAAAAGCCCGGCATTTGCATTCATGATATTCATTATGATGTGTCGGGGTTTATTAATGATTATGACGCAGCTTTTTTTGCCAATGGAGGACTTCCACACCTGGTCTGGATGCTGGAGCAAAATAAGTCAATATTACCTAAAGTAGCCGATGGTGCCAGGCTGGGCTGCCCTATTGCCCATCCATCAAAAATTGTTTGTATCGGATTAAACTATGCTGATCATGCCAGGGAGACAGGCGCAGCGGCCCCTGCAGAGCCGATCATTTTCCTGAAATCAACTACGTCAATTATTGGCCCTTATGATAATATCATTATTCCAAAAAATTCAGTAAAGACCGATTGGGAAGTTGAACTGGCAGTGGTAATAGGAAAAAGAGCGGGTTATGTAGAGGAAGAGAAGGCCATGGAATATATTGCAGGATATACCTTGCATAATGATGTTAGCGAAAGAGAATTTCAATTGGAGCGGGGTGGAACATGGGATAAGGGGAAAGGCTGTGATACATTTGCTCCTTTAGGGCCGTATATGGTCACAAAAGATGAAGTGGATGTAAATAACCTGGGTCTTTGGTTAAAAGTGAATGGCAAACTCATGCAGGAAGGAACTACCGCCGATCTTATTTTCAGGATCCCCTTTTTGGTTTCCTATATCAGCCGGTTCATGACTTTATTACCCGGTGATATTATTTCAACAGGGACGCCAGCGGGTGTTGGGATGGGACGAAAGCCCCCGATTTTTCTAAAGAAAGGAGATATTGTTGAACTGGGAATTGATGGATTAGGTGTTGCAAAACAAAATTGCGTGGGGTATGCCGGGAATTGATGCACACCAGCATTTCTGGAAATATGACCCGGTGCGGGATAGCTGGATAACGGATGATATGTCGGTGATCCGGAAAGATTTTCTGCCAATCAATCTGAAGCCGGTTCTACGTCAATATCACCTGGATGGCTCTGTGGTTGTGCAATCTAACCAATCAGAAGAAGAGAATGAATTCCAGTTAAAGAATGCCCAGGAACATGATTTTATTAAGGGTATTGTGGGTTGGGTAAATTTGCAGGCGGTTGATCTGGAAGAACGACTGGCCAGTTACAAGTCATTTAACAAGATGAAAGGTTTTCGGCATGTATTGCAGGGCGAATCCCAAAGAGATGTAATGCTGTCCCCTGGATTTATGAACGGCATCAGTAAATTGAAACCCTTTGGATTTACTTATGATATATTGATATTCCCTGACCAGTTACAATACATCCCACAATTTGTAAGATCATTTCCTGATCAAAAATTTGTGATCGATCATATCGCAAAACCCAATATCAGGGATAAAAGAATAGAAAGTTGGAAGAAAGATATAAAAGCTATTGCTCAATTTGAAAATGTGTATTGTAAGATTTCAGGCATGGTCACTGAGGCTAACTGGCATAACTGGAGCCGGGATAATTTTAATCCTTACATAGATGTGGTTGTAAATGCGTTTGGTGTAAAGAGAATATTATATGGCTCAGACTGGCCCGTGTGCCTGGTAGCCGGTGAATATGGAGAAATAATTGATATTGTAAAGCAGTATTTCTCCTCCTATAGCACGAGTGAACAGGATTTATTTTTTGGAGAAAATGCTATTCAATTTTATAATCTCAGTTAAACTGTACACATGAACCTGGACTTACAAAATAAAGTAATCATCGTAACAGGTGGAGCTAAAGGAATAGGACAGGGTATTGCAAAAGTTTTGGCGGATGAGGGTGCTATAGTAGCCATTGTGGGCAGAAATGAAGCTGATAATATTGTAACCATGCAGGATATTGAAAGCAGGAATGGCAATGCATTCCAGGTAGTGGCAGAGCTGTCTGTTCCTGCTGATTGTGAACATGCAGTGAGATCAATTGTGGAAAAATTCAATCGGATTGATGGGTTGGTAAATAATGCAGGTATAAATGATGGGGTAGGCCTGGAAAACGGATCCTATGAGAAATTCATGGACTCGCTGCATAAAAACCTTGTGCATTATTACCTGATGGCCCATTATTCTCTGCCTTATTTAAAGTTGAGCAAAGGAAATATTGTAAACATCGGTTCTAAAACGGCGGAAACCGGTCAGGGCAATACTTCTGCTTACGCAGCAGCCAACGGCGGGCGTAATGCACTGACAAGAGAATGGGCAGTTGAATTATTGAAATACGGCATCCGGGTAAATGCAGTAGTGGTCGCTGAATGTTTTACGCCTTTGTACCAGTCATGGATAAAATCTTTCCCCGAGCCTGAGAAAAAACTACATGAAATAACTGCTAAAATCCCTTTAGGAAACAGGATGACCACCGCGGAGGAAATTGCCAATATGGTTGCATTTTTATTATCAGAAAGATCAAGTCATACTACCGGGCAATTGATCCATGTAGATGGGGGTTACGTGCATTTAGACAGGGCGATTACTAATGGATAAGCTTTGCAAAATGGGTGTAGCTGTGTCAACCATGTCAGATTCATCAGTCAAACTGCCAGATTCCCTGAAATGAATATAGGGAGAGTTTATAGTTTCTCTGAAAAAAAGAAGCCTTGTACTGTTGACAGATACAAGGCTTCCCACTATAGGTTTAGTAGCCCGTACGAGATTCGAACTCGTATCACCACCGTGAAAGGGTGGTGTCCTAACCCTTAGACGAACGGGCCTTTTTTACGATACTCATTGTAAAGAGCTTCGTTTTAAAAGGACGGCAAAGATAGCCCTGCACGCCTTTTTTGCCAAATGTTTCTGATTAGTAAAATAAAACAGATGATGAATATCAGGACCTGGTAGAGCCTGCGTTCTAGCACATGCATTTTATTCAAATCTGATACAGTTATACAACCCCGGTTTTACTACCTTTGCCCCGCAATTATTAGATATTCACTCCCGGTAAATTTCGGGATTTAAATTTTCACATTAAAACTATGCGTACAGTTAAAGTTGCTATCAATGGTTTTGGGCGGATCGGACGCCTGGTCTACCGCCAGATCTATGAAATGGAAGGAATCGAAGTGGTCGCTATCAATGATCTTACCAGTCCTAAAGTTTTGGCTCACCTGTTGAAATATGACAGTGCCCAGGGACGATTTGATGCGGACGTAAAATCCACGGAAGATTCAATTGTTGTCAATGGCGATTCGGTAAGAATATATGCACAAAAAGACCCCGCGAAGATCCCCTGGAAAGATCATGATGTGGATGTGGTCATTGAAAGCACCGGTTTCTTTGCTGATAAAGAAAAAGCGTCGGCGCATATTACTGCCGGAGCTAAACGAGTGGTTATCTCCGCTCCCGCGACCGGTGATCTGAAAACGGTAGTGTTCAATGTCAATCATGATATATTGGATGGCAGCGAAACCATTATTTCCTGTGCTTCCTGTACCACCAACTGCCTGGCGCCGATGGCAAAAGTGCTACATGATAAATATGGTATTGTAACCGGGATCATGACCACTATCCATGCCTATACCAATGACCAGAATACACTGGATGCTCCGCATCCTAAAGGTGATCTCCGGAGGGCCAGAGCCGCCGCCGCTAATATTGTTCCCAATACTACCGGGGCTGCCAAAGCGATCGGTCTTGTGTTGCCTGAATTAAAAGGAAAACTGGATGGAAGCGCGCAACGGGTTCCCGTAATTACCGGCTCCTTAACCGAACTTACCTGTATCCTGAATAAAACGGTAACTGCGGATGAGATCAATGCAGCCATGAAAGCGGCGGCTAATGAAAGTTTCGGGTATACCGAAGATGAAATTGTAAGCAGTGATATTATCGGTATTCATTACGGTTCATTGTTTGATGCTACCCAGACAAAAGTAATGACCGTAGGGGATACCCAATTGGTAAAGACCGTAAGCTGGTATGATAATGAGATGAGCTATGTGAGCCAGCTGGTGAGAACGGTAAATTATTTTGATAAGTTGATCAGTAAGTAATAGTTGATAAGTAGATAGGTTAAGATGTTATCCATTTCAACTTTTCAACTTGTTAACCAGACAATTTTTAACCCTGCCCTGAAATATGAAGATCAAAAATATTGAAGGACTTTCTGCCATCGACCTCCAACAGGAAGTGAACCTTGGTGGAAAGTTTGTTTATTATTCATATACTATTTCTTTAATAGTTGTTACATTTAAACGAACATCTGGAGTTTACCTGGTCCGGGCTGGGGAGAATGCAATGACCAAAAGCTTGCTGTTTAGCCTGCTTTCTTTTTTGATAGGCTGGTGGGGTATTCCTTATGGACCCAAATACACATTGGAGAGTATTCGCAGCAACTGGCGGGGCGGAAAAAATGTAACCGATGATGTAATGGCAACCATAGCGGGTTATATATTATTCAGGGAAACAAAAAAAAATAGTTCCGCAAAATTGATTTAAAACCTAACATGATGTCAAAATTTTCGGCATATAATTTCAAAGGGCAAAAAGCCCTCGTCCGTGTTGACTTCAATGTACCCTTAAATGACCAATGTGAGATCACGGACGATAGCCGGATGAAAGCTACCATTCCCACTATTAATAAAATATTGAATGATGGCGGTAGCGTGATCCTGATGAGTCACCTGGGCCGGCCTAAGGAAGGGCCTTCAGACGAATATTCTTTAAAACATTTGGTGCATCATTTGAGCGAACTATTGAATCAGTCGGCAGTAGGCAGTCAGCAGTCGGCAGTCGGCAGTCAGCAGTCAGCAGTCGGCAGTCAGCAGTCAGCAGTCGGCAGTCAGCAGTCGGCAGTAGGCAATCAGCAGCCAGTAACTGTTTTATTCGCGAATGATTGTATCGGGGAACAAGCTTACCTCACTGCGAAAATGATGCGACCGGGAGAGGTATTATTGCTGGAGAATCTTCGTTTTCATAAAGAAGAAGAAAAAGGTGATCCGGGATTTGCCGAGAAATTATCAAAGCTTGGGGATGTTTGGGTGAATGATGCATTTGGCACGGCGCACCGGGCACATGCGTCAACGGCTGTTATTGCCCGGTTCTTCCCTGTAGAAAAAAGAATGTTTGGTTTGCTGATGGAAAAGGAAGTGGCTAATGCGGAGAAAGTGTTACACAATGCAGAAAAACCATTTGTGGCCATCATCGGGGGAGCCAAAGTGAGTGACAAGATCCTGATCATAGAGAATTTACTGAATACAGCCACGGATATCATTATTGGCGGCGGTATGGCCTATACATTTATAAAAGCAGAAGGAGGGGATATCGGAAGCTCTTTGTGCGAAGATGACCGGGTAGGGATTGCCCTGGAAATTATGAGGAAAGCAGAAGCAAAAGGTGTTTGTATTCACCTGCCATCCGATTCCATTATCGCCGATAAATTTGCAGCCGATGCGATGACCTCAGATGCCCCCAGTAATAATATCCCCGATGACTGGATGGGTTTGGACATTGGCCCCAATGCCTGCGAACAGTTTTGTAACGTGATCAAACGTTCGAAAACCATCTTGTGGAATGGCCCCATGGGCGTCTTTGAAATGCACAATTTCCAACATGGAACAAAAGCCGTGGCAACTGCCATCGCAGCAGCCACCCAAAAAGGTTCTTTCTCTTTGGTCGGCGGCGGAGATTCGGTATCGGCTGTCAATCAGTTTGGCTTTGCCGATAAAGTAAGTTATATATCCACCGGTGGCGGGGCAATGCTGGAATATTTTGAGGGGAAGAAGCTGCCTGGCATTTCCGCAGTTGAAGGAGATAATAGATAATGGTGAATAGTAAACGGGAATTCAGCTTTTATCACCGGCCAGATAACTTAGATCTTTGCCAGAGAAAACCGGTTGATTATTTTAGTTATATAAAAGTGGGAATGCAATCTGTGTTCCAGCGGAACACCT
>JADGPW010000201.1 GCA_017882265.1 Chitinophagaceae bacterium | reverse complement strand
GGAGAGGGGTTGTCCAAAGGACTCCATCGGAGGGGGTGAAGTAAAAAATAAAAAAATGATACATATTGTATTTAATGAAATTGAGATTACTTTGATGAAACAGGTGATCGAAATGGATGAAACGCTTGCCGGAGATGTTATCCAGATCAGGGATGATTTTGCTGTAGGGCCCCTGCAGGACCTGGATTCGGAAGAAGGCTGGCAGGCAAGATGGCAATGGTGGAAGGAATTACTCCAGGCATCACCTTATAATGAAACCCTTACCGGTCATTTTGATGACAGGGAAACCGTTAAACAACTAAAGGATAAACTCGATACCGATCCCGCCGAACAATTATGGATCTGGATGGGACAGAACCAGCATGATGTAACCGGGTACTTCTGGCTAATGCCGGCATTCAGGGAATACCAGGGAAGAGTGATGATCCTTTATTTAAATAACCTTCCTTTTATTAATGAAAAAGGGCAATTATTTTACCCCTCCTGGCTGAGTGAAATACAGCCCAAAGAGTTTTTGAAGGCCAAAAAGCTCGCCAGGCCCATCACATTAAGTGAGTTTGAGATAGACCCCGATGAATGGAGAAAGATCGCTGAAGAAAATGCAATGGTTCGGATACTCGAAGGAGGTAAAAAGATTGTGGGCAAGGAAGAAAGTTTTTATGATAAAGAGATAGTAAAAAACCTGTCTGCCGAATGGCAAAAAGCAACCCGGGTGCTTAGTAATACATTGCACCGGATGAAAATAAAAACGGGGGATGTATACCTGATGTGGCGGATGAAATATTTGATCCGCGAGGGAATTATAGAAGTAAGCGGTGATGTGAATAAAAGCTGGAAAGAATTTGATATTAAATTACCGGGAATCAAACAGGAGGAAGCGACCGGGTTGGAAGAATCAACCATATAAACATGATGAATATCCTTAAACTGGAAGAAATGGCCATGCTGGGTTTAAGCTTATATGCGCTTACCACGTTTCATGTGGCGTGGTGGTGGTATGTTGTATTATTATTGGGCCCTGACATCAGTATGATCGGTTACATGACAGGGAACAAGGGGGGTGCAGTCCTCTATAATTTATTTCATCATAAAGGAATAGCCATTGCCTTATTTATTTCCGGTTTGATGATGCCGGATATTTTATTGCAGGTAATTGGCATTGTTTTATTCGGACATTCCTCGATGGACAGGATGTTTAGCTACGGATTAAAAACAGGAGAGGGGTTTTCGTATACACATTTAGGAAAAATCGGAAAGCTTAGCAAACAATGAGTGCAGCAAAAAACAAAGCGATCCCGGTACAAGATAATGACAGCGGCCTACATGGCCAGTACAAAACATGGTTCCTTGATTATGCATCTTATGTCATCCTGGAAAGAGCTGTCCCGGCTATGGAAGATGGCCTCAAACCGGTGCAAAGACGTATTCTTCATGCCATGAAGGAAATGGATGATGGGCGCTATAATAAAGTAGCGAATATCATTGGCCAGGCGATGCAATACCACCCTCATGGAGACGCAAGTATCGGTGATGCCCTGGTAAATATGGGTCAGAAAGACCTGTTGATCGATACCCAGGGTAATTGGGGCGATGTCCGGACAGGGGATGATGCGGCGGCTGCCCGGTATATCGAAGCAAGACTCAGCAAATTTGCCCTCGAAGTTGCCTTCAATGCAAAGACAACCGAATGGCAGCTTAGTTATGATGGCAGGAAGAATGAGCCGGTTACCCTGCCCATGAAGTTTCCTTTATTACTTGTACAAGGTGCGGATGGAATTGCCGTGGGTTTATCCACTAAGATTCTCCCTCACAATTTTGGCGAAGTGATAGAAGCGGCGATCAGGCATTTAAGAGGGAAACGGTTTGAACTCTTCCCGGATTTCCTGACCGGGGGAATGATAGATACTGCGGATTATAACCAGGGTAAGCGCGGAGGCAAAGTAAAAGTGCGGGCCCATATAGAAGAAGTGGATAAAAAGACACTGGCCATACGGAGCGTTCCGTATGGAGTAACCACCACCCAATTAATGGAGTCTATTGTCAAAGCCAATGACCAGGGAAAGATCAGGATAAAAAAGGTGACGGATAACACGGCGGCAGAGGTAGAGATCCAGGTTGACCTGGCCGCGGGTATCTCTCCGGATATTACTATTGATGCCTTGTATAAGTTCACCGATTGTGAAGTTTCGATTTCGCCCAACGCCTGCGTGATCAGCAACGGGAAGCCTCAGTTTCTGAGTGTTCAGGAATTGCTGAAGCTATCGGTTGATAAGACCAGGAACCTGCTGGAACAGGAATTAATGATCAGGCTGAATGAACTGCAGGAAAAATGGCATTATACCTCCCTGGAGAAGATATTCTTTGAAGAAAAGATCTATAAAGAGTTAGAAAAAAAGCATGAGACATGGGAAAAAGTGCTTGAGGGGATCGATAAAGCATTTGTTCCTTTTAAAAAACAATTAAAACGCGCTATTACCCGGGAAGATATTATCAGGCTGACCGAAAAACCGGTCCGGCGTATTTATAAACTGGATATTGATGAGTTAAACGAACAGATCAAAGGCCTGGAAGCGGATATTAAGCAGGTAAAACACGACCTGGCTAACCTGGTCGATTATGCCGTAGCTTATTTTGAGAACCTGCAGAAGAAATATGGTAAAGGCAGGGAGCGAAAAACCGAGATCAGGCAATTTGAAGTGATCGAAGCGAAGAATGTGGCCATCGCCAATACCAAATTGTTTGTCAACCGTGAAGAAGGATTCATCGGTACGGGGTTGAAAAAGGATGAATTCTTGTTTGAATGTTCTGATCTTGACGATATCATCGTTTTTGCCAAACGGGGGATCATGAAAGTAGTAAAGGTCTCGGAAAAGACCTTTATCGGGAAAGATATTCTCTATGCCGCCGTATTTCAGAAGAATGATGAACGGACCACCTATAATATGATCTATGCAGATGGAAAGGGCGGAAAGAGTTATGCCAAGCGGTTTAATGTTACGGGGGTGACGAGAGATAAAGAATATGACCTGACAAAAGGAGATGAAAAAAGCAAAGTACATTACCTGAGTGTAAACCCAAATGGAGAGGCCGAAACGGTGAAGATAGTCCTGAGTCCTGCTTCTTCTGCCCGAATCAAAGAGTTCGATTTTGCGTTTGATGAATTAGCCATCAAGGGCAGGGGCAGTATGGGTAACCAGGTTACCCGCTATCCGGTCAAGTCCGTCCGTTTCAAGGAAGCCGGGAAAGCCACGCTTAGCGGACGGAAATTATGGTTTGATGAGAAATTTGGCCGGTTAAGTGCAGAAGAAAAAGGGCTGTTACTTGGAAGTTTTGAACCGGAAGATAAAATACTGGTAATTGACCATGATGGCAATTATGAGATCACCGACCAGGAAATGACGCAAAAATTTGATGCGGATAAAGTATTGCTGATTGAGAAATTCGACCCCGCAAAGATCATTTCTGCCGTTTATCTTGACAATGAAAAAAAACAATATACAGTAAAGCGTTTTATGATCGAAACAACGACGCTGCGCAATAAATTCTTCTTTATCAAAGAAGGGCAGGGGAATTACCTGGAAACGGTGACCACTGATCCTGAACCCGTATTGGCCATGCAAAGTGGAAGAGGTTCCCAGGTGAGAAGGGCGAAGATCAGGATCGTAAAAGTAGCAGATGTGATGGGCTGGAAGGCCGTAGGCAATAAACTGGTAGATTATTCAAAAAGCATTGAAATGGAATGGGTAAAACCGAAGGGAAGCAGCCAACCCGAGTTGTTTGAATAGTAGTTTATCTTCATCCAGGAGATAGCCTGCATCACGGTGCAGGCTTTTTTCTTTTAATCCTGATCGTGGCGTTCTTTTCCAGGGTACTGGAGAGTCGTATATTATATCTTTTTGAACCATCCGTTACGATCATAAGGGCCGTATTAGGTGGAATGGTGCCCAGGTTCTCAGCGAACATAGTCAATTCATTAACTTCCAAAAGGGTATCCAGTTTGAGGTCGAAATGAATGGCCTGGGCACCCAGCCGTTGATGGAAAGCTATAAGTTTATTATTCAGGAAAACGGAGATAGAATCACCGTCGATTTCCCCATTATCGTAAAAGTCAACTTTTAGCACATTTGAACTAACACCGACATCAGTGGCGACTATATTCTCCCGTTTAGTGTATTCTTTTTCGATCTTGGGATTGATCATTTGACGGGGAATAATATTTGCGGCAACAAAGGTATCCGAAGGGGTAGGTTCCCATACCTGGTAGGTCTCCTTGAATTCGCT
>JADGPW010000020.1 GCA_017882265.1 Chitinophagaceae bacterium | reverse complement strand
TGTCTGGGCAAAATGGAAGAGGTCAGCAAAACCGAGGGAAGAACAATTTTATTTGTCAGTCATAATATGGACAGTATCAGGCGGTTTTGTTCAAAGGTGATCTTGCTGGATCAAGGTGTGATCATCGAAATAGGGGGAGCAGAAAAAGTGATCAATGAATATATTTCAAAACACCTGCAGACAAAAGCGGACATGGAATGGGGCAATGGCCTCCCTTCCTATAATAAAGAAATTATCCTGCACAGGGCCTGGTTGCAGAATGAAAATGGAAGCATTCTTTCCCGGTTTAATACGACAGAAAAAATCGGCATTACAATAGCCTATGAAGTGTTGAAAGATGGTATTGTTTTTACCCATGGAATAAATCTCTATAACCAGGAGAATGTAAACATTTTCAATTCTCACGATGTAACCTCCGTGATAAAAGATCAAAAAAGAAAAAAAGGCAATTATACCGCAACGGCCTGGATACCGGGCAACCTGCTACCCGAAGGGATATTTAATATCAGTATCGCGTTGTTCCTTCCCAACCCGGTGGATATATTTATACACGAACATGAGGTATTGAGTTTTGAAACGTTTACTGATTTTTCGAAATTATCAGCACGTGGGAATTATGCGGATGACTTCCCCGGCGTGGTTCGACCCCTTATTCAATGGGAGGCTGTGAAAATAAATTAGCCTTATAATTATGTTCCAGTTTTTTAAAAATACAGGTTTTGCATTAAAGGATATTGATTTCGGGCATCGCCAGGTAACCTATAAAGGAGTTAAAGCTATTAAATGCCCATTTGATTATGTTTTATACCAGATGCTCCTGTGGGAACTAAAACCTGACCTGGTGATAGAGATCGGAACGAACCAGGGCGGGTCAACACTTTACCTGGCTGACCTGCTGCAAGGAAACGGGAAAGGTGAGATCCACAGCATTGATCTCCCCGGGAACAACGAAGATGTTTCTCTTCATTCCCATCCCCGGATCAGGCTGTACAAAAAAGGATTTCAAAATTATGATACCGAAAGTCTATCAAATTATAAAACGATTATGGTGATCGAGGATGGTTCTCATCTTTATGAGGATACCTTAGCCGCTTTAACTCTGTTCGCCCCCTTTGTTTCAAGCGGTTCTTATTTCATCGCCGAAGATGGGATCGTTACTGAATTAGGAAGAGAAAAAGAGTTTAACGGCGGACCACAAAAAGCTGTCGCCACGTTTTTGAAAAAAAACCACAATTTTATCGTAGATAGAAAATGGTGTGACTTCTTCGGGCACAACGCAACATTCAATGTGAATGGCTATTTAAAAAGAATATCCTGATCAAATGGCAAAAAACAAAACCTGGACAGGGGAAAGACTGGAACCATATGTTTTAAACGAAACATCAATAGAACACCTGCACAGGTATGCTGTTGCAATGGACCTGGTATATAACAAAAAGGTACTCGATATAGCCTGTGGCGAAGGATACGGCGCGGCCCTCCTGGCCGGAAATGCCATGCAGGTTACCGGCATTGATAACCAGGCCGGCATCATCAGCCAGGCAAAAGAAAAATATAAGAAACAAAACCTGGAGTTTATATGTGGCACCGTTGAAAATATTCCCGCTGCCGAACATGCTTTTGATGTGGTGGTAAGTTTTGAAACGCTTGAACATGTGGGAATACAGGATAGGATGATTACAGAAATAAAAAGGGTAATGCAACCCGGTGGTCTATTGATCATTTCAACACCTGATAAAAGAATTTACAGTGATAAAACCGGATATAAGAATCCATTCCATATTAAGGAGTACTATCCAGAAGAATTCATAGCACTGCTGCTTAAATACTTTAAAAATGCACAACGGTTTGACCAGGAAGTTGCATTTTCATCTGTCATTACTTCGGAAACTGCCACCGATCTGAAAATATACAAAGGCGATTACCGGGAAATAAAAACGAGTACACCCGGCCATGGTCTTTATTGTATTGCCCTGGCTTCTGATGACCCCCTGCCCCATATAAACAACAGCCTATTCAACGGGCAGTCTATATTTGAACGGGCGGTATCGGCTAACGAAAAAATGGTGACCGGTACTATAACGTATAAGCTGGGGAAAGTGATCCTCTATCCTGCAAAGCTGATCAGAAATCTTTTCAAAAGTAAGCCCCCAAAAGAATGATAACCGTGTCCGTAATACTCCCTAACTATAATCATGCACCCTTTTTGGAACAAAGGATTGAATCCATTTTATTTCAAACCTATACAGATTATGAACTGATCATACTGGATGATGCTTCCACCGATAACAGTCTTGATATTATTGAAAAGTACAGCACCCATCCGAAGATCAGTCGTACCCTCTACAATCAAACCAATAGCGGCTCGCCTTTCAGGCAATGGAAAAAAGGAATTGAATTGGCTAAAGGCGATTGGGTCTGGATCGCGGAGAGCGACGATATCGCTGACATACATTTCCTGGATAAGCTGATGAATTTGGTTAGTACCTGTCCCGGTATCTCATTTGGATACTGTGACGCTTATATCAAAGATGAAATGAAAGTGGAAAGCAGTATGAAATCATTTGCTAATATCAAAGACAGAAAATTCCGGACGGTTAAATGGAAGAATAGTTATTTAGTTCCCGGAGAACGAGATCTGAATGAATCATTAAAATGGGAATGTACCGTAAATAACGTAAGCAGTGTATTGTTTAACAAAAAAGACCTCCGGGAGGCGATCAATCATCTGCAGACCTACCGGTATCATGGCGACTGGCTGCTGTATATCCTGCTCGCCCAAACGGGTATGATCGCTTATACACCCGACATATTAAATACCTACCGGAACCATGAAAAAAATCATTCCAAAGCAGAGAATTACATATTCCAATCAAAAAAAGAGTGTTTTGCCATACTCGACTATATGTTGCAACAAAAAACCATCACTCAAAAAAAAGAATTGATAGATTATTTTACAAAAACTTATGTGGGGTTTGGGTTGATCAAAGAGAAAGGCCTTGCCAAAAACGGGCTATTTAATGAGTACCGGAAAATCAATAAGGCGCTGGCTTTTAAAATACTTTCCCGCCTGTTGCTGAACATGTTGAAAGTCAATTAATATAAAATGACAGTATGTATTGCCACTAATAATTATCCTCCTGCCATCGGGGGCATCCCCAATTATTATCAATACCTGGCTGAAATATTAAATTCATTTGGACACCGTGTAATTATTCTGACCATAGATGACGCGGGAGGAGACATACCCGACGCTATTGAAAATAAAGGTCCATTTACGAAAGTAACACTGCGTGCAACATATATAAAAAACCTGCGCTTTTATAAAAAATATTTCAGACCGGGAAGTTATGCTGCTTATCAATGGATATCCATGGGATATGCAATGAGAGCTTGGTTATTGAAAAATATATCTGCTCATTCAATCGACATCATAGAGACTACTGATTTCGGAGGAGCAGGTATTTTCCTGGTTGATGACAGTCTTCCCCCGCTGATTGTCGTGGGCCATTCCAGTGCGACACAGATCTCGGAAAGGAGTTATATGAAGAATGACGATCATCTGCAAGTGATTAAACAACTGGAATATCTTTCTTTTAAATATTGTGATGGGATTGTGGCCCATAGCCCTATGAACCAGCAAGACCTGGGCAAGGTTACCGGCAGGTCCATTTATTTTGCAAGAGCCCCCTGGATAATTCAGAAGAGATCACCCTCTTTTTCCCCCGAAATAAAAATAGAGCAGGTTGTTGTCAACAGTTTGCAAATGATCAAAGGTGCGGAAATCATGGCAGCAGCGATCCGCCTGGCAATAAAAAAAGAAAGTTCACTAAAGATTCATTGGATAGGGGGAGACTCGTATACGGCGCCCCATGGCGAAAAAGTCTCTACCTTTCTTGGCAGGGAGTATGCTGATATCTGGGATAAGAATTTTATATGGTTGGGAGAAAAAGAACACCAGGCTGTTCTGGATATAGTGTCACAAGCCAAAGCAGCCATAATCCCATCCTGCTGGGACACCTTTAATTATTTTGCATTGGAAGCCGTTATTTTTGAGAAGCCACTGATCATTACTGAAAATACCGGGGCCTCGTACCTGTTTACAAATGAAAAAAATACCTGGATCATTCCCTCAGGATTTCCCGAAAAACTTGCAGAAGCGTTACTTGAACAGGCATTATTATCTAAAGAAGGTATTAGAGATAGTAACAGAAATAAAGATAAGATTATGACCTACTTTTCTCCTTCGAATATTATGAAAGACCGTGAAGTTCTGTATAATGCCTGCCAAACCAACCGAAATAAAAACGGGACCCATCCAGTAGAATCATTGTCATTTATAAATAATTACACCACCACATTCAGAAAATACTATTACCGGGCAAGAAAGAATTTAAAAAATATAATAAAAGGGGGAAATTGATCCCTATAGGAGCTGATCATGATTCAGGAGCAGATCAATTTAATTGTTCAATAAATTGGAAAAGAAAAAACATATCGTTATACTTTGTTCCCGCCTTGACCTTCCCGGAGGTACGGAAAGAGCTATTTGTAATTTTGCCAATCTTTTTTCAACGAAAGGCCACCTTGTTCAGGTTATTGTATTGGACAATACAGCGAATTCATTTTATCCACTCGAAAAAAAAATTACGGTAATTGCCAAACCGCTTCATTTCGGTATTACAAAAACCGGAAATATGGTAAGCCGGAAATACGCATTTTACAGGCATATAGGGAAGCTAAAAAGTATAATAAAAAAAATACAGCCTGATATAGTCATTTCAACGGATTATCCGTTTTCGGTGGCTGCGGTACTCGGTGGACTTAAAAAGTTTAGCAGGCTCGTAAGCTGGGAACCTCATCATTTTTATTGGCTAAAAAAGAACAGATTCTGGTCATACTTATTTAATAAAACATATCCAAAGCTGGACATCGTGGTCTGCCTCAATGAGACAGAAAAAAAAATATTTGAACAGTTGGGGTGCAGGACCATTGTCATTCCCGGGTTTATTCCTGACTTTCCGGATGAACAGGCCACTCTTAATTCAAAAGAAATGCTAACCGTCGGATGGTTTATTGAAAGGAAAGGAATTGACCTGGTACCTCTTATTGCAAAATTGATTTTTCAAAAACATCCGGATTGGAAATGGAAACTGGTAGGCAAAGGAGAAGGACTGACCCAATTAACCAAAGCCATCATCGAAAATGGATTAGAGAATAATATGGTAATTGTGCCGCCTGTCGGACACAGGGAATTGGAGGAAATATATAGTCATGCATCCCTGTACATCATGACTTCAAGATTTGAAGGTTTTCCCGCCGTCCTGATCGAATCAATGGCTCATGGCGTTCCCTGTATTTCTTTTGATTGTCCCACCGGCCCCTCCGATATCATCCGCCATGGGATAGACGGCATCCTGGTCAAAAAAGAAAATACGGTTGCCATGGCAGAGGCGATCAATTCCCTGATTGAAGACAATAATAAGAGAAAAACAATGGGCCGGCTCGCGTTTCAGAATATCCGCCGGTTTTCACCTGAATCAGTGTATGAATTATGGGCTCGTTTGTTTTAAATATATTTGAACAGAATGATTATGTTATCCCGGATTAAAAACAAACTACGAATATTATTTCCTGCCAATACAAAGAAAGTATTCTCAACTATCTTTCATAAAAATGCGTGGGGTTCTGAAGAAAGTTTTTCCGGCCCGGGTTCTACATTAGCCTATACGACCCGTTTCCGCCGGTTATTACCGTCCATTCTCCATTCCCTGGAAATTAAAACACTTCTGGATGCCCCCTGTGGTGATTGCAACTGGATTAGCCGGGTGGATCTGTCAGGAATTGATTATACCGGTGCGGATATTGTCGGGAAAATCATCGAAATCAACAAAACAAAATTTCCGGATAAAAAATTCATTATTGCTGATATTACAAAAGATAAACTGCCAAAGACCGATGCGGTCATTTGCCGCGACTGCTTTATTCACCTGCAAAACAGGCAGGTGATCAAATCCATTAAAAATTTCAAACGATGCGGAATTAAATATATTCTTACCAATACTTACCCGGTAAATGAGAATATCGCAATCCCTACCGGTTACTATCGCCCGGTCAACCTGGAGCTATCGCCTTTCAATCTGCCCGCCCCCTTGAAAATGATTGACGATTATGCCCAAGGCACTACGGTCCGTTTCCTGGGTTGTTGGCTACTGGAAGAAATAAATTTATAAAACCAGGCTATTTGATGATCATTCGACCGGTGTAATCGATCCTTCCCAGGAAAGTATTGGGGATAGTATCAAAATACTCATCCACAGCCTTTCTTGCTCCGGGCCAGGCGCCGTAATCATCTACGATTAGGACGCCATGTTGAACCAGCAAGGGATATAAATGGAGCAATTCATGTTTGGTGGATTCATACCAATCTGTGTCCAAACGCAATAATGAAATTTTTGATGGCAATGTGCCAGGTACTGTTTCTTCTACCTTTCCTTTTACCATCAAAATATATTCGGTAGGATAGCCGGTTCTGTTCATATTTGCTTTCACCTCATCGAAGGGTGAATAACACATCGTATTCAGTGTATCTGACATTCTCCCCTTTTCCCATTGATCTTTTTCTTCCTGGCCGTCCCACTTCCCGGGTTTTGTCATCCCTTCAAAGGTATCATAGAGATATATTTTCCTGTTTATTATACCCGCTTCAAGTAGTGTGTACCCCATCAACATACAACTACCGCCTTTCCACACACCACATTCCACCAGATCTCCGGTGATATTATTTTTAATGATATACTTTACGGCCTGGTATAATGTATAACATCGCTCTAGCGGTACCAGGGTATAGTCCTTTACTTTCCTGTAGATTTCCAAAAAATTCTTATCCTCCTCGATGTCGGAAATATTTACCAATTCCGGTCTTGACTTCCGGATGATCTTTAGCCCCAGCAGGCCCAACGGATAGTTTATGATTCTCGAAAGTTTCAAGATAAAAGTTTGAAATCCATAATACAAATATACCTTATCCAGAAGCTAACAGGTTAATGGAGATAATGGCACAATAAGGCAGCAAAAGTTTTTACGAACTAGAAAAACTATTATCTATTCACTTTTATCTATTATCTAAACATTAATCATCCAGTTTCAAAACAGCCAGGAACGCTTCCTGAGGCACTTCTACATTGCCGATCTGCCGCATCCGTTTCTTTCCTTCCTTCTGTTTTTCCAATAACTTACGCTTCCGGCTGATATCACCACCATAACATTTAGCAGTCACATCTTTCCGCATAGCGGATATCGTTTCTCTTGCCACTACTTTGGCGCCAATGGCGGCCTGGATGGCGATCTGGAATTGCTGGCGGGGAACCAGCTCTTTTAATTTTTCGCAAAGTTTTCTTCCAAACTCATGTGCCCGGCTCCGGTGGATCAAGGCGCTTAGGGCATCCACTTTATCCCCGTTCAGCAGGATATCCATTTTCACAATATCGGCTTCCCGGTATCCTATAGGATGATAATCGAAAGATGCATATCCCCTTGTCTGGCTTTTTAATTTATCATAAAAATCAAATACGATTTCAGTCAGCGGCATCTCGAACAATAATTCCACTCTTGTTGTGGTCAGGTAACTCTGGTTCATCAGGATGCCCCGTTTACCCAAACATAAGGTGATGATATTGCCAATATACTCGGGTTTGGTGATGATCTGCGCCTTGATAAAAGGCTCTTCAATCCTGTCCGTTCTCACAGGATCAGGGAATTCAGTAGGATTGTTGACTGTTATCTTCTCTCCTTTGGTGGTGTAAGCAATAAAGCTAACATTGGGAACAGTGGTGATCACTGTTTGATCAAATTCCCGCTCGAGGCGTTCCTGGATAATTTCCATGTGCAGCAGTCCGAGGAAGCCACAACGAAAACCAAAACCCAGGGCCTGTGATGTTTCCAGCTCATAAGAAAGGGATGCATCATTCAACTGTAATTTGTCCATACAATTCCGCAGTTCCTCAAAATCTTCCGTATCCACCGGAAAGATACCCGCAAATACCATTGGTTTCACTTCCTGGAATCCCTTAATGATCTCCTGCGTGGGATTATCCGCCAGGGTGATCGTATCCCCCACTTTCACCTCTTTCGCGTTTTTTATACCCGTAATGATATAACCCACATCACCGCAAAACACCTCGTCCCTTGGTGACATTTTTAATTTTAATATGCCCACTTCATCCGCCACGTACTCCTGGCCGGTGGATACGAATTCAACTTTATCGCCTTTTTTTATCGAACCATTCCGGATACGGTAGTAAACAATGATACCCCTGAAGGAATTGAACACACTGTCAAATATCAGCGCCTGTAAAGGAGCATTTGGTTTGCCCACCGGTGCGGGGATTCTTTCCACAATGGCTGTTAGTATCTCTTCCACACCAAGCCCCGTTTTGGCGCTGGCCATTAGAATATCATCCGGTTTACAGCCGATCAATTCAATGATCTGGTCCTTTACCTCTTCGATCATCGCCCCATCCATATCTATCTTGTTGATGATGGGAATGATCTCCAGGTCATTGTCAATTGCCAGGTATAAATTACTTATTGTCTGCGCCTGAATGCCCTGGGTTGCATCCACCAGCAACAAGCATCCCTCACAGGCCGCCAGGGCCCGGCTTACTTCATAGCTAAAGTCAACATGACCGGGTGTATCGATCAGGTTCAGTATATATTCCTGCCCATCTTTATGCTGATAGTTGATCTGGATAGCATGACTCTTAATGGTAATGCCTTTTTCCCGTTCCAGTTCCATATCATCCAATACCTGGTCCATCATATCCCGGTCGCTGATCGTACCTGTACTTTGTAACAGGCGGTCAGCCAGCGTGGATTTGCCATGGTCTATATGTGCGATAATGCAAAAATTCCGGATGTTCTTCATGTACTTAATACCTCATTTTCAAGAGCGGCAAAGGTAGGGAAAAACGGCGAGCCGGAGAGGTTATAAAGGCAGCGTTTTTGTCGGTTTGATAACTACTATCAAGCACCAAACTTTAAAAACCTAGGAGTTAATAAAAGGGCAAGTCAAAAACGAAAATGTTAAATACCGGGGTTAACGAAATAACAGCTGCTTTCTACCCAAAGCACAATATTCATTTAGACTGCTTCCCGGTGAAAAAACATTAAAATCCTGCTAAGACAACATGGATATAATATTATCAAAAACTAATTTGCCCATAGCCCCACCGGGGTGATATATCAAAGCGAAGGGTGCAGTCCTTCGAAAAAATAAAATTCAACCCAAATGGGACAATCATTAGTCAAAAACTATCTCCATATTATTTTCAGTACAAAATATCGTCAGCCCCTAATAAACGAAACAATTGAAAATGAATTATACAGTTACCTGGGAGGTATTTGCAATAGGCTGGAATGCACTCCAATAAAAATCGGCGGTCATTATGACCATGTACATATACTTTGTCAATTGTCAAAAAAGATAGCATTGATGAAACTCCTGGAAGAGATTAAATCCCATTCTTCCAAATGGATAAAAACAAAAGGTGAAAACCTTAAGGATTTTTACTGGCAGGATGGGTACGGCGCTTTTTCAGTTAATCCTGCAGAAGTAGATACTGTAATAAAATACATTTCATCCCAAAAACAACATCATACTAAAATGACTTTTGAAGATGAATACAGAGCCTTTTTAATAAAATATAACGTTGATTTTGATGAGCGTTATATCTGGTATTAGCAACTCCTGCATGTATCACTATCATGTATTTTTAAATGACGCCCTTTCAGGGCTTTCCTCAGAATTATTTCCTTTTTCACCGGGCTTCACCCGGTGTTTGGATATTATCGCCCTTCCAGGGCTTTTTGGCTTCAAAAATCGGGAATTGTTTACTCTGAAAACTAATGAAACAGAGTTTCGATTGAAGCCTGTTACAAAACACAATCATACTCAAAGCCCCAACGGGGCGACATATCAAAGCGAAGGGTGCAGCCCTTCGTAAAAACAAAAGAAGCTAACTCTCAAGCCCTGAAAGGGCGACATCTCACAGCGAAGGGTGCAGTCCTTCGAAAAAGTAAAAAAAACCTACCATCAGCCTTGAAAGGGCGGTATAAAATCCGAGCCTAATGGGACACACCTTTTCAGGCCTTTTCTTTGACAATATTTGATTTGATAAAAAGATAGTACTCTTTGCAAAATAAAGTTGTTTTCTTAGTATATTGTAGATTAAAAAATTTTGCTCTTTGTCCCAAAAACGGAATTGATCATTTTTCAATTTTCGATGCATACGTTGCCTGATATTGACCTGATCTTAACCTGACTTCTACCTGATCTTTTCCTGATCAAGGCCTGATGTTTATCTGACCTCATCCTGATGTTTCCCTGACTCTTGCCTGACTCTTGCCTGACCCTGGCCTGATGATGATACTTTGAAGTAGCAATCAGGTAGCTAATAAGTAGCGGTGAGAATGCCTTCAACTAGCTATCTAAATACGACCTGAACATAGAGAGAATATATTATGAAAGTTTCAGGGGCTGAGAAATAAACAATAAAACCGCTCTCCCGGAAATTTCGTATAACTAATGCCATCAATTATTCGTTCATAAAAACCAATTATTATGTCATTCGTTTTCACGTTCGATCCCACAGGCGCCGGGATGACGGTAGCCAAATATGACCAATGTATCAAAAAGCTGGAAGTTGCCGGCCAGGGAAGCCTGAAAGGCAGATTATACCATGTTTGCTATGATGACCCCGCTGATCTTCATGTAACCGATGTATGGGATACTATGGAAAATTTCCAGGCGTTTGGCGAAACACTGATGCCCATTCTGCAGGAAATTGGCGTTGATCCCGGTCAGCCGAAAGTAAACCTGGTAAATAATATTATCATCGGCTGATATTGCGGTTTAATTTATCTTTTATGCCCGGAACTTAAATAATAGATCCGGGCATTATTTTAGTCACTAGGGGCAGTCAGAGAATAAACATAATGGTTTTATACCCCTACCGAGAAACTCTGAACTGGTAGGTTTAGACCTTTTCTTCGCCCCTATTCTGTTTAACCAATCATCACCATTAAGCCGGGGAAAGAAAATCTATTTTGCAACTATTTTCTCTGCGCCTTTGCGACGTTGCGGTTATATCTTTCCATTCTGCGAATGGCATGACAATTCTTACCGTCCCCATCCATTCTAAGCCGCATTATATGCAATTCTGAGATTTCCCGCATCTAAATAACTCAAGTCAAATTTTTGCCATGAGAAAGACAATCCTTCTTGCCTGCACTCTCATTTTGTGTATAAGCGTCCTGACTGCCTGGGATTTAATGAATAATAAAAACCTGGATACAAGCAAAAGCAGTCATATTTCCGACCATTATCACACGACAACAAGCGATTCTGCCCGGTATGAAAAAGATATCCTGCCACAGATCCTTGCCCTGAATAGCGATGAAAGGTTCAAATCCAAAAAGGAGTTCCGGAAAGGCCATGTAACCGTTACCACCCTGGAAAAGCAATTTGAAAAAACACCCGACTGGTTTTGTATAAAACTTGCCTCTGATACCAATATTCCTACCCCAGCTGTGATCAAAGGCAATTTATATTTAAGTGGCGGATTTGGAAGCAAGGAGTATTATTCATTTGATGCCACTACCGGTAAACTAAAATGGGCCATCAGCCTGGATGATGATGGGCCATCCTCCCCCGCGATAGCCGATGATATCATTGTATTTAATACGGAATCATGCAGCCTTTTTGCCTGCGACCTGGAAACGGGAAAAGAAAGATGGTCCTGGTGGCTGGGCGACCCCCTGATGTCGATGCCTACTATTGCCAATGGAATGGTGTATACTTCTTATCCCGCCCCTTACGCGGGAAATGCAGTCAAATCAAAAAAGGATACAGACATTAACCAGCCTGGTCTGTTTCCAACCCATGTGCTGGTGGCATTTGACCTTAAAACCGGAGCCATACTCTGGCAAAAATGGATAGACAGCGATATCATGTCAGCGCCGGTTGCAAAAGATGATCTGCTATATGTTACTACATTTTCCGGGGCGTTGTATAAAATAAAACAAAAGACCGGGGAGATAATGGAAGCAAAAGCTATACGTGCCACCTCCGCCTCGGTTTTTGACAGGAACAACCAATTGATTGTAAGCTGACGCACGGATAAGGAGGGTGATAAGGTAGTTTCAGAATCCATTGTTATGGGCATGGGTGATTTGAGGAGGTCATTTTATAAAAAAGATGCTGAATATCTGGATGAAAAAATACAAGGGGCATCCGGACTAAAAACACAGGCAGCAAACATGGATGCCGGCAATGGATTTTCTGCCGGCGCGCCAACGAGTGCTAACTGGGAAGCTGCCAATAAGAATATCGGGCAATCCAATGTGGCCTCTTTGCAATCCTTCCAGGGCTCAAGGGCTTTATATTATAATGGTCATTTGTATACTACGATGGGTGACGAGATCGTATGCACTGATTCCAGCGGAAAAGTTAACTGGAAATATGCATTAGAAGGAGATCTGAAAAAACAAGGCGGTTTTATGGGAACACTCCCGGTATACGCAAATGGCTATATCATCATCGCAACCCTTAGTGGTGAAGTTTTGATCATGGATGCAAAACAAGGAAAAGTGATAAAGAAGTATATGATAAAGGACCAGGCCAGGTACCAGCCCATTGCTGAAAAAGGATGGATATATGTCACCACGGTTAACAGTAAACTATACGCTATCAATACCGGCATCCCGGTTATAACCGGCTGGAGTATGTGGGGAGGTAATGCTGCAAGAACAAATTTGGCAAGGGAAAACTAAAATAGGGGCAGACAAGTATTGCAGGTATGATTGGGAAAAGTGTAATTCAATTATTGAATCCGGAGAACCCTCACAACCGTATCTTGTACGCCATTAATCCGGGAGCTGAACCTGATCGTATAGTCGCCCGTCAAAATATACTGGATATTCGGGCTGTTAATAATACTGGTACCACCGTTCCCAAAATCCCATGAGTAGTTGGTAGAGCCGGGATTTAACGATCGTAAGGCAATATTAACCGGGACACCGCTGCACTTATCAATAAAATAGGAAAAAGCAGAATGATTACCCGCTAATGGCTCAAGATCGACCACCTTGCAAACATTGTTTTGACCGGTTGGACCAATAGCTGTGAGTTTTAATGTATAAGTTCCGGCTGCATTATAGGTATGTGAAGTGTTGAATTGTGAAGAAGTGGTGCCATCCCCGAAATCCCAAATATAACTTGTAGCATTCTGTGAAACATTGGTGAACGTGATGATAGCCGGAAAAGGAACTTCATACCCCGATATACCAAAATTGGCATTGATGGTATTAACAGGGTTACTGCTGTTTTTATGGCAGGACTGGTATAAAAAAAACAGGCCGCATAAAAGGAAATAAGAAAGTATTTTCATAAAATCGTATTGGCCTTCCGGGTATAGCAAATTAATGAATGGTCAGGAACTTATATACAGCTATTCCAACAATATCCCTGGCGTTAGTATAATATTTCAACAAATAAATTTCGTAAATTAACCCGATAAAACCATTACGATGGCAAAGAATCATTTGAAATGGCAGGGAATAACTATATTATTCATTTGTTGTATTATGATTTTATCCTGCGAAAGCAAATCACAGGAAAAATGGTTGCCGGGGATGGAGATCAATACCTATAATGGCGGAGGGATGGTACCTGAGAGCAGGACAGTAATGATCAAAGGTTCGACAGGCACCTATATTCATTGGCGGCAACCCAAAAGAGACACCCTGACATTCAAATGTTCCCAACAGGAGTTAAACGATCTGATGAAAGAAACAAACGTTACACATTTCAGAGAGATGAACTCAGCCGAAACGGGTGGGATTGCTTATGACAAGCCCACCACATCTATCGAATTTACCTGGGCAGGCAAAACCCATAGCGCAAGCGATGGGGCCACTCAACACATAACAAGTGGAAACGCCGCTGGCTTTTTCAAACTCTATAACTATATTGAAGCATTGGTGAAGAAAAAGCTTGGGACACGATATTGAACCACACAAAAGAAACCAGGTATAGTGAAAAGATAATAGCGCCCTCTTTTGGAAAAACTTTACAGAATTGAGAAAGAATCAAATCTGTAAGATTTTATCCGAATTTAAGGCGCTATTATCTATTCACTTTTAATTTTTATCTGTTTTCTCTTGGTTTATGAATTCCCTGACAAGGGCCTTCTCTTTATCATCTTTAAGACGTTTTAAGGCAACGGCTCCATGATTAATAATGGTTTCCGCTTTATCAAAAGGAAGTTTCTCATATTGTTTACCACCGGGAAAATGACAAGGAGAGCAATTTTTTTGAAGAATGGGTTCTATTCTTGCCTTAAAATAGTTGCTATCAATATGGCGGACAGAAGTATCTTTTGCCGATACCGGCTGTTGCTTCGTATCTTTATGAACTAACCACAGACCAGAAACATAGACCATTACTATTAAAATCGCTTTCATATCAAACAATTATGTAAGAAATAAAAGACCACGTGAAAAGATAGTCCGTATAATCCTGGCCCTGAAACCGTTCAACAAATTTCCTCCCACCGGCTGATTTTCAGCGACAAGGTCATTGCAGGCTGTTTAAAATTTTACTATATCTTTAACCTCTTGAAAAAATTAACTGCCATATTCCTGCTTGGGGTCTTTATGATCTCAGCCAATTGCCAGTGGATACTGTATTACATTAACTACTTCGAAATGAAACAAAAAGTTTCCAGGGTCCTGGAAACAAAAGAAACGGATACAGATCTGCAACAACTGGCCTTTTCAGATCAGGCGTATTCAAAAATACAATTTAGAGATGGAGGCAGGGAACTGGAACTAAATGGCAAGATGTACGATATTGTAAAGATCGAACATCATCTGGGGAAGAAAGTAGTTTATTGCCTTGCTGACAATAAAGAGACCCGCATTAATAGCTGGTCAAAAAAACATGGCCCCCAAAAAAATATCATGGAAAAAGAAGGGATTTCAAAGATCTATATCCCATCCTCGGGGGTAAATACGTTGGCACCCGCCTATCATACTAAAGAACAATATTTTTCCCCTTTTCTTTCGGAAAACATCTGCACTATTTCTTACGAGATCCTTAAACCTCCTCCCACAGTCGTATAGTTTTTTTCTCACAATCATGCTGCCATTTATGCCTGTTATAACCTGAAATTGATTTAACAGAAAATGCATATTCCTGCAGTTTGATTGGTCATTCTTTTTTATAAACTAACACGACTAACATGAAAAAGCTTTTTACAATATGGACGCTCCTCCTGGCTGCCAATACATTGTTATATGCGCAAAAAAGCCTCCGGGGGAAAATAATGGATGGTACAAACAAGACCCCTCTTTCAGGGGCTACTATCAGCTTTGCCGGAAAAGCAGTAACCACCAGTGATAAAGACGGGATGTTCTCGATTGATTGCGGTAAAGTGTCAGAAATAACCATTACGTTTGTTGGCTATGAACTCTATAAACAGAAAATAAAGAACTGCGATGAAGAACTCCATATAGAACTAAACCCAATCGGTCACACATTGGACGATGTGGAAATAACGGCTACTTCCAACCAGAACAAATCAATTCTATATCAGCCATCGTCCATTACCAAACTGACTACCCCGGAACTGAAACGCAGTACAGGTTTATTCCTGGATGACGCTATTAATGGAAATGTTCCCGGCGTGACCATGCAGCGAAGGGCGGTATCTTCCGGCCAGGAATTCAATATCCGGGGCTATGGCAATGGAACCGGGGGAACTGGCAGGATCAATAGCAATTTTGACGGGCAGGGATATAAAGTGTACTTAAATGGAATCCCCATTACGGATGCAGAAGGTATTACTTTGATGGATGACATTGATTTTGGCTCGATGGGAAATGTGGAGATCACAAAAGGACCCGCAGGAACATTGTATGGCCTGGCCATATCCGGGGTAGTAAATCTAAAAACAATTAAACCGGAAAAAGGAAAAACTTCTATCGGGCAGGACGTACTGGTAGGTAGCTATAATTTACAACGTTATACTACACATTTCGCCATGGGTGGAGAGCGTTCTTCCTTATTGGTTAATTACGGGCACCAGGTGACAGAAGGTTATACTATTCATAACAACTCCAACAAAGACTTTGTGAATGTAGCAGGTGACTTCAGACCCAATGACAAACAATCGGTAAGCATTTATTTTGGTTACACCAAAAGTTATGATCAGCGGAGTGGAGAGTTAACGATACAACAATATACCTCTAAAGATTATTCAGGAAATATAGATTATATAAAAAGAAACGGGCATTCTGAAATAACCAGTTTCAGGGCAGGCGCGAGCCATACCTATGAATTCTGTAAAAATATTTCTAATACAACAGCGGTGTTTGGTACTGGCATAATAAACAATTCAAGCTCTGCAGCAGGTTGGACGGATAAAGACCCCATCAACATTGGACTCAGGTCCACGTTTGATATGAATTTTTCGATGAAAAACGGAAGCAGCCTTAGTGGTATTACCGGTGTGGAAGCACAACGACAAGTGGCCCAGACTATCGGGTATACCATGGTCAAGAATCCATTGGATCCTAATGCAAACTGGACCTATGGCAATCCTTATTATTGGGTTGTCGGCGCCAGCACCAGCAATAAATATACCACCAGCAGCACGTCTTCATTTTTTACAGAATGGACCCTGGCCTTGCCACATGATCTTTCTGTTACCGGAGGCATTGGACTAAGTACCATGAAGATTGACCTGAATGACCGGTTCATTACTACACAGCCAACCCGTTTCGATACCTCGTATAAAGGGATGGTATCACCACATTTGGCGATCAATAAAGTGTTTAATAAAGATTTCTCAGCTTATATCTCTTATAGTAAAGGATATAAAGCTCCCACAAGTTCTTATTTCTTTATACCTCTTGCTGCGGCAGCACCGGCTTCAACCGGAATTATTGACAGGAGTTTAAAGCCTGAGATCGGCAACCAGTTTGAAATTGGAACAAAAGGCTCTTTGATCAGGAATAAGTTAATTTATCAGCTTGCCTTCTTTGATGCGGTTTTTTCAAACAAAATGTCAAATATTAATGTGCAAAATGCCGCCGGCACGGCCACTTTGTTTACTTATGTCGTAAACGGAGGCAAACAAAATGATCAGGGAGTTGAAGCATTGGTAAAATACACTGTTTATGAATCTGCAAACGGCTTCTTTAAATTCGTACGCCCGTTCGCCAATTTTACTTATTCCAATTTTAAATACAAGGATTATAGTTTTCAATACAAAGGCGTAATACTTAAAGATTCAATAGTTAATTATAATGGAAACGCTGTTGCCGGGGTGGCTAAATTTATGGGCAACCTGGGATTAGATGTGGCTGCTCATTGCGGACTTTATGCAAATATTACCTATTTTTATAAAGACCCTATGCCGGTTACATCGGATGGGAAAGTCACCGTAAATAGTGTGGTGTTTCCCTATCACGCAACCAGTTATAGCTTACTTAATTCAAAAATTGGTTATGCACACAGCCTTTCAAAACATGTTGACATCGATGTTTTTGTGGGGATCAACAACATAACCGGCACCCAGTATCCGATCATGGTCTTTGTAAACCAGATCCCGGATGCTTTTATGGCAGGTCCTTTGAAGGCAAACTTTATTGGAGGGATCAACCTGAAGTATAATTTTTAAGCGCAAAAGAAGGAGACTGTTTCAAAAGAATTCATTGCAACACACTGGCTCTTTTGAAACAGTCTCCTTTGCCTATAAAAACATCAATATGAAAAAGACATTTTTTTTAATAGGGATAGTTCTCCTCCTTTTTGGTTGCGGTCGCTTCGGACACAAAGAGCTGGATGGCACAAAAGATATACGGATCGTGTGTATCTCCAAGCAATTGACCGAAATGGTCTTTGCCCTGGGTAAAGGACATGATATTGTTGCGAAAGATCTTACCAGTACCTATCCCGATAGCGCTAAGTTATTACCCACTGTAGGCTACCACCGTGCCTTAAGCGCTGAAGGGATCATTTCCATGAACCCCGATGTGGTCATCCATAGTAATGATATCGGGCCGGAAACCGTGCTTCCACAATTGAAAAAGGCAGGTGTGAATACCAAGGCATTTGGCGCTGCGAATACCTATGACAGTGCTAAGATGTTAGTGAAAGAGTTGGGTGATTATTTTGGCGTGCCTGCAAAGGCGGATTCGATCGTAAAAAAAATGGATGCTGATATGGAAGCGGTCTATGCAGCGGAAAAAACTTTGACCGATACTCCGACGGTCATGCTCATCCATTATGGCCAGGCTAATAATAATTTTTTTGTCATGAGCGGCCGGAAGAACGAAGGTCCCGGTGACAGGATGCTAAAACTGGCAGGTGGAAAACCCGCGGTTTATGATGCCAAAGGCGCCCGCCAGATAAGCGCCGAGGCCATAGCCGTAGCCAATCCTGATGTGATCATTGCTACTGATTTTGGATTTGATAAAATGGGCGGCGCTGAGAACTTTAAAACCCTCCCGGGAGTGGGTTTGACCAATGCAGCTAAAAATAACCGCATTTATCGTTTCGAAGAACATGACATTGTTTATTTTGGACCAAGGACCGCTGAGAATATTTTGAAATTGATGAAACTTATCCATCCTTCCGCCAATGTTCCGAAATAACAAATTCTTTTTCCCGGTATTGGTTGCTTTATTGATCGTGACCCTGCTCTGTGCTATAGCATTTGGCGCCGTGTCAATTGTTCCCTCCGATATGTTTTCAGCGCTAAAACATTTTTTCCAGGGCAAAGGGCCTGCCAATATTTATGAAGGAGTTTTCCTGCAATTACGTTTACCCCGGGTATTCCTTTGTGCGATCACCGGGGCCATATTAGCTTCTTCAGGTGTTTTGATGCAGGGGTTGTTCCGGAACCCCATTGTTGAACCGGGTCTGGTAGGTACAAGTGCGGGTGCGGCTTTCGGTTCATCTGTTGTTTTTGTGCTGGCTGTTAATATGAGCAAGGGAATAAAGGAGCTGGCAGGCCCCCTGCTCGTCCCGCTCTTTGCTTTTGCCGGCGGATTATTAGCCACTTTCGCCGTGTATACCTTGGCAAAGACTCAAAAAAAAGTGGCTATTACTTCTTTATTGCTGATTGGTATTGCTATTAATGCAGTGGGACTTAGCGGTACGGGTTTTATGAGCTATATTGCCCGTGATCCACAGGCCCGAAGTATTACCTTTTGGAATTTAGGTACATTCTCAGGTGCCGCCTGGAACCAGGTATTTATTACCGGCACAGTAGCAGCCATTATTTTTTTTATTGTCCTCCGCTATGCCAAGCAACTGAATACGCTTATACTGGGCGAAGAAGAAGCTTCTTACCTGGGTGTTGACCCCGAAAAACTAAAACGCCGTATCATGGTACTCAATACGGCTATGGTGGCGGTCGCCACCTCTTTTGTCGGCGTCATCAGTTTTATGGGGCTGATCGTACCGCATGTCATCAGGTTGTTGATTGGAAGCGATAATAGAAAATTATTACCAGCCTCCATGTTACTCGGCGCTACCCTGATGAGCCTGGCAGATATGGGAGCCAGGCTATTATTGGCACCTGCCGAGATACCTGTAGGTATTATCACATCTCTGGTTGGAGCCCCGGTATTTATCATTCTTTTAAAAAAATACAATGTATTAAATGATAAAGGGGGATACTATGCTTGAGGTAAAAAATATTGGCTATGCCGTAAAAGACAAATGGCTGGTACAGGATATCACGTACCGGTTTTTACCAGGAAAATGTTATATGCTCTGCGGACCTAACGGCGCCGGGAAGTCAACGCTGTTGAAATTACTGGCCCTGGAATTACCATCAAAGGAGGGCGAGATCTTATATAATGGCCAAGCCATAAATAAAAAGATAAAAGAAAAATATGCCAAGTACCGGGCGGTACTATCTCAGAACGTGGAGATCAGTTTCCCCTTAAGCGTGGAAGAGATCGTCATGATGGGCCGTTACCCGCATTTTGACTTTAAGCCCTCCGTGAAAGATTTTGAGATCTGTGAAGAAGTGATGAAACAATTAGATGTTGCCAATTTCCGGAAAAGAAATTACCTAACCCTTTCCGGTGGTGAAAAACAGCGGGTGCAGTTTGCCCGCGTCATGGTACAGATCTGGGAAATACCCAAGGAGGGTTGCCGGTTCTTGCTCCTGGATGAACCGATCGCGTCCCTTGACCTGAAAAATCAATTTGATTTTCTACACCATGTCCAGCAATTCATCAATGACAAAACTGTCGTGATTGCCATTTTGCACGATCTGAATATGGTGCTTAACTATGCCGATGAAGTGCTCCTGCTTGACCAGAGTAAATTAGTTGCAAATGGATCGCCATCCAATGTTTTACAACCGGCCAATATTGAAAGCGTGTTTCATGTAAAAAGTGAACTACACCAACTCTCCAACGCTAAATTGCTTTGGGTTAATAAAACATAGGAATGTTGAAGTCCGCACATTTCCTATATTCCAGAAGCCTTTCTATGTTCGTTCATTACTTCATCTGTTCTTAATTCCTTGTTCATCTGTTCGACATTCTCCCCTACCTTCATCCAATGCCTATCTCCCCAGCCAGCCTGCAAGATGTCCCGGAATTGGTAGCCCTGATCAACAGCGCCTATCGTGGCGAAGTTTCCAAAAAGGGGTGGACAACAGAAGCATTTATATTGGGGGGTGAACTTCGGATTGATGCCCCGGCGCTCAGCACGATGATGAATAATCCCAGAGCTATTATATTAAAATATACATCACCCGAAGGGATCATCACGGGTTCTGTATTTCTTGAAAAACGGGAAGATGGTTTATACCTTGGTATGCTGTCAGTTTCGCCATTGAAACAAGCCCAGGGAATTGGCAACCAACTTCTGTCAGCTGCTGAACGATTCGCAAAAGAAAATAATTGCCCGCGCATTTTCATGAATGTGATCTCGGTTCGCCATGAATTGATAGCCTGGTATGAAAGACGCGGCTATCGGTTAACCGGTGAAACAAAACCATTACCCCCTGACACACGTTTTGGTATGCCCTTACAACCCCTGGAGTTTGCCATACTGGAAAAGATCATTTGAGAGGCGGGGATGTATAAGTGAAAAAAATATCTCGCGCAAAGGGCAAGGGGCATGCGGAGAATATTTAATAATAATCAAACCTCTGCGTTCTCTTTGCCCTCTGTGCGAAGTCTTAATTAATCCCGATAGCTATCAGGAAAGATCACTCTGTTCGCAGATAGTTTTCCGTGCTTCCCCTTAAGCGGCTAATTTTGCATTGGTCCTAATCGTTAAAAGCCAATAATATGATCCGAATAATAACTTTTTTTTTATTACTGCTTTCTATACCCGGCATTTCCCAGACCTATATCAATAAGAGCAAATCGACGGTGAAAAAAGAATTGGCCAAATTCAGTGTGGCAAACAATAACCTGAAAACTATATTGACGGAAACTGACAGCTTTATCGTTTTTTTGATCCGGGATCCCCGCACCCGGAATGCTGATTTTATTTACGGGTTTGACCAATCAGGTAAATGCAGTTCTGAAAAAACAATGGCGGGCTGCGATTCCTGCCAGGCCAATTTCCTCCGGAATGTGCTTAATCAAAAGAAATATGAATGGGTAAAGATCAATGAGAATCAATATGTTTCAAAATTCTCCGAAAAATTAATGATTGAATTACCTGAAAACGACAAGGATTATTCTTTCATTATCCTCCGCATGGATTGGTCGAAGATATTATATGATATGTTATTAAAGAAGTAGGCATTTTTCGTTTGTTTGGTGATATAAAAAGCTGAGCCGTTGTGATGAATTCCAGTCACCTGATTTTACTCCTTAAAAACCAGCCATGCACTTATTGATCAGAAAAGCTGTTCATGGGGATGCAGCAGCCTTAACGAAGCTTTCCAGGCAGCTGGGATACACCCAGTCCGAACAGGCAACTTTGCAAAACCTGGAAGCGATCATGAAAAGCCAGCAGGAAATCGTGTTTGTCGCCGAAAAGGAAAATGAAGTGTTGGGCTGGATACATGTATTTCGAACCACACGATTGGAATCAGGAACATTTTGTGAGATCGGCGGCCTTGGAGTAAATGATAATTACCGTGGAAAAGGTATCGGAAAACAACTGGTGGACCAGGCTAAACTTTGGTGCCTCAGTAACAGGACCCCATCTTTACGCGTCCGTAGCAATATAAAACGAACTGGTGCTCATGAATTCTACCATGCATTAATTTAAAGAGACTAAACAACAAATGATATTTGAGATAAATCTTCCCGGGTTGTAAAAATTGATCCGCATTCAGTTAATAATATAAAAAACAAATCATGATACGAAAATTACAATCAGGAGAATACCGGATCTATTCCCGCAAAAAAGACCCTAAAACCAATAAACGGCGTAATCTCGGCACTTTCCCTTCTTTAGAAGCCGCTAAAAAACATGAAAGAGCAATCCAGTATTTTAAACATCGTTAAAACCTTTCAACTTTCAAGACCAGTCTACTGGCCGGTCATACATCAGGTAAATTTAAAATGGCTCCCCATGTGTTTGCCGTATCAGGTAACGAATAAGCCCCGGGAAAGGCCGTGCGAGGACAATAAAAAAATTAGTCAGCCTGTTACTTCCAAATAGCCGTTGAATCCTCCGGCCGGCCCTGAGCCTTTTGCCAAATCCCCTTTGCCATTGCTTTATGTAATTCTGTTCCATCTTTTCTCTTGTAAGATGCCCCTGTAAAAAACGGTTGATCTGGTTCGCCGCCAGTTTACTGCCATGCAGCGCCATACTCATACCGTTACCGCATAAGGCGGTGATCATACCCGCGGCATCCCCGATCATCAGCACATGATCCTCTACCTGGTTCTTTTTATCAAAACTTATTTGGGAGATGGTCACAGGGGATTCAAACTGGGTATCTTTTTCAAGGAATATTTTTTTAAGATGGGGGTTTCTGGATAAGACCGTTCTTTCCATATCCGGGATATTGCCTTTATTTTTTTTGAGGTTCCCCGCTGTTGTCAGATAACACAGGTTATATAGATCGTCCTCTATTTTTACCAGTCCGCAATAACCGTTTGAAAAATTGTGAAGGCAAATGGTATTGGCAGGAAAATCAATTTTTATATGATACTTTACCCCAACGTAATTATTGAGTTTGTTTTTTTTAGCCATCACAAAAGGCCGCTTCCATTTAATATCAAGATTACTTCGTTTGCCAAAACAGCCACAAGCGATGGAAGCCCGGTAGCGTTGTTTTGATGTGGTAATGACAAATCCCGATTGATCGAATACGAGATCATCCACCTTTGTATTTTCTTCAATGGTAACACCGGCCACCCGGGCAATTTTTGCCAGCTCATGATCTAACCTGTACCGGCTTATACCAAACCCTCCCTGGGGTAACGGAAGTTCCAGTAATTTTCCATTGATAGACGAAACTTGCAGTTGTGTAATAATAGATACTTTCATGTCATCCAGGTCCACACCGAGTCCCTGCAAAAAATCCCAGGATTCAAGACTGATATATTCACCACATACCTTGTGAAAAGGATATCGCTCCTTCTCAAATACAATAACGGAATGGCCCTGCCTGGCTATTTGGATTGAGAGTGCCAAACCGGCTAACCCTCCTCCTACAATAACCACGTCATAGCCCTCCTCTGGGCGCTTTAGACTTGCCGCAGGCGATGCGGATTCCGTCGGCTGGCGGAGGGGTTCAGAAGTAATTGCTAATGGACTATTGATCTCTTTTTCGATATTATTATTTTTTGCAGGTAACAAGAAACCGGAAAGCCCATTGCCAACTGATATTATATTGACCGATCCCGGCCAGCCGGAATAATTGTGCCCAGTCTTTTTTCCGGAAACCTCTTGCCACCGATATACAGGCATCGTTTCTTACCAGCCTTGACCTGCTGAATAAAAGGGTGATGTATTTGATCAGGTAATAAGCCAGCCAATGCCGGTGGAGATCATTGATAAAAAAACCTTTCCTACTGTTTTTCTTCAGCCACCGGAGCATAAACTGTAACTGCTCATCAGTAAAATGGTGACAGAACAAGGAAGAGAAAATAATATCCGGCCGCCTATCCCCCGAATCCCCGGAATTGGTGAAATCAGTATTCGCGTAATCACTACATATCCATTCGCAGGGCAGTTGCGGATATTGTTGTTTGGCAAATGCGATACATTCGTTGTTCATGTCAATGCCAATAAAATTAACCCGGATATTCTTATTTGTACAATATTTATAAATAGCAAAAAGGTTATCACCTCCCCCGCAACCGATCTCGCAAACCGTGACCGGTTCGTTAGTAGCAATTAGTTTCCGCATTCCTTTTAAGGTAATAGCATGCCCACCCAGGCGGGTGTTGACGATATTCAGCTCCTTTAAGGTTTGAGCCATAGCGGAAAAAGGAATATCATCAGCATCCATCAATTCTTTCTGGAAACTGCGTTGTCGTAGGTTGATCATAACGATAAAATAAAAGTTTCCATCGTTAAACCGGGGCCGAAGGCCGCCCCGAATATAGTATGGGCTTGTTTTTTCTCCAGGTTCTTCATTATTTTTTGCAATACAAATAATACTGTGGCTGATGACATATTACCGTGATCTTTCAATATATCATAACAGGGTTGTAACTGCCCGTTTGTGAACCCCAGACTTTTATGCACCGCCTCCAGTATTTTTTTGCCCCCGGGGTGAATACACCAATGCGTTATAATATCTTTATTCAGTTTCGCGGCGGCTAATGCGCCGGTCACCAGGTCATCGAAATCTTCCTCTATAAGATCGGGCACATAACCACTCAATGTCATTTGAAAACCGGTAGAGGAAAGCTCCCAGGCCATATCCTGCTTTCCTTTCAGCGCAACCCTCGAGTAAAAATGATCTAATGATAATCCCTCCTGTTCAGAATTACCTGTTACTAATACGGCTGCAGAACCGTCCCCGAAAAGTAAACTGCTGGTGATATTATCCGTTGTATATTCTTTTTGAAAATGAAGGGTACACAATTCCGTACATACGATCAGTACGTTGGCATGATGATCTGATTTGCAAAATGCATCCGCGATCTTCAATGCATGTATAGCCGCGTAGCAACCCATGAAATTGACAGAAGTGCGGAAGGTGGTGGCCGGTAATTCCAATAACTCCAGTAATTCCAGGTCAAGACCCGGTGCGCTCATACCAGTGCAACTTACGGTGATAAGATGAGTGATCGTGTTCCCGGGGAATTTATCCATACACTGCCGGGTTGCCTGTAACGACAATGGCGCTGCATATTCCCGGTACCAGTTCATCCTAATCTCTAAGGAAGGAAAGGGTTCGAGGTTCTCTGTGGGAGAATAGAATTGCCATTCGCCGGCAGCTAAACTATAATCAGGAATTACCGAATGGCGGGTTTCAATGCCGCCCTGTCGATACAGGAATTTTAATTTTCGCTTATCAGGCTCCCCTAAAGCAAATACCCGCTGCATGAAATCCAGGATATCATCCTGCTTGTGTTTATAGGCCGGGACTGCTGTGCCAATAGATACTATTTTACTCAAACCACCTCCAGATTAATAAAATAAGAAATGCCGAATTTGTACAGGAAGATGCCAGCCAGTTCATGAACATGGTATGCTTAAAATTGGCCGCTCCATGATCTTTCCTCACCTGCAGGAACCATCTGGTGAAATAAACGATGATCGGAATAAAAAAGATGCTTACCAGTAATAATTTATTTCCTTCATGCTGTTTGATAAAAAATTGTGCCATGAACAACCAGGCACACCCATAAACGACCGCGCAGAACACGAACGTACCGCTATATCCCAGTTTATAACTAATCGTAGCCACTCCATCTTCCAGGTCCTGCCGGTGCTGGTAGATCTGTGTAAGAGGATAAAAACCACCGATTAGCAAAGCGCAAATCACCATCCCCTGCCAGGGCACAACCATACTATGGACGGCATTGCTCCCAAAATAAACCAGCCAGAAGGTCAGCCCTCCCTGGAAAATGATCACGGTGAGATAGCCCACTATGGGGAATTTTTTCAACCTTATTCCCCGGTAACTATAGGCTTTGGAAGCACCGATATATAAAGGCATCACACAGCCAAACAAAGGGTTTATCAAAAAACCCAGCAAAATCCCCATACAGTCTAAAATGATGGTGGTAATGAAAAGTTGGCGCGAAGGAGCCGGCGGCTTTTCAAGACCACCGATACTCCCGGTATCCCTGTCCATGTAACTATTATAACCATTACTGGCCGGATAGATCAAAAAATGAAGGATAATAAAAACAAGTGCTGCTTTACCCCAATCAATATGCGGCACCTGTGCAAGAGCAAAAAAATAAATCGGTGATAAAAAGAACGAAAATGGAATTCTTAATAATTTGATCGTGGAATCCGAAAGCATACTGCCTTAATATGAATGTAAGTTAGTTTATGAGAATGGTATATTTAGCTGAAATAAACATTTGCTTTAACAGCCTTACCTTCGTTTCATTAAACAGGAACCCATGAGTCAGGCATTCGTAAAAGAGAGTGAGGGAGTCCCGATAGCTATCGGGAGGTTGCATGATGTTCTTCCCACCCTTACCGCGCTGGTACAATATCTTACCAGGGAAAATAACAGCATACGGGTGTATGAAAAAACTAACCAATACAGTGAAAAACATGGCCGTGAATTACGCCTGATGAGCAATGGATGCAGCTATGCAAAAGACGATGCGGGTAAATGGTATATTGCCGAATAAAATAAACCCGTTACTATCTATGCGATCGATCTCCCATGAACTGGAAACACTTATCCAGCAGCATTTGCCGCAACTGAAAGCAATACCCGGATCGGAATGGACCCATAAATCTTCTCCTACTAAATGGAGCCGAAAAGAAATCATGGGTCATCTTATCGATTCTGCCTATTGCAATATCCGCCGGTTTATTGTTGCCCAATACGAAGAAACCCCAACCATTGTTTACAACCAGGATAAATGGGTGGCTATTACCGGGTACCAGCATTGGGATACCCATGATCTGGTTGATCTATGGTATTTATTAAATAAACAGGTATGTGCCATATTAAATAATACTTCCCCTGAAATGGCCCGGCGAATCTGCCGGACTCAGGATCAGCATACAATAGAATGGCTCGCCATTGATTATATCAAACATCTCCGGCACCATCTCCACCAGGTGTTGCAACTGGAACCCGTTGCTTACCCATAAATCTTTTGATGAATATTTTTATTTCTCCAGCATCCCATCCGCCTTCCATTTGGTGAAAACTGCGATCGTGCTGTCATTGAGTTTGGCATGTTTAAAAGGCATAAACCCCTTGTCGGTAGGATTCAGTTCGATCCGGCGGATCATATCATCAATATTTGTCACGACGGCAGCATAGGTGTCCAACGGTTTTTTATTACCCCTTTGGGCAGGAAAATGACAAGGCGTACAATTAGCAACAAGAACTGTTTGCATATTGGGTTCATATTTCACTTTGGGGATGACCATCGCTTTTTTGGCGGTATGGCAATTGGAAAACAGCAGTACGGCAAGACCCATACCTGAAAGAAGAAAATATTTTTTCATAATTAAGTGTTGTTAAGCTTTAAATATATAAAATATTGATGAAAAAAAAACTTCAATCGGATAACCGGTGATAAATGGTTGCCAAGGGCCCTAACTTTTAGGAGGGTAGAGACTTTTGTCACAGATAAAAGCTAAAAGTGAATAGATAATAGTGTCCCCAGTAGAAAAGACCTTACAGCTTTAAGAAAATATTAAAGTCGGAGTGTTTCTTCGATTTTAATGAACTTTTATCTATTCACTTTTATCTTTTATCTATTTTATCTCTTATCTCCTTCCGGTAACTTTGCCCCGATTTTATGCTTACGGCCACTGCAAAAACATACCGGAATGCTTATTCAGGATTATCCAGATCGACCTGGCTGCTTTCCCTGGTCATGCTAATCAACCGGAGCGGTACCATGGTGGTTCCGTTTATGACCCTTTACCTTACCAGTCCTAAAATGGGCTTTAGCGTGGGACAGGCAGGTATTGTATTTGGATTATTCGGCGCTGGCGCATTTAGCGGCGCCTGGCTTGGCGGAAGACTCACAGATAAGATCGGGTTTTACCCGGTACAACTGATCACCCTTTTTGGCGGCGGGATATTATTCATGGTGCTGGGGCAGATGAAAACCTATCCACTGATCTGCGGATTTACTTTCCTGTTAAGTTTTGTGAACGAAGCATTCCGGCCGGCTAACTCCACGGCCATTGCTTTTTACAGCAAAAATGAGAACAGGACCCGTTCCTATGCACTGAACAGGTTAGCTATTAACCTGGGCTGGGCCGTGGGCAGCGCCCTGGGTGGGATCCTGGCTCATATTCATTATGAGCTCCTGTTCTGGGTGGATGGTTTCACTAATATAGCAGCCGTTTTGATCATGTGGTTGTTTTTAAAACCCGTTAATTACAAACCTTCCCATCAAAAAATGATCGGTCAGCCTGTGATCCGATCGGCTTACAAAGACAGGATCTACGTTTCTTTTATATTTATTACGATGCTTTTTGCCTGCTGTTTTTTCCAGTTGTTTACCAATCTGCCGGTCTATTTTAAAAAAGAACTGCATTTCTCAGAACCGTTCATTGGATTACTAATGGCATCAAACGGAATCATCATAGCGCTGGTGGAAATGGTATTGATCTATAAACTGGAGAGCAAACAAAAGAATAACCTCTATATCACGCTTGGATTCTTCATGGTAGGACTCTCCTTCCTGATGCTGAATATCCCTGGCATGGGCCCCATGCTGGCATTTGGAATGATCGGCTTGGTCACTTTTGGCGAAATATTTTCCATGCCGTTCATGAATACTTACTGGATCAGCAGGACACAGGCTTCTAACCGCGGGCAGTATGCAGCTTTATATACCATGGCATGGTCAGCGGCACAAACACTCGGCCCGATGGGAGGGGCCCAACTGGTCCAGCATTTTAATTTTGCTCTCTTATGGTGGATCATTGGTGGCTTATCCATTTTTGTTTCTTTTTTATTCTGGCAGGTGCATAAAACTTTCTGATTAATTGACCCTTTACCTATAATGGGGGATAGCAAACTTTCAAATCGTTGTTCCCCTCCAATGGCAGGATAAGGGCTATCTTAAATTGAAATGCACCCAAAACATGCAAAATGCAAAACTATTTGTAACTTTTATTCGCTAAATCAAATGTTATGAAAAGGAATATTCTTATCACCAGCCTTGTATTTTTTATAACACAAATTGTTCAGGCACAAACTACTGACTACAGAGTCGTATTTGATCTTACCAGTAAGGATAGCCTGGATCATAAAGCAGTCATTCGGTGGTTGAGTGAGATCTCGGGTTCAGCAGCCAATGCCAAACTGGAAGTAGTGATGTATGGACAAGGAGTAAATATGGTGGTAAAGGGCCGATCGCCTGTAGAAGAAGCGGTAACCAGGCTGGTGAGTAATAAAAATATTTCCTTTAAAGTGTGTGCCATCGCATTGAAAAATCAGAATATTATTGAAAGCCAGTTGATACCCGGGGTGACAATAGTGCCGGATGGTATCTACGAATTAATTACAAAACAAAGGGAAGGGTGGGGATATATTAAGGCGGTCCACTAATTGTTTCTTTGCTCCTACACTCATGGGTAAATAGGAATTGGGCCCTAACGTTGAAATTTTCCTTTTGTTGGGTGTTCTACCTAATTCCCAATTCCTAATCCTTAATTCCCATTTACCAATTCCCAATTCCATAAACCCTTACATTTGTTAAAATAACAATTCATGCAAAGGCTATTGACAATTGTATTGGTATTAATATTTGGTTTTACTGTTCAGGCACAACAAAGTATTCCACGCCCTAAATTAGTAGTGGGACTGGTCGTAGACCAAATGCGCTGGGATTACCTGTATCGTTTTTATGACAGGTACTCACCCAGGGGTGGATTTAAACGATTGTTAAACCAGGGCTTTACCTGTGAGAATACATTGATCCCTTATACGCCGACCGTAACCGCCTGCGGGCATAGTTCGATCTATACCGGCTCCGTTCCTGCCATTAATGGCATGACAGGTAATTTTTGGTATGATAATGAAAAAAACCGGGAAGTATATTGTGCAGAAGATAAAACTGTCAAAACTGTGGGTAGCGCTTCAGCGCTCGGGTTAATGAGCCCCCACCACCTGCAGTCCACAACTATCTGCGATGAATTAAGATTAGCCACTAATTTCCGCAGCAAGGTTATCGGCATTGCCATCAAGGATCGTGGTGGTATTTTACCTGCAGGTCACAGTGCAAATGCTGCTTACTGGTATGATAATACGACGGGTGACTGGATCACATCCACTTATTATATGAATGACCTTCCTAAATGGGTAAAAGATTTTAATGCACAGAAATTAGTAGATAAATATTACCAGGAGGGTTGGAATACCTTGTATCCTCTTAATACTTACGTACAAAGTACGGCAGATGAAGAACCCTGGGAAGGCAAACCCTTTGGTGCTGCCCTGAAAGGGTTTCCCTATGATACCAAAAGCTTTATTGGCAAAAATTATGGCGCAATCGCTGTCATGCCCCAGGGAAATACATTGACCGCTGAACTTGTAAAAGCTGCTATAACCGGGGAAGAATTAGGAGCTGATGATATCACTGATTTCCTCGCCGTAAGTTTTTCATCACCCGATTATACCGGGCACAGTTTCGGTCCTAATTCAATTGAAGAGGAAGATGTATATCTCCGGCTTGACAAAGAGATCGGAGACCTGCTTGATTTCCTGGACGCTAAAGTAGGCAAGGACCAGTACCTTGTTTTTTTATCCGCTGATCATGGAGTAGCACAGGTACCAGGTTTCTTAAGAGAACATGGTATTCCGGCCGGGAGCGTGGACATGCCGGGGATGGCCAGGCTAATGAATGCATCGCTGAAATCTAAGTTTGGAAAAGATAACCTCATCGTAAGTAGTGATAATTACCAGTTTACTCTCAATCACCCGGCTATCGATTCGGCGCAGCTTAATGCCGAAGAAATAAAGAACTGGATGATCGGCTACTTATCGGTAGATCCCGGTATTGCAAGAGCCTTTGCAATTGACAAGCTTATGCAAACCACCCTGAACAGCACACAAAAAAATATGTTAGCTAACGGGTACTACCCGAAACGGAGTGGGGATGTGCAGGTCATTTTAAAACCTCAATACCTGGAAGGTTTTGCCGGTGCAGGTACTACCCATGGGTTATGGAACCCTTATGATGCCCATATCCCGCTTGTCTGGTATGGATGGGGTATCAAACATGGAAAAACGAACCGGGAAACCTATATGACCGATATTGCCCCCACCATCGCCGCCCTGCTTCATATACAAATGCCAAGTGGTTGTATCGGGCATGTAATTGAAGATGTGATGAAATAACATGGAATAGGAATTGGGAATTGGGAACCTGCTTCCGGCAGGCAGGTTGGGAATTAGGAGGTCATTCCCTTATTAAAGAATTTTCGCCTCATTCCAAATTACTAATAACTAATTCCTCATAACAGTTTCTTTCGTAATTTTCAATTACCAAAACATACATGCCAGTATGAGAAAAATTAAATGGCTGCTTTTAGTATGCCTGGTATCATCGCAATTTTTAACCCAGGCACAGTCTTCCCGCATCGACAGTGTTAAATTCTTTACAGATGAAAAGCTGATCGATATGACCCTGACTACTGATATCAGGAAGCTGCAATCAGAAAAAGGGCTGGATGTATATCAGCCGGCGACGGTTAGTTTACATTTTCCCGACAGCACTGCTACTGATGAAACGGTAAGTGTTGCGCCAAGAGGCCATTTCCGACGTGACTATTGCACGATCCCTCCTATCCTGATCAATTTCCGAAACCCCGGCGCTCCTGTACTTTCCTCGTTGGGCACGTTGAAACTAGTAATCGGCTGCGGCAGCAATACGGATGATGAACAACTAATACTTAAAGAATACCTGGCCTATAAGATCTATAACCTGCTGGAAGAAAAAAGTTTCCGGGTAAGGCTGTTAAGGGTCAGTTACAGGGATAGCAGGAATAAGATGAAGCCCTTCTCCCAGTATGCCTTCCTGATCGAAGATGACAAGGATATGGCAGAACGTAATGGCTGTATTAAAAAAGAAAAACTGGTCGTCTTAACTGAACGAACTAACCGGGATATGATGACGATGGTGGCAGTGTTTGAATATATGATCAGCAATGGTGACTGGTCGGTTCCCAATAATCATAATATAAAACTCATTTTTGATAAAGATAATGCCGCCGCCCTCCCTTTTGCAGTTCCCTATGATTTCGATCATTCGGGTCTTGTGGATGCCAGCTACGCACTTCCTAACGAAGTGCTGGGCACCGAAAAAGTGACCGAAAGAGTGTACCGGGGTTTCCCGAGAACCATGGAAGAACTACAAACTATTTTTGATGTTTTCAGAAAACAGAAAGACAAGATCATCTCCCTGGTCACCAATTTCTCTTTATTAACTACCAAGAACAGGAAAGTGATCGTCGACTATCTTGAAGAATTTTACAAGACCATTAATGACAGGCATAGTATACAAAATATTTTTATTGATAATGCCCGAACGCAGTGAGTTTAGGGAATTAAGAATTGGGAATTGGGGCGAATTATTAATACCAATTCGATCTAGGACCAAATTCCTAATTACAAATTCTTAATTCCCTCTAATTCTCAATCATCCACATAAAACCAATCGTCAATGGAACTAAAAGAACAATTTGAACAAGCTGCTGCAGAATCTAAGACCCTCCCCCAGCGCCCCGGCAATGATGTATTGCTTCAACTTTATTCCCTGTACAAACAAGCCACAGAAGGCGATGTGATTACCGAACCTCCATCCAATCCTTTTGATTTTGTGGCAAAGGCGAAATATGAAGCCTGGGTGGGATTGAAAGGAAAATCAACCACAGATGCCATGACAGATTATATAGAATTGGTGAATAAGCTGAAGTCAGATAAAAGTTAACCTGCCTGCCGGCAGGCAGGTAGATAATAGTTAAAAGTGTACCAGGTCCAACTGTCTCATTGATTTACTGACACACTGCCTACTGCCGACTGCCTGACTGTCTTACTGTCTTACTGTCTCACTGACTTGCGTATATAAATTATCAAATTGTCGACCGATCACTGAATAACTGAATTTGGAGGCTGCGTCCTCAGCAATTTTTTTTCGTTCATAGTGTAAATGATCATCTATCATCTTTTGCATAGAGTCCTTAAGCATCGTATCGTTTTGAGGTGATACCAGCAGTCCATTCGTTTCATTTACCAGTTCGGGAATGCCACCGACATTTGTAGCGATCACCGGCAGGCCGCAACACAAAGCTTCTCCGATCACGCAGGGGGAATTTTCAATATTACTATATAAAACAAGACAATCCGATACCTGCATTTCCCTTGCTACCTGCTCATAAGGCACTTCTCCAAGAAAGGATAGGGCATGTTCCGGTAAACCAAGGCTGGAGGCATAATTCCGCATTGCCAGCTCCCTGTCACCAATCATTACCAGTGACGCATTATTGTTTTGCTCCAGCAATGCTTTAAATCCCCGCAATATCCCTTCCGCATTCTTCAGGGTCACCATATTTGATACATGAATAAAACGAAATTTTAATCCGAAGGATTTCCCGGGCGTAATCTTTTTTTCTTTATAAAAAAACAATTCGGTGTTGACAACATTCGGAATAACATCATACTCTTTTTTAATGACCAGCCTGTTCACTCCTTTGGCGAGATAATCGCTTACGCTGATAAACCTTTCTGCATGGCTGAAGATCGTCTTTGTATATAGTTTAAAACTTTTATTCCTGCCGCTATAATTTAATGCTTCCACTTCATTATATATACCCCAGTGTTCCGTCACAATAAAGGGGATATTCCATCTTCTTTTCATCCAAAGGGCCAGTATGCCTGCCTTCATCGGCACCTGCACATGTACAAGTAACGGTTTCCCGTTTTCACTGATATACCGCCGGATAGCATGCCGGAAAAGTCCGAGTAAGCGGTAATGTCCGATGAATCTTCCCCAGGATGACCCGGATTTTTTATAGTAAACGATATGTTCAGTCAGACCGGGAACTTTGTTTAATTCTACAGTAGTCCTTTTAATCATCCCGGTCGTATCAGCCGCCACATGAATGACATAGATATCGTTGTACAAAGCAGCCGCACGGGCATGTCGCTGAATAAAATCGCCATTGAACGGATCGGTTTTACCCGGATACCAGCTGCACAACCATAGAATTTTTTTTCGGGTCATAATGATCATTGAGTCCTGTTAGTCGCAGGTATAAAAAAAATCATACCAGTCAAATTGGTCAAAGCGTTTAAATTTTACCCGTGAACCTGCCTGGGTGTCCCATAAAAATAAACCAGCCTGAACTGCAAACAAAATCCATATGGTTGGCCTTATTATAAAAATACCGCTGAAGCACTTATTTAAATAAATTATACATTTGAAAATGGCAATTATTAAAAAATTTCGCAGTCTTAAATCGGAGGACAATACCGGTTTCAGCGTTAACAGTAACAACAGCAGCGGTCGTTTTTATAAAAGGGAAGGTGGCGCCAATGTTACCAAAAAAGGTGTCAGCCTCTTACATCGTTATAGCTGGTACCACACCCTTTTGGGCATGAAACAGGGAAAGTTCCTGCTGCTTCTGCTCCTTATTTACACCCTTATCAATGTACTTTTTGCCGGTATTTATTACCTCATCGGAATTGAACACCTTGCGGGAGTTAAAAGTGGTTCTCCATTGAAGAATTTTTCAGAAGTGTTTTTCTTCAGCGCTCAAACATTTACTACAGTTGGCTATGGACGCATTAGTCCCACTGGGTTCCTGACCAGCGCGGTGTCAACCTTTGAGGCATTCCTGGGTCTATTAAGTTTTGCCATTGCCACTGGTCTGTTTTATGGACGATTCTCCAGGCCACAGGCATTCATCAAGTTTAGCCATAATGCGTTGATAGCTCCTTATAAAGATGGCATAGCGCTGATGTTCCGTATGTCCCCTTATAAGAATAATAAACTTTCAGAAGCCGAAGTTAAATTAACCATGGGTATGCAGGTGGAAGAAAATGGGAAGATGACCAATAAATTCTACAGCCTGGATATGGAAATTTCAACCTTGAATGCCCTTGTCCTCAGCTGGACGATCGTGCACCCGATCATTGAAAAGAGTCCCCTGTATGGGTTTAGCGCCGAGGATATAAAGAATACACGAATAGAAGTCTTCGCTTTTGCAAAGGCCTTTGATGAAGTTTTTGCAAATATGGTAGTAGCCCGGACGTCTTATGTGAGCGAGGAGATCGTTTGGGGAGCAAAATTCAAATTAATGTTTTACCCGGGTAATGAAAAGACCATTCTCAACCTGGATATGCTGAATGATTTTGAGCGAGTGGAGATCCCCCACCCGGCCCAGGTTATCTAAATGATCAAACCGGCGTGATCTGGATAAATTCTTTCCGGTTAAAATAGTAAAGAAAGAGTAAATACAGGATGGGCGAGAAACTGAAAAGTTTAACCAGGAAGATACCTGAATAAAATCCCATCAGGTATAAAAAAGCCAATAAGAATCCTCCTGCCATTAGTTGGAAATCGCCAATCACACAAACGACCTTAAAATAATATGTATTCAGGTGATGATATACCAGTTCCACCGGTTGGGTAAAATGAAACCCATCCGTGATCACCAGTTTAGGGTTGTTCTCCTCCACTTTAATGACAACCGGCTTACTATTGACCAGGGGATAAATTTCTTTACCATTAATAATAGCCCTGATCCTCAGGAAACTCAGCAACACCTGATTCTTCCTTGTTATGACGATATGATATGGTGGAGGTTTGATGTGCTAAGATATTAGTTATTGGGAATTAGGAATTTGGAATTAGTTAAGAACATCTCGACCCAGGACCCAATTCCTAATTCCCAATTCCTAATTACTTCTATTACTTAAGGGCCGTAATGATCTCAATAAAATCCTGCGCTATTAAAGAAGCCCCACCCACCAGGCCCCCGTCGACATCGGTACAACTGAACAACTCTTTTGCGTTGTTCGCTTTTACACTTCCGCCGTAAAGAATCGGGATTTCATCGGCTATAGCTGTTCCATACTGGTCCGCCAATACAGAACGAAGAAAATGGTGCATTTCTTGTGCCTGGGCGGAGCTGGCTGTTTTCCCGGTGCCGATTGCCCAGATCGGTTCATAAGCAATCATGATCATTTTTATTTTATCGGCTGGTAAATGGAATAATGATCCGGAAAGTTGTGAGGCTACAAAATCATTTTGCCTGCCCGCATCGCGAACCGGAAGGGATTCGCCGCAACAAAATACCGGGATGACATGGTTTTCAAGACAAAGATTGACTTTATCCATTAGCATGGAATTCGTTTCATTAAAGAATTCCCTTCTTTCGCTATGGCCAATAATGCAGTAATTAATTCCTATGGAATGTAGCATTTCCGCAGACACTTCCCCGGTATAGGAGCCCGCGCTTTTATGATAGCAGTTTTGTGCAGCACCATGATAATTTGGCTCTTCCTCCACTTCACTTCTTGTCATTAACAGGTAAGGATACGGTACTGCAAACAACACTTCCTGGTGATCGGTAAGCTTTATACCAGCATCAAGAATATCATCAAGCAATTTTTCTGCCTCCTGAAATGTCAGGTTCATTTTCCAGTTAGCAGCCGCAATTTGTTTTCTCATTTATAAGGTTAAAAGTGTTCATAAATATATTTCAGGATACTTTTCTCATCATCCAAAAGTGTTTGTCCCTTTAGTTTTTTCCAGTTCTCAATATCCAATAGTGCTCTATCAAATTCGTAATGTTTGACCCCCTCACTGCCCCAGGAAAAATGAGGGATGTATTTGGGTGTCAGCCCGGCACCATACACATTACAACAGACGCCAATAACGGTACCAGTATTAATAGCTGTGTTCACGGCGGTACGGGAATAATCTCCCATCATTACCCCGCATTTGGTCCCTGCATTCATCTGTCCGTTTGGGGTCCATATTTTTATTTCACCGGCATTATTCTTTAAATTGGAATTAGTGGTACCCGCACCGAGGTTGCACCACTCGCCTATTACCGAATCACCCAGGTAACCATCGTGTGCTTTATTGGAATATCCAAACAATACCGAGTTCTTTATTTCACCACCGGCTACACATCCCGGTCCCAGTGTAGTGGCTCCATATACTTTTGTACCGAGTTTTAAACAAGCTCCCTCCCCCATTGCAAAAGGTCCACGGATCACAGTGCCTTCCATGATCTCGGCATTTTTTCCAATATACACGGGTCCGGCAGTCGCATTAATAATGCAGTACTCCAGTTTTGCTCCTTTTTCAATAAAGACCTGGGAGGGTTTGAAAACCTTATTGGTTTTAGGAATTGACTGAGATTTTCTTTTATTAGTAAGGAGTTCAAAATCCTCCCGGATTGCCCAATCATTCAGACGGAAAATATCCCAGGGGTACTGAATGGCCCTGATTGCTGCTTTAAATCTAATCGCCTGGCCTACTTTTATTTTGTATTTGTCCTCAATCTCGTTCTTTGTAAACCGGTACACGATCCCGTTTCCGGCCTGGGTAGAAATAAATTCACCGTTCTTTAACCGTACCACTGCTTTTACAAGTTTGGCGTCAGGTAAAATATTGCCATGGATCATAAAACAGGCTCCATCTTCCACCACTTCATCGATATTGACCGAACGCCCGAGGTCTTTGTAATCATCCTCTTTTTTATCGAAAGAAGGAAGACCCAGCATGATCTCCCATTTTTCCCGGATGGTAAGTATGCCGACGCGAATGTCCTGCATCTGCCGGGTCAGTGTAAAGGGATGCAGGTTTTCCGGTTGGCAAAATTCTTCGGTGAAGATGATCTTGTTCATGCAGATAAATATCTGCCAAATTTAGTGATAATTATTAGCCCGGTTGAAGTGAGGACATCCAGCTGAGATAAGTGTTCCCATTTCTTCCCGCTATTATTTCTTTTCGCGTTTGAAAGTAGAAGTCTGTATCACATTGTTCTGGATACTCAGTTTTATAACCAGTGTTGTTTCACTGCAGGTGTAGTTTAAATTATATGTCTTGCCTCCTCCCGTAAAAACAGGCCCGAGTCCGCTTACTGCAAGAGATTTTGTTCCAGATTCATTGGTTCCCGTTCCCTTTATATCTGTTTCTCCAACACTACTAACCTTCACAAGCCCATTGTCAGTTCTGATGATTCCGGTTGCCCCTCCGCGCCATATGTCTGACGATACGACCTCGACCCCCTATAACTTGTTTGACTTCCTTCATACCAGTATAAAGGATCAAGATTTCGCCATCTCCTTTGATTTTCATCATTATGCCATCACCACCATTCTTCACTGAGCGTACAATTGATTCTGAGCGCAAGGTGCCGATCAGGCATGAATCAAACTTACCGGCGGGAATATCTATTGGCTTTTTCGCTCGCAGGTGCCGAGCTTTTTTGTTAACAGGCAATGCTCTTATAATAAATTTAATGTACTGTCAAATGGATTATTTCAATCAGGTGTCAAACTACTTTTATTGTTAAAGAACTAAGCTACATGATAATTAAAAAAATGCAAGAATATATTATTAAGAAGAACCATATGCTTTATCTCTGCCAGGCACAGGTATGGAATCTTATATCGTCCTCTCGTCATATCAGCTTTTTTTATAGTTCGCACCCAGGACCAACGATGGCTGATACCCTTCCTTATACAGGATATATGTACTCCCTTTCTCATTGATCTTAAATTTCACGGAAAGAACGGTTATGAAGATATGACCTGGTTTTATGGCAAGGTTCAAGGTGAGATCTTGCTCCTCCGTTTTACCATCAACAACAGTTATTTCCAGGTCTTTCATTTCCATTTTTTCTTCTTTGCCATCTTTCAGCCTACAGGTGGTTGCCGCTACCTTGCAAAGGATGGCCATTGTATCCTTCGGAAGTTTATTATTGTCTGCCGGGATAAAAGCAGGAATATGAATAACCGGTTTTCCTTTTGTATAGCTGCACCCGATCGCTCGGATCCAGGCAAAAGGCAGTTTGGAACCCGAAAAAGCAAATCCGCATATTTCACCAACCTTTTCTTCCGTATGAACCTGGCCCAGGCTTGTGGAGCTGAGCCACCTGCTAAAGGCCCCGCCAAACTTATTCTGCATGTCTCGGTCGGTCGGAAACGGCAGCACATCAATCAATAATTTCCGGGTCACGCCAGCCGCCCGGGAAGCGATGCCAAAATTGGCGCTTCTTTTTTTCATATTGGGGGTCTTATGCACGGTTTCTGGGATCCTGCGGCTGATCCGTTTGCCATTCCGCGTATAATAGACCCTATCGCCCATGCGGCCATTTAACCAAACATCTCTTAAAAACGCCATACAAAAGTTTTAAAGTGATAAAAAACCGGGACGGGACAAAGATATACCAAAACCCATACCTGCGCTACCCCTACGCTACCCCTACGCTACCTCTACGCTAAATAGCGAAGAGGTAGCGTAGAGGTATGAGCTCAGGTAGGGCTCGGGTAGGTACCGGTTTGAGCCACGTTTTATTCCAGTGAACCCGGAAATCCATTTTGGACTGCTTTAAGTTTAAGCTGCTGACTGATTTCAAGGTGAGAATTCATGGCCCTGATTTAAAAGAACCAATGCATTGCCTGCCAATTGGCTTGCGTAAGGTTAAAGCCTGGTTTACTATTGTTTATGAGATGCATAACCCCTGACCTGACCCTAAGGATACCCTACGCAAACCAAAAGTTAACCCTGGCCAGATTCTCTATAGATTCTCTGTATGTTCTCTATAGGTTCTCTATAGCTCGGTAAATTCCGGTGACTAATCCGTGCAGGTTAAAAGAGAGAAAGAGAAATAAAAGGTATTCAACCCCAGGGCAAGCCCTGGACCCAGGAACCCACGCTCCATGGTCCACCCAGGGGCAAGCCCTGGGAATTTTGAGATTAAACTAAATAAACCCTCTTTTTTCTCCTTTACTTCTGAGCGAGGATATGCTACCGAACACTCTTTCATAATTTTAGTAGTCTAATTGGACTACTTTCATTATCTTTGTTTCGTGACAAATAAACTTCAACTTTTTTTCTTTAAGGAATATTTCAGAGAATTTTATCAGCAACAAACATGGAAGATTCAGAAGAAAATTCTTTGGACACTTCAAATTATCGAAAGCCTGGATCGAATTCCTGAGATTTATTTTAAGCATCTTGAAAACACGGATGCTCTTTATGAAATAAGAGTCCAGGTTGGCAATGACATTTTTCGCATCTTCTGCTTTTTCGACAGCAATAATCTTGTGGTAGTTGGACATGGGTTTCAAAAGAAAACTCAAAAGACACCAACAAAGGAAATTGAAAAAGCGGAGAAAATTAAAAACGAATATTATGAAGAAAAAAAATCTAACAAGCCTTAGCGAATTTATCGACAGTGAAGTCGGTGTTAAAGGCACAAAAAAAAGAGGCAAGTTTGACAGTGAATATGAAGCGTTTAAACTTGGCGTACTTATTCAACAAGCCAGACAAGAAAAAGGTTTGACACAAGAGCAGGTCGCAGCATTATCAGGGACAAATAAATCCTACATTTCAAAACTTGAAAAAGATTTAAAGGATGTTCGTTTTTCAACTTTACAACGTATAATTAAAGACGGACTTGGCGGACATCTTCAAATATCTATTAAGTTTTAACGGTTCGACTAAGAACCACTTCAGGGAATGGGAACCTCTGCAATTGTAACCCAATAGGTCTACCCCCAAAAAAACGACCTCCCGAAGAATCGGGAGGTCTAAAGTATAGCCATGAAAAACAAAACTCTTCTCCCATAAAATACGGGGTCAGAGTAGTGTCACAATGTAATATTATTCCACCTTTTTTGCGTATTTCTTCTTGAATTTATCAATACGACCTGCTGTATCTACCAGCATATTCTTTCCGGTAAAAAAGGGATGTGAAGTATTGGAAATTTCCAGTTTAACCAGGGGATATTCATTACCATCCTCCCATTTTACTTTCTCTTTTGAACTTGCAGTCGAACGGCTGAGGAAAGAATGACCATTACTCATGTCTTTAAAAACTACTAACCGATAGCTATCGGGATGGATTCCTTTTTTCATAAATCTATGATTTTTAAGGTTGTACGGATTTTGCCGTACGAATGAAAAGAATTAATTAAGTCGGCAAAGGTAGCCGGGAGAAGGGTTATATCCAAATCTTATTGAAGGGTAATTGCCGGGAAGCGCGGGAAGACGGGAAGGGCTGCTGTCGCAGCAAAAAATACAGGAACACTGATGAAACGGATTCAAGAGATTAACACGGATATAGTTATTTATCCGTTTTGATCCGTCCAATCCGTTTCATCAGTGTTCCTGTATTTAGCTGCGAAGCAGCCCCTTCCCGTCCCGATCTTCCCGGCAATTAATTAATCAGCTTTTAGGACAGCCTCATCTGTGTTCCCAATTCGAATAGAAGTGTAGGTGGATATAAAAAGATGAAAGCATCAATTTTGTTCCTAAACCTGCTTGCGCCTGCCTATTCCCAATTTTGATGCTCTCGGGATCAACTTCCATCTTTTGAGGGATTTCAGTCTTTCCATGCATTCATTTTGTTGCCAAAATGCGTGCAGTTGTAAATTGAAGATACGTTGGCCATATACCCTTTTCCAAATAATTTTAGCTTTTGATATCCACCGCTTTTCCACCTGTTTATTAACAATTTTCAGGTTGAAAAACTAGTTTACCAAGGGCTTAATCCCTCATATTCACATATTGTAAAGGAATTCCGGTATTTGCATTTTTACATAACTGGATAACCGCCTGCAGATCGTCAATTTTTTTACTATTGACCCTTACCAGGTCGTCATTGATCGAAGCCTGGACCTTTAATCCAGCATCCTTGATCAGCTTTACTATTTTCTTGGCATCTTCCTGGGCCAGCCCATTCTTAACCTTTACCTCTTTCCTCCAGACTTTGCCGCTTTGGTGCCCTTCTTTAGATGTATCAAAGGCCTCCGGGGCAATACCCTGCTTATGCGCCCGGCTGATCAATACATCCAGGAGTTGCCGCATTTTCATATCATCGTCCGTTTCCATTTTAAGCAGAAATTCCTTTTTATCAAGGTCAATGACCACGTGTGAACCTTTGAAATCAAATCGGTTGGTGATCTCCCTGGTTGTCACGTTGACGGCATTATCCAATGCCTGGGCCTCAACTTTGCTGACAATATCAAATGATGGCATGGTATGTTTGGTTTGGTTAGAAGTTGAAAGGTTAACAAGATAACAATAAGCTGTGAGCTATGAGCTATGAGTTACGAGACTGAAATTCATACATGCTTTTCTGGCCAAGGCTCATAGCTCGCCGCTCAAAGCGCAAAGATAATCTGCCGTGGGAATCCGTGAAATCCAAATAAATCCTTCAATCCGTGATAAAAAAAAGTCCCCCGTAGAAACGGAGGACGTCTCAGATGCAACACGCACATGAGAAAACTGTAAGTTATAATTACTGACCATTTCCTACCCTGTTCTGTTCATCCTGGGTGGCGTTGTTGTGACGCCGGGGCGGTGGGGTCTGTTGATTATTTTTGCCAAAGCGGTAAGTAAAGGTGGCCGTTGCCTGGCGTGAATCATTTCTTTGCCTGATCTTCACATCGATCGAGTTGTATTGAGTAATTCCCCTATATACCTGCCAGGCAAATGGGTCACGGATATTAAATCGCAGGGTTGCTTTTCCCTTCATGATGTTTTTCTGCCCTCCAAGACTAACCTGGTAGAAGGGTTCACTTATGGTTAACTGGTCAACCCCTTTGGCGCGATAAAACCCGCTGAGCTCAAAACTAAAACCCGGTTTTACCGTGAAGGTATTGGTGATATTCATCATAAATGAGGTATAGGCAATATCAAGCGGTTGCAGATTGTAAATACCTAAGTAATGATTATTATAGATATTGGTGAAAAAGTTGGTATTCCACCATTTTGTTATAGGTACAGGCGCCGTGAAAGAAATACCTACATTCCGGAATTTAGCCACATTGTCAGCCGTGGCATACACTACTTTGGTTTGCGGATTTTGCTTGAGGATTTGCGCGATCACATCCGTGGTATTATTATAATTCAAAGTAGTAATGAGTTTTCCTTTAAATGAATGGGTCAATTCAATGATATGGGTAAATTGGGGCAACAAAAAGGGATTCCCCTGACGATAAGAAAGTGAATCCAGGAAATAAGTAAAAGGATTCAGGTCCTGGTAATTGGGTCTTGTTATCCTCCGGCTCCAGGATAGGGTCAATGAATGCTTACCATTCAAAGCATAGCTTACAAATACACTCGGGAAAAGGCTGGTGAAATTTCTTTTAAATGTAGAATCATTTGTCACCTGGAAACCTTTGGCAATCGTATTTTCCAACCTTAGTCCACCCTGCAGGCTCCATTTTTTGATCTGCTTGTTCACATTTATATATACCGCATTGATATTCTCATCATAAATAAAATAATTGGAGCGGGCATCCTCCACCCATTTATCCGTCACCAGCCTGGTATAGTCAACCAGGTTATTATTTTTCACATAACTGGATTTAATACCGGCTTCCAGCAGTCCGCCTTTTTTAAAAGGATGGGTATAATCTGATTTAACCGAATAAATACTGATATCAGAAGGCAAATGCCCTGTCAACAATAAGGTGCCGGCAGTTGACTGCCCCATATCATTGTAGAAATCCGTGGTGAGCAGCATATTGGATGTGTTATTATACAGGATATAATCAAGATCTGCTGTCAATTCCCTGCCGGCCGTATCAAATAAGTGCCGATAATTAAAATTGCCACTGAAATTCTTAAAATGGATCCTGTTTTCCGTCAGGGAGACCATACTGGAAACAGGCAGATGATTTTGATCTGAAATAGAAGTGACCGTAACTGGTGTAGGATGACCATTGAAAATAAATCCACTGGCTACAATACCGAAAGTGTTTTTAGCGTCTGCATAAAAGTCCAGACCCAGTTTCAGGGTATGATTGAAATTTCCGAATTTAAAACTGGTTTGTACATCCGAAAAACCGGTAATGTCACCATTATCATTAATAAATTTTCGGTTGATCGTCAGATCTGCCTTACCCTGGTAAATATTGGGATTATAATTACCAAAAAAGTTTAATTTCTTTTTACGATAATTGAAATTGATACTATTCTGTGATTTGGGTGTCACAAATAAAGCACCGGCAGGTTTAAAAAAACTGCTGCTGATCCCCGCCATGACCGACCCGTTAAAGCCAGCGGCCTTTCCCTTTTTAGTTTTGATATTGATCACTCCCGAATTACCGGAAGCGTCATACCTGGCGGATGGATTGGTCATGATCTCGATCTGGTCCAAAGCAGACGCCGGCATATTCTTCAGCATGGTAGCCAGATCCGTAGCCGATAAATAAGTGGGTTTTCCATCCATCATCACGATGACACCCGCCTTACCCCGTAAACTGATATTGCCATCATTGTCAACAGTAACCCCAGGTGATTTTTCCAATACTTCCAATGCAGTAGCACCAGCACTGGTAGGAGAAGCGTCCACATTCACTACAGTTTTATCGATCTTTGTTTCAATAAATGGTCTTTTAGC
>JADGPW010000200.1 GCA_017882265.1 Chitinophagaceae bacterium | reverse complement strand
TCCGGTACTGTAAAATCTTTCGCAGCGCACTATGGATCTCTGAGCGAAACCAGCAAACCAGCCAACGACGGGAAGTATGATAAGATTGAAGCTGCGATTAGGAATAATCCTTCCAACGTTACCATCAACTGTCTTCAGGTGTCATTAATTGTAAGATACGGAAAATTGATTTTTTTTATTTGCCGGTAAGGGCGGGAAGACGGGAAGAATGTCGAACAGATGAACAAAGAATGCAGAATGTCGAAGCTTGTCAGTCCCTATGATAATGCATTTCTTCTGTGTTAGAAAAGTACTTCATCTGTTCCTTCTTCTTCTGTTCAATATTCCTCACCTTCCCGTCTTCCAGTCCTTACCGGCAATTCATTCACATAACATGGATACCCGAATTTTTATTGCTATCTTACTAATATGAAGAAGATGCTTATACTAAGTTTCTTCCTTTCCCCCTTCTTATTGGTAGTGGCACAGGAACCACAACTTGTTTTGCCAATCGGGCATACAGGTAAGATCAATGATGCGGAATTCAGCCCGGATGGAAAACTAGTCGTGACAGCATCAGAAGATGGTTCCGCAAAACTTTGGGGCGTAGAGAATGGTTATTTATTGCATGAACTGAAAGGACACGCTCTTTGGCTGGACATGGCCAAATTCAGCCCGGCCTGCAAATCCGATCCCACCGGGGGTAAATATATTCTTACCGCATCCAATGATAACACCGCGAAGATCTGGTTAACAAAATCCGGTAAACTATTAAGTACGTTGAAAGGAGCCACCGGGATGAAACAATTAGGTAATGGCGGCATCTGGATCAATGCCGGTTTCAGCCCCGACAGTAAATATGTTGTCACTGCATCCGATGCCCAATTTGATAATGGGAAATTGCAAATATGGGAAACAGCAACTGGCAGGATAGTGAGGATAGTTAAGACATCCCCCGATATAAGATCAGCGCCGGTATTCAGCCCCGACAGTAAATCGATCATGGTCATAACAGGAGCTAAAACAACCGCCTGGTGTGATATTGTTTCCGGGAATCTAACCCCTCTGAAGAAAGGTGATCAGCCGGTAATCGATTCTGTTGTGTTTAGTCCCGATAGGAAATATTTTTTGACAATAGAAAGGAATGAGAATAGTTCCACGATTTCTACAACAGTTTATATAAAAGATGCCCAAAGTAGGAAAACAGTATTAGTATTGCCCGATACACTTTCTTATACCAATATTGCCCGGTTTAGTCCTGATGGGAAAATGATCGTTACAGGTAATGATGATAACCTGGCTAACATCTGGAGACTGCCTTCGGGCAAGTCCATACAAACACTAACGGGTCATACCAGCCATATTGATGAATCCTTGTTTAGCCGGGATGGGAAATTTATTTTATCCTATGCGAACTCCGAAGACAGTATTCCCATAGCCTGGGACCTGTCCACCGGTAAACCCATAAAGAAATTTAACGGTGATGTATATGATATCAGCTCAACATTTAATCGCTGGGTAGGGGACGGGGACAGTATTGCCACTTACTGGAATGACAGCCTCCCAAAAACAACCAGGAGAAAAGGAGCGCTTGCTGCCGCATTTTTTAATGTAGCCGAAATTAGTCCCAATGGAAAATATGTGGTTACAGCCGAAGGTACATGGGATAATGATGTGCGGCTATGGGATGCCGCCGCCGGCAGGTTATTAACAACACTCAAGGGTCATACGGGGGTAGTATCCTCTGCTCATTTTAGTTATGATGGCCGGATGATCATTACCGCGGCATTTGATGACTCGGCGAGGGTATGGGATACAAAAACCGGTAAACTACTTTTTAAACTGGACGGGCACCAGGCCGGGGTAAAGAAAGCTCAATTTAGTCCCGATGCAAATTATATCATAACCACCTGCCGCGACAACAGCATGAACCTCTGGGATGCAAAGACACGAAAACTGGTATACACTTTTTTTATTGTCGACAGCACCGATTATTTAGGGAAGATCCCCACTGGATATTATCAAAGCAGTACGGGAGCGGCCAAACTCCTGCATTATGTAACAAGGGATCTGCAGGTGATCAGTTTTGAACAATTGGATGTGAAGTACAACCGGCCCGATAAAGTATTAGAAGCCATTGGGAATAAGGATACCACCCTGATAAAGTCCTACCGTAAAGCCTATGAAAAAAGAATTAAAAGACTGGGTATTGATACAAGTTCTTTCAAGGATGGATATGGAGTACCACAATCCGGGTTTGAAAACCGTGAAATGATCGAAGCCGATCCGGAACGAAAAACAAAAGAACTCACATTGCACATCAAAGGAACTGACAGCAGTTACCAACTCGATCGTTTCAATGTCTGGGTAAATGAGGTTCCTGTTTATGGCCAGCGGGGCTTCAGTATCCGGAAAAGAAGTTCAAATAGTTTTGACACTACGATCCGGATCGGTCTCTCGCAGGGAGAGAACCGTATTGAAACATCTGTCTTCAATGAAAACGGAACTGAAAGTTACCGGATGCCGTTAATTGTAAATTATTCTCCGCCAACCCCGCAAAAAGTCATGACCAGGTTCATCGGTATCGGGATTGATCATTTTGCCGATGCACAATACGATCTTCGGTATAGCGCCAAAGACATCAGGGACCTGTCACTAAAACTAAAAGAGAAATACGGCGACGCCATTATTATAGATACCTTATTCAATGAAAAGGTGACGGTCAGCAATATAAAAGCCCTCAAACAAAAACTAATGCAGACCACGGATAATGATAAAGTGATCATCGCTTATTCCGGTCATGGCATGTTAAGCCGGGATTATGACTATTATCTTTCTACCTATGCTGTGAATTTTGAACAGCCGGAACAAAACGGCCTTTCCTATGATGACCTTGAAAATTTATTGGATAGTATCCCCGCCCGAAAAAAGCTGATGCTGATCGATGCCTGCCATAGTGGTGAAGTGGACAAAGATGAATTAGTCACGATCGGTCAAACCATTGATTCAATGAAATTAAAAAGAGGATTAAAACCCGTCCGGTACAGGGATGATGAAAAACACCTGGGATTAAAAAACAGTTTCGAACTGATGCAAAGTGTATTTGTAAACGTAGGTAAGAGCACCGGCGCTACGATCATCTCCGCTGCCGCAGGCACCCAGTTTGCTTTGGAAAGGAATGACCTGGAGAACGGGGTATTTACTTATAGTATCCTGGAAGCGATGAAGAACTATCCTTCGCTGAAAATAAGTGAACTCAAAAGAATAGTGGGAGAAAGGGTGGAACAACTCACTAATGGTTTACAAAAACCCACTTCCCGGAATGAAACAATCGCGGTGGATTGGGAGGTCTGGTAATGCTAAATGTTAAGTGTTAAATGCTAAGTGTTAAGTAAAGTTTACTTATTTCGGATCATAACCGCAGAGATGCAGAGGCCCCGCAAACTGGGGGGCAGAAATAAATGACAAATCTCTTCGCCTCTGCGGTTATCCTCACTTTCGACATTAAAAAATCTTCACCAATTATAGGATCTTTACCACTATAAACAACTTAACATTTAACACTTAACACTTAGCATTTATCACCTAATGCCCCAACCCCGCCGCCCTCGTTCCCAGCATATCAATGATCGTGTTACTATTATCCAGCAATACTTTGGTCACAAATCTATCCCTGGTACTTTCGGTCACCTTTACAGAAATGGAATAGGCCCCCTGGCTGAATGATTTCTCAATCGCGTCTTCCGGGGTCTTATAATAACCAAAGGATCGGGGAACAATAAAACTTTTTCCATCCACCTCGGTATCTTTCAACTTATCATAGAAAGTCGCATAGGCCGGATTCTTCTTATCCAACGGCGCCTGGCGAAGCAATACATAGAACTTGCCGAGTGCCACGTCCCCGAATAGTTGGCCCGATTCATTGACATACGAAGTTTTAAAAGTGATCTCAATATCCACATTGATATTGTTTTTCTGGGCCCTTGTCAATTTCGCTTTGGTATAATTGACATCAATGCTTTTTAACCGCAGGCGGAAGGTCGAATTATTGATGATCTCGCTGGGGTCGGAAGCATCCAGTTCAAACCGGCCTACAAGCGCCGTATCGGTATGGCCATCCCTGTTTACAAATGTCCGGATGATATTAAATCCGTTGAATTGCATGCCCACCGGATCAAAGGGACTTATAGTAGACAGCTGGTCATAGAAATACAGATCCGTCAGGGCAAAGGAATATTCAGATTTATATTTTTTACGGTCCTTGGCAATCATCTTCTTCACCGCATTGGTTGCCAGCGAAACAGCAGTGCCGAGGATAAGCCCCCGGCTTTTGGAAGCCCGGTCAGCAAGACTGGGCGCCATCTGTTCTTTTAATGAATTAAAACTAAGCGCATCCGGTTTTTCCGACACCTTGATCACGGTACTTTCCGTTTTCGGGGCATAGCTGTAACCGGTTCTGCAACCGGTGACAGTAAGGAAATAAAGAAAGAGAAATAATAAGCTCACGGGCAACATTCGGGACGCTGGCATATTATATGATTTTCGGTCAGTTATTTGAGTTGAAAGGTATTAAGATAATAGGTAAAATAAAATAAGGGAAAGAGGGTATTTTGAATGTCGAACAGATGAACAAGCCTGCCCGACTGCCGTGCAATCCGTGCAATCCACAATCCACTTTGTTTTCATTCGTGCCATTTCGTGTTAATTCGTGGCTAAACCTCATTCAATAACGGCGTAGCCGTTCATTCGTATTCATTCATGTAATTTCGTGGCCATGTCAAACATGTCAGATTCAACAAATTCCTCACAACAAAAATTAGTCCTCGTCACCGGAGGCACAGGATTTCTCGCCGCGCATAGCATTATTCAATTATTAGCAGCAGGCTACCGCGTACGAACCACCCTGCGATCACTTGATCGTAAAGCTGCAGTATTGGAGATGCTCAAAACCGGCGGCGCTAATCCCAGTGAACAGCTTTCATTTTTTATTGCTGATCTACTATCCGACAAAGGTTGGCCTGAAGCCGTGGCAGGATGTGACTATACACTTCACCTGGCTTCTCCTTTTCCATCAAAAATGCCAAAAGACGAAAACGAATTAATTATACCTGCGAGGGAAGGCAGTCTGCGTGTATTACGTGCTGCCCGTGATGCCGGCGTGAAGCGTGTGGTCATGACCTCTTCTTTTGCAGCCGTTGGTTACGGGCACAAGTCAACCACTGAAACTTTTACAGAAAAAAACTGGACGGATCCCAACAATAAAACTATCAGCGCTTATATCAGATCAAAAACATTAGCAGAGAAAGCGGCCTGGGATTTTATAGCCAATGAAGGAGCCCATTTAGAACTTTCCGTGGTAAACCCCGTTGCCATTTTTGGTCCTTTACTCGGACCTGATTTCCCAAGTTCCATCCTGGTTTTAAAACAAATGCTTGATGGAGACATAAAGGCTTGTCCCCGTGTTTACTTTAATGCTGTCGATGTGCGGGATGTAGCGGACCTGCATATTCGTGCTATGACAAATCCGGCAGCCAAAGGAGAACGATTCCTTGCGTTAGCAGGCAATTGTATGTCGATGCATTATATCGCCATGGTACTAAAAAATAGATTAGGTGATGCCGCCAAACATGTTCCCACCAAAGAATTATCCAATTGGATGGTTCGTCTTGCTGCGCTATTCAATCCCGCGGCTAAGCAAGTAGCGCCTGAACTCGGTAAAATTAAAAATGCCAGCAATGAAAAAGCGAGGAGCTTACTGGGCTGGTCGCCACAAACCAACGAAGAAGCTATAGCTGCCTCCGCAGAAGGTTTGATACGTTTGGGATTAGTTAAGAAATGATGACTTGCCGGGAAGGGCGGTAAGACGGGAAGGGCGGCTGGCGCCATACTGCTTCGCAGCATAAATACAAGAACACGGATGACACGGATTGGACGGATCGACACGGATATTTTACGATCATTTTTCACTATCCGTGTAAATCCCCGCCTGAATGACTCAGTCGGGCAGGCTTTTAATCCGGGTCATCCGTGTTCCTATATTTTTTGCTGCGAAGCAGCCCTTCCCGTCTTACCGCCCTTCCCGGCAAAAAAAAATTAATCAAAAACAGTTCTCCCAATTTTCAATATTTTTAGCGATATTCTTTACAAAATAATTGACAACAATAATCTTGATAAACTACTATCTTCAAATCGACTGTTCATGAAATTAATTACCGCCTTTTTATCAGCCTCCCTTTTCTTTTCAAATATTAATGGCAACCCGGGGATCTTTCATCATCCCCCCAAACCGGCTCATCTATATGTTTCTCATTTTGAGAATGT
>JADGPW010000199.1 GCA_017882265.1 Chitinophagaceae bacterium | reverse complement strand
GGGTTGGGCGCCTGTCCGGCTGGAATAAAATGCGCGGTATCGTTATTAAAATAGAACCTTCGCAAACTTCCATTGGGATAACGCACCTGTAAGGTGAGTAATGAAGTATCATCCAGGATCAGCCACCGGGCCTCATCTTTCAGCTTGATGATAATATCCGGTTTGGATGATACAATATCCCTGTTGAGAATATGCACGCCATCAAAAGTTACATCCAGCAGCGGGTTAAGGCTGTCCGGTTTTACATAGAGGCTGCGATAGGCAAAGTTGTTGAAATGCTGCTGTTCAGGCTGGTCATTGTCAGGATTCGCTTCCAGGTAAAGGGTGTTAATGCCAGGAAGTGTGGCCGTGTTAACCAGGGAACCCAGTTGCAGTGTATCATTTACCAGCAAGGGTCTTCGTTTCGGTATAGGAATGATATGCGGCACATTGTTCCTGTCCGTGATCACCATTTTTACTTTCAGGCTATCGAACGCTACATCGCTGATATTTTTAAATGCTACTCTATAGTCAAGCGGTTCGCCTACTTCCACCGTATCTTTTACCCTAAGGAAAATATTGGGAGCGATGGCCCCTTCGGGTACCGGTACATAAGTGATCCGCCAATACCGGAGCTGGTAAGGTGTAAAATTAATAGAGTCAGACGTTCGCATTCTAAGTTGTACAAAAGGATAAACAGATGCATTGATAGCAGATACATCAAAATTTTGTTGGGCGGTCGTGATGCTACTGAATATTACATTTTGGGTCCCGTCATTTTTAATACCGATCACATCTACTGTAGCCACATCACCTGTTGGATCCCCGCTACCTCTCCATTTCAGTTGTTTCCATGCCCTCGCCGGGCCAAATGCCGGTGAGGTAACATAACCAACTGTATCGGATGTGGGACAATCAACAGATAAAGTCGGATTATCAAACAATCCATCGCCCATGATCCATTGAGGAGTGAAACTAGGGTCATTCTTTTTATATACCAGGGCCCATGGTCTTGCCCTGTAGAATGAATCAATACTACTCAGACCCGCATTTTTAAGGTAATGATATAAGGACTGGCCGGCACCCCAATACTGGGTATCGGCCTTCCAGTCATTTGCCCATGCATTCGGGAAGCCATAAATGGGATCCAATGTGAAATTCCGGACAACTACATAGAAACCATCAGGGACTCTAAGTCTCATAAAATCCATCATCTTATGTCTACTGGCGGTATCCGTATAGCGATATTCGAAATTATAAGGTTTAGCTGAACCAAAGCAGTTATTGTCTGTACTTCCATATAATCCCTGGCCCAGGCTGCTGGGGTATGTATTGGGAACAACTGTTTGATTTGCCCAAGCCTTAAATGAAACCGGATCAAATACATTAAAGACAAGAGAAGAAAACCAGCACATCAGACGTATGTCCGCTGATCCATTAATAGCGACAGACAAACATGATTCCTGGGTACAACCACTCGAGATCCAGGTTCCCTGCCGGATAAACAGGTTATTTATTACCGTGCCATATTTGGTGGTACGGCTGGCAGAATCAAGTTTTAATCGATCATAAGTTGACTTGGTTTGTTGATAGAAATGAGACTGGTTAAACCCGAGATCACTGCTATTAGGGCCGGCCGCATTGAGGTATATAAAAGAAGATTCGTTCCAGACAGGTTGACCGCTGGTAGGAACCGGAGCTACTCTCCAATAGTAAACGGTACTATCAGAGAAAGTTATCCCGGGTGTAAACTCCAGTACGCCACCGGTTGAACTAAGCGAGCGCGTAATTTTAAAAGGTGAATTAAAGAATTCTGTTGTATCCATTTCCATGGTGTATTGCTTCAACGCACTGAAAGGATTGGCGGTGGAAGCCACCATCTTTACATCCTGCCGGTTTACAATACTCAAGTTATAGGGATATACAGGCCTGGCCTCATCCTCATAAATAAATACATCTTTTGTGACGCAATTATTAGTCTCGTACAATTCATCTACCGCGTTGTCCGCATCAACACAGATGGATATCCTGTTCAACCCTTTGTCACGGGTGGGCACAATATCAAGTGTATAAGAAAGTGAATCAATATAACGGATACCCGGGATCGTATCTCTTCGTATGACCTGGGTTGTTAAATCAGGAAAGGTTCGTTTTACTTCAACTACAATTCTCTTATTGACAGCCATGCCCAGGTTCATGAATTTTGCGTCAACTTTAAAATGAGATTCCGCCACAGATATAAAAGAGGGGTTCACGGTCACAAGCTGATCCTCTATAACATAATCAGGTTTGGCAGTTGATCCATTTAAACGTAGAGCAGGATCGCCGTGCAGGCTCGTTTGCTCGCAATGGAACCTGGCATAATAATCATTTTGAGTGGTCTGGTTATATACCTGGGTAATGGATTCTTTGAGTATTTCACCGAGGGTCTTACCATATTTTGTTACCGAGGCGCCTGTATAGGTCTGGGTATTATAAATATCCAGGTAATGAACTATTCCAAAGTGCGTACTGGCAATAAACGCGATAGATCCCCGCTGATCCGCTAAAACAAATTTTTCGGAAAGCGTTTCTTTAGTGATGAAACGTAGCGTGTTGAAATTAAAAAAATTACCTGCATTACATCCCATGACGATTGTTACCGGGTACTTCCCCTGATTATTATATTGGTCAGGATTATCAAGATTAAACTCCAGTGTGCTGGCAGAAGAGTGCCCGAAATAGGTCATCAGGCCAAAGCCTGATTCGAAAAGATTAGCCAGCCGGGTACTACTGGTCTGCTCCACCGGGGCTGCAGAAACCTTACTAAAGGTATTTACATTAGCCCCATAAAGCGTATCCGAAATGATCCGGGTATACTGGTCCATGGCTGTTGTCAGTATCTGGCCCAGATCAGCTTCACTGGCGCCAATCACATGTACGACATTTTTCATCCAGGCTTTATCAATTATACGGGGCGATGAAAATGCCTGCGCCTGTTCATACTGTATCACTTTTGCAAGATATACTGCCACTTCATCCCCGTTAATTACTGAAAGACGACCAATAGAAACCTGGGGAATCTCATTAAGCCCAGGATCGGCTGCTAATAACATGTCGGAGGCAGGATTACCCCATGTTGGAATGAAAGCCAGTTTTTCCACATTTGGGTCACTTTCATAAATACGGTATTGCGTATAGGTCAATCCTTTTCCAATAAGTAATACATCCTTGACAGGAGAGCTATAGGTATTCCTGACCCAAAGGATAAAGTTCCGTAATGACAAAGGATTTTTCTTAATACCAAAACCAAATTGGTCAACTATTTCATCGATCATATACACTTTTGCATTAAAGCCGCCACCCAGAGCTGAACTGCGATAAGATCTGTAATTTTCTACCGGATTTACGCCAGGTGATGATGATACCGTCAAAGCAGGATGTGAAATGATCAGGTAATTACCCTGTGCAGCCGCAAGCCCGTAGTTAACAAAATTACGTGGCTGTAATGAGGTAACCGGTACCGGTACTGTTGGATGCGCCGATATAAGGAGTAATTTTCTGGGGGTTGCCGAAGGTTGTAATACTATTTTTACCAGGGCGGGATTGCTGATATCGCCAACATACCTTTTCCCATTAGTAAAATCGTACAGGATAGGGTTAAACGTGTTATAGTTAAACCCGCTTATTTCAAGATAATTCCCGGCAGCGCTCGCAGGTAATTCAAATTCAAACCTGTCTGCCCCACCAAAATTGAATTGTCGCGGGTATACCAATTCAGTCTGGGCCACGACCATTCGGTCATTAGGGGTCAGGCAATTATTTTTAATATCTATACTGGCAGATCCGCTACTGATGAGGGATGGTGAAATGGGTACACTCAACTTAACATAGTCAAAGAAATCCATGGTTTGATTCGCCACTGACGAACTGTTTACTTTTACTTCAACTTGTCTTGGATTCAATGCATTTCCCGACATATTTACATTCAGTAAGGGCGCAGGTGCCCCTGCTCCTGTATAAGGGTAAAGATTGGTTGGAGTAAAATTCAATGTGTTGCCGGGAAAACCGCTCGAAGGATCCGGGGAAAGAATATCTGCAGATGTCCATCCCTCACCCTGGTCATAGGAAGAGGAATAAACATATTCTCCCACCACTGCGGCATACCCGTTATTCTGCTTTTCCCTGTAATAATCTCCGGCCGTGTAAACAAAATAGGGCTCAACAGGAAGCGCTGTTGGTAAATTATTGGGAGTTGGTGTTAATCGTGAATTACCTCCGGAGGGATTGACTGTAAGAAAAAAAGCTGCCGTATCAGATTCTAAACTCCATTTATTATTAAGCTGGAAATCGCTTGAACGATAAAGTACATTATCCGTTTCTCCATCATTCATCTTGCCCCAAAACTCAATATAATCACTGCTGCCCATCGGGCCGGTTTGTACGGATGTATAAATAGGGACCTGTTTCCCGTTTCTCCACAACTGGAATTGTTCGGCTGGGGTGTTTCCAATACCTAATGTAGCCAGTGTGGGTTGGTTGATCCGGTATAAAAAAGTAGCACCGATCTTAAATTTATAATAGGTCTTGCTGTAATCGATCCACTCGTTGTTATAGGCCTGGGATTGAACAACGAGGCTGGTAAAAAGTAATAATGGAAGTAAAATTTTTTTCATTACATCAGAGTTTTATCAGGTACAGATACCATTAATTTTTTTTGTTTTTATTTCCAGCCAAATCCAGTTTTAAAGAAAAGATATGGGTAAATAAGGGGTTTGATTGGTTAGCCAGATTGGTAAAAGCGTAATCAATCGTTACGTTACCTATACGAAAACCTGCGCCTGCACTGGGTTGATAGATCCAGACTTTTTTCTGATTTACCGTGTCACCATCGGACAAAGCTCTCTGAAAGTTATTTATTCCTCCGCGAAGGAAAAAAACATTCTTGACATTCAGTTCCAGCCCCAGTTTAGGATCCGCGCTTACCGGGTTGGCGCTGATCAAGGTATTACGTTGGCCATCAAAGGTTACATCAATATTGGCCTCTGCCAACAGGCTTGACTTCTGTCCTATTTTAAACTCCCTGGCAATTCCTAAAATGACACGGGGAGCAGTAAGCTCAGTTGACTTAACGGGTATCTCGTTATTGGTAAGGTACAAAACCTGTTTTTCTTTGTCTGTAAAATTGAATGACCAGGCGTTGAAAGTACTAGTGATATCACGACCCGATATTCCAAACCGCCATTGGTTGCTGAAGATCTGTACCCCACCATCCAATCCAAAACCCCAGGCCTTGGCAAATTTTCCTACACTGCGATAGATGACTTTCGCATTTAATCCAAATTGTACATTCTTATTTTCGCTCTCCTTGAGTTTTTGTGCGAATGAAAAAATAAAAGCATAATCGGCAGAAGAAAAAGCCTGGATATTATTGTAATTGATAGAGCCATCCGGCTCTACCAGGAACAAGGTGTTCATGATATCATCTACGGCAAACCGTAATCCTGTAATCGAAAGTGTGCTTTTTTTATTGGCGGTAGGGAAAGCAACGCTGAGATAATCATATTTTCCAATGCCGGCAAAGTATTCTGCATGCATCAGGTTTACCTGCGGATGTTCATCTACCCCCACCAGGCCGGCGGGATTCCAGTACCCCGCCGTACCGTCATTGACAGAGGCCACCTGGGCGCTGCCCATAGCAAGACCGCGGGCCCCGGCGCCGATATTCAAAAATTCATTAGAATATTTTCTGAATTGTGCGGAGGAAGAAAGAAAAAAAATAGTTGAAAGCAGGGTTAGGTATAACCGGTTCGTTTTCATTGATAGATTTTTCAAATAAGCAATGGGATCTGATAGGTTTTCATAAATATGGACTGTCGGTAAAATTAGTCTTTACCCCCGTAAAAACATAAGGTTGTGGGTAAAAAGACTAGTTATTGAAAACGAAGTATTTAGAAAAATATTGTATCGGAAGCCCGGCTAGCTTATTCTGGCTTACTTTTGTTGCAAATCATTGACTTAGATATGAATTTGATAGAAGAATTACGATGGAGAGGGATGATCCAGGATATTATGCCGGGGACCGAAGAACAACTCAATAAAGAAATGACAGCGGCTTATATTGGCTTTGATCCGACAGCCGACAGCCTGCACATCGGAAGCCTTGTTCCTATTTTATTATTGGTCCATTTACAAAAAGCAGGGCATAAACCTATGGCCCTGGTGGGAGGAGCAACCGGTATGGTTGGCGACCCCAGTGGGAAAAATGAAGAAAGAAATCTATTGAGTGAAGAAGTACTCCGACATAACGAAGAGGGGGTAAAAAGACAATTAATGCAATATCTTGATTTCAATCCCTCTTTAAAGAACGCGGCAGAAATGGTGAACAATTACGATTGGTTCAAAGAGATGCATTTCTTAAATTTTATCCGTGATATTGGTAAACATATCACCGTCAATTACATGATGAGTAAAGATAGTGTAAAAAAGAGACTGGAAGGAGACGGTATGAGCTTTACAGAATTCACCTACCAGTTAGTCCAGGGTTACGATTTTTATTGGCTATACCAGTACAAAAACTGCAAATTACAAATGGGTGGTAGCGACCAGTGGGGAAATATTGTTACCGGAACGGAACTGATCCGGCGAAAGACCGGTGGCGAAGCTTTCGCCTTCACCTGCCCGCTGATCACCAAAACCGATGGTAGTAAATTTGGAAAAACTGAGAAAGGGAATATCTGGCTGGATCCTTTAAAAACTTCCCCTTATCAATTCTACCAATTCTGGCTGAATGCAAGTGATGAAGATGCGGCAAAGTGGATAAAGATCTTTACTTTCCTTTCAAAGGATGCCGTTAATATGCTGACCCATGAACATAAAATGGATCCTTCAGCAAGGGTATTGCAAAAAACACTTGCCCAGGAAGTGACCAGCTTCGTACATGGAGAACCGGCATTGGCAGAAGCATTAATTACCACTGAAAAATTGTTTACCCAACAGTCTAACCCGGTGGAAAGCCTTACTGAAGCAGATTTAGAGGGAATGGATGGAGTGGTAAAAATTAATTTCCCGAAGGAAAAAATAGTAACAGGAATTGACGTCGTCTCCTTTCTTGCCGAAACGGGAATCTTTGACAGCAAAGGAAATGCCAGGAAAAATGTGCTGGGTGGCGGGGTAAGTATTAACCGGAAAAAAATAGACAATCTTCAACTGGCCATAGATCATACAGAACTCCTGCATGACAAATATGTCCTGGTACAAAAAGGGAAAAAGAATTATTACCTGGTTATTTGCCACTGAGACAAAGAGATTTTCTCAGTATTATTTTGTTTGGTGGCCTTATAACCCCTTTATCGCCTTCCACATCGCCTCTGCTACTAACAGGTTGCCTTTTTCATTTAAATGCACTTTATCCCTCGTAAGGATATCCTTTTCCTTGTTATCCGGGTTATGCATCTTGTCATAATCGAGGAATTTCTGCCGAAGGTCGATCAGGGGAAGATTATTCTTTACAGCAATATCCCTGATGATATTACTGTACCGGTTCAGGTCTCCATCCAGCTGATTACTGAAATCGGTTTTCTCTCCTACCACGGCCGGGGTGCAAAGAATGGCTTTAATGTTTTTCTCTTTTAGTTTTTTGAGAATGGCCAGGTAGAATTTCTCAAATTTATCCGCGTCCGTGCCTGTGCCGAGTAATATTTTATGCCATACGTCATTTACGCCTACGTAAATGATCACTACATCAGGCTTTTTGGCAAGTACATCGTCTTCCATCCGGAGATAAAGATCATAGACTTTATTGCCACTGACACCCGACCCGATAAACTCATACTGATCACTTTTGTTTTCTGTTTTACAAAGGCTATCGATCTTCAGCACATAACCGGTGCCGGCATCAGGTCTTGTGGTGATCCCGAGTTCCGTGATGGAGTCCCCAAAGAAAATGACCCTCGTTTTCTTTTGCAGTGTAAATGCAAAGGAAAACAACATGATGAATGAAACAAATAAGATCTTTCTCATAATAAGAAATTATTAATGCAAATTACTGAAACGAAAATGCTGCCGCTTTTTGTGAAAAAATTTAATAGGGCCTGAAATAACATCTTATTAAACAAATTTCCCGCCTGATGCTTTATTTTTATCGAATGTTGCATGGAGACAGGGTGTGCCTTGTCTCTACTCTATATCTACCTGTTTCTTAATGACGGCTCCTTCGCTGGACTCCGGCAAAAATTTTCTTTCCGTGATCAAATAGCCATTTCCTTTTTCACAAAAATGAACTCTCAGGTTTTCTATGCTGATGGGATTCCCCTCCGGGATATCGGCAATATTGGAATGCAGGATATCATGACCATCAATAATGACCACCAGGCCACTGCCGATTGCTTCCATTTTGTTTCCTTCCGTGATCAGCATCCCGGTATCCTCACCCAAACCGATACCAATACAGGATGGGTTAGAAGCGACTGCCTGTGCCAGTCTTCCAAATCGTCCTCTTTTCTCAAAATGAGAATCAATGATCACACTATCGATAAAACCCAACCCGGTTGTTATCTTTACTTCGCCCTTCAAATGGGACCTGGTTGCATTGCCTTCATAGATCATCGTATTGCTCATGGCCATGGCTCCGGCCGAAGTACCCGCGATAACGAAATTTTCTTCCTTATACCTTTTTTTGAGAATGGACAGGAAAGTAGTTCCCCCGTCCGTAGCGCTCAGGCGTAACTGGTTGCCCCCCGTAAACATCACGGCATCACAATGTCGGATGCGTTCAATGTATTCATCTTTCATCGCATCCTGCCGGCTGCGTATGTGCATCACGTCGATATTAGTGCAACCGATCTTTCCAAATGCATTCAGGTAATTTTCACCCACCTCGTAGGGTATCATCGAAGCCGTGGTGATGATCTCTATACGGGAAGAAGGACCACCGGCTTCCTGTGCAATACGCCGGAGTATTCCCAGTTCAAAAAAGTTGAGATTATTACGGTAGATCTCGC
>JADGPW010000198.1 GCA_017882265.1 Chitinophagaceae bacterium | reverse complement strand
ATCCTGAATATGGTAGCGGAAGCCTATTACTATAAAGGAAAGTATGATATGGCTATGGACTACTGGGACAAGATCCTTTCTTATGACAAAACAAATGCATCCTCCTTATATATGATCGGAATGTGCTACCAGAAAAAAGGAGGCAAGGAAAATATGGATAAAGGTATTACGCTTTGCGATAAAGCTATTGCCATGGATCCCAGCCTGGCGTCGTATAAACAAAAGAAAATGATAGCTGGTCTTTAAAACAGCTTAAATACTTAAATATAAGAGGGAGTCCAAAAAGCTCCCTCTTATATTTAAAAAATATCCCGGAGATCAGGGTTTATATTTCCTATTCTAAAAGGATTAAAAGCATGGGCTGATACCCTAGGTCATCCATGCAATTTTATTATCTTGCAGTGTGTCCGGCCCTCCATGCTGTCGCCTTAAAGCTGGGAAACGCTCTGCGGGAAATTCACAGCAGGCCAGGTTCAGGCAGGCTATCAATTTTGCCAATAGTTTGAGGGAACTGGTGTACTTAAGTTACCAGGATTTTAATAATAAAATGATGGGCACGAACTGCACTGCTTCCTATATTATGAAAAATGCGCACTACGGCGAGCAGCCTAACCTGGCTATTTAATATCTATATGTCATGGTGGCTGAGAAAATAAATTACAGTCGATATGCCTTTCCGTTAGTATTCGAAGGCAGGAATTAGATTAAGCTATTATTCTTATAACTTCCATTATGTTAAATAGGCGCACATGGCTCACGCAACTCGAGGGAAAGAAAAAAAATATTTGCTGGGCTTCCCGAAGACCAAAAGAGTTTGAATGTTAATAGGGGTATCGTAGCCTCTACCCCTATTATGGGAATTACAAAAATTAGACCTCGATAATTTTAACCACATTGTTGTAACTTTCTTTAATGGATAAAACCTCAATAACAGTAGTAAAGCAATCAGGGAGTGCATATTGTGTAATAGCCTGTATAGCTTCTGTTCTATTAGACGCTGACAATCCTGATCTTTTTCAAAAAATAGGATTTGATAAAACAAATAACACTCATTCTAATTTACAAGAAATAATAATTGATAAATTTCCTAGACAGTTACAAAGAAAAGGCACTCCAAGAGGTCTTACAGATGCTAAAGACATTCCTGTTTTGCTATGCCAACTAGGGATAGTTTTAAAAGACCCAAGATATATTGAGGGAGACCCAGAAGATGCAAGATGTTTCATAATTCAACATAAAGAGATAGCTAAAAGAATTTTTCTATTGATAGAAGATGGAACCCATTGTATCAGGATTGTTGAAACCACAGACGAGGGGCTTAAGATAATGGATCCGCGTAAAGATGAGTTATCGGCTTTGTGTTGGAATGAGTTTGTTTTAAAATATACAGCTCGTGCAATTTATTAATCTCACGCATCTCAGACTCTTCAAAATTTGAGTGGTCGTATGTAAGCCAACTAGGAAAACAGCTTTATAATAAGAAAAGCCACATTTAGTGGCTTCTTCTTTCTGTATTTAATTATTTGATCGATTCATACCTGTCATTCCACTTCTTCTCCTCTGCCGCATATTTGGCTGCATCAGCCGGTTTTGCCTTTGCCTGGATCTTTTTGAACGCATAAATATCGGAAAGATAACTGGCCACTTTTTTATATTGTTGTTTGTCCCGTATCTCAAGACTGGATCTGGCAGCAAAGATCTCGGCCGCTTTTTCATAGGGCTCCCTTGCTCCTTCAAGAGCATCTCCATATTCTTTATCCAACAGGTCTCTTTTGGCAATATCATCTTTTGAGGCCATAGTGCCAGGTTTGGTACGGGCCTTCATGTCGTCAGCATGGGCTTTCCTGGCATCGTCGAGTTTTGCCGCTTTATTTATGAAATGATCACCCGGGAAAAGGTAGGCGTTCTCATAACCTGGTTTTGCCAAAGCAGCTTTATGAAAGGCAACCACCATTTTCTTTTCCAGTTCATCGGCATTGGCAGGCAAAGGAGCGCCTTCTTTCTTGGGATTCAACGTATCATAAATGAGCTCACCCAGGATCTCATTAGCCTTATAATTATCCGGATCCGTAACCAGCATAGCTTCCACGGCCTTTAGCTTGGAATCAAAATCAGTTTCCAGTCCTACGGCGAAATCGATCTTGTCATATTTGAAGTACTCACTTTTAGGGTATAACTGCGCTCCCAATGCTTTATATTTTTCAAAAGAAACAAGATCTTTTTTGCCAAAATAGTAAAGGACGAGAAAGCGATATACACTTTCCAATCCTTCCGTTGTTATTTTGTTATCAGCAAGCCGTGTATAATATTTCGCAGCTTCATCCTTATTACCTGAATTCTCAGCCGTAACTCCCGCCAGTATTAACACATTAGTATCAAGTGAAGCTGTGAGAAGCTTCCTGGAGATCAGCAGATCGGAAAATTCTGATGCTTTTTTGAATTTATCAAAAGACGGCTGCCATTTTTTAGCCGTGTAATCAGTATAGCCTGCGGAATAGAAACTGGCATATAGGTTAATCGGGCCATTTTTATAAATCGGATCATCAATAAAGGTCATCGCAGGGTCCATCTCCTTATATTTTCTAAAGGCGGCTTCAGCATCCGTTCTTAATTGTTCGCCAGCCGGTGTATCTTTTGTGGCATCATCCATTGCCAGCGCTGCATAAATAGCCGTTTTCAGGATATAAGCTTCGGCTTTACCATTAATCTTAGGATTACTCCAGGCTTTATCCAGGTCCTCCTTGGCTGCCTTGAATTGATTGATAGCCAGTTTCGTCTTAATGGTTTCAATCGTCTGTGCTTTTACCAACAATCCCGGTATGAACATCAGGAGAGCAAAAAAGAGTCTTTTCATGTTTGAGCTAATTGATTATCTAATATTATTTATTCCGGATTACCTTCCGTAGAGGGGTTTTTACCATTTTGCGTTGCGTCCCCTCCGCCATTTAACGTGTTATATTCATCTCCATTTATGGTGGTTCCATTTTGGCCCTGGTCATCCAGTTGGGTAATAGCCGCGATCTCGTCTCCGTCATCCAGCTTTATAAGTTTCACCCCTTGGGTAGCCCTCCCCTGTTCGCTGATACCGCTTACCGGCATCCGGATGGTAACACCACTTTTACAGGTGATCATGATATCCTCTGTTTCTGAAACATCCAGAATTCCCACCAGGGAACCTGTCTTTTTAGTGACACTTATCGTTTTTACTCCTTTTCCCCCGCGATTGGTATAGCGGTACTCATCAACTGCCGTGCGCTTTCCAAATCCTTTCTCACTTACTACCAATACCGTTCTCGCTGCATCGGTTACCGGGTTTATACAGATCATCCCTACCACCTCATCCTGCTCATCCGTTACTTCTATTCCTGCCACTCCGATAGCTCCACGACCAGTTGCCCTCACCTTTGCTTCGGAAAACCGGATAGCCCTGCCGGTTTTTACTGCCATCATGATCTCGCATTTTCCATCTGTCATCTTTGCTTCCAGCAATTCATCCCCTTCATTAATGTTAATTGCATTCACACCCGTTTGGCGGGGACGACTAAAATCCTGCAACTCCGTTTTTTTGATAATCCCTTTTTTCGTACAAAGTACAATATTATGTGAGTTTACAAATTCTTCGTCTTTTAGGTCCTTTACATCCAGGATAGCTCTTACTTTATCATCGGGTGGCAATTGCATCAGGTTCTGGATAGCCCTGCCTTTGCCGGTCTTTTCCCCTTCCGGAATCTCGTATACATTCAGCCAGTACACCCTTCCTTTTTCAGTGAAGAACAACATGGTATGGTGAGTGGAAGCCACAAACAAATGCTCAATATAATCTTCATCCCTTGTTTTACCACCGATCACTCCCCTGCCGCCACGCCGTTGGGAACGATATTCGTCTGCCGGTGTACGCTTAATATAACCCAGGTGTGAAATGGTGATCACCACATCTTCCTCTTTGATAAGATCCTTGATCTTTACTTCATCGTCCAGGTAAGTGATCTCTGTTTTTCTTTCATCACCGAATTTATCTTTGATCTCCAGTAATTCCTTTTTAATGATTGCAAACCTCATTCCTTCGTTGGCGAGTAATTCTTTCAAATGAGCGATCAGTTTCACTAATTCATCATGTTCTTCTTTGATCTTTTCTCTTTCCATGCCGGTGAGCCGCTGTAAACGAAGTTCCAGTATTGCTTTGGCCTGGATCTCATCAAGACCCCAGCCCGCATTGACCAGGTTTTCTTTTGCAATATCCGGTGTTGCAGAGGCCCGTATCAGGGATATCACTTCATCCAGGTGATCGAGGGCTATCAGGTACCCTTTTAAGATATGCGCCCTTTTTTCCGCTTCTCTCAGTTCAAATTGTGTCCGGCGAATTACTACCTCATGACGAAATTCTACAAACTCGCTGATCAGTTCTTTCAGGCTTAATGTCCGGGGTCTTCCCTTTACAATAGCCACATTGTTGATACCATAAGAAGTCTGAAGTTCTGTCAGTTTATACAACTGATTAACGATCACATTGGCGATGGCATCTCTTTTCAGATCAATGACTACCCGGGTTCCTTCTTTATTATTGGATTCATTATTCACATGGGTGATCCCTTCAATGATCTTTTCATTCACCAGTTCTCCGATACGGTTCGTAAGCTGATCACGGTTCACCTGGTAAGGAACCTCGGTAATAATGATCTGTTCCCGTCCGCTTGGTTTTGCTTCCACTGTCAGCCTGCCACGGACCACTACCTTGCCCCTTCCAAAATGCATTCCTGCTTTTACCCCTTCCATGCCATAGATAATGCCGCCGGTAGGAAAATCGGGTGCTTTCACATGTCGCATCAGTTCCTCGATTGTAATATCCCTGTTATCAATAAAAGCGATACAACCATCAATCACTTCACTTAGGTTATGCGGCATCATATTGGTGGCCATACCAACTGCAATACCGCTGGAGCCATTGATCAGTAAAAGCGGAACCCGGGTGGGAAGTATAGTGGGCTCTGTTTCTGAATCATCAAAATTCAACTGGAAATCCACCGTTTCTTTATCCAGGTCATCCAGCATATGTTCTGCCAGTCTTTCCAATCGTACTTCTGTATACCGCATGGCAGCGGGGCCATCGCCATCCTGGTTTCCAAAATTACCCTGCCCATCCACCATAGGGTATCGCATACTCCAATCCTGGGCCATCCTGACCATCGCATCGTATACAGATGCGTCACCATGTGGATGGTATTTCCCTAATACTTCTCCAACGATACGGGCCGATTTTTTATAGGCTTTGTTATAATGCAGACCCAGTTGGTTCATGGCGTATAACACACGCCTGTGAACAGGTTTTAAGCCATCCCTTACATCCGGCAAGGCACGGCCAACTATTACCGACATGGAGTAGTCGATATAGGCCGTCTTCATCTGTTCCTCAATATTTACGGGAATTATCCTATTGTTGTCACTCGTTTCTAAGGGTTCAAAATTCTCTTCCATCGGTGTTTTTCCTTCTTCTTTTATAGTTTATTTTAATATGCCGGACAGATGGCAAAAAGGGCTGTTTTACGGGTTTGCAAATTTACCTTTTTAAGGCCTGATAACCTGATAAAAAAGCTTGTTTTTTGCCTTATTTTTTCCACCCTTGTGCATTACTTGACAAGCGCGCAAAATCCGCATTTTCACTGTTTTATTCCCTTCGGTTTATGGTTTTTTTCAATTAATTTTCCGCCCTCTTTAACCCGAATTGATTTATGAAGACGATCCTATTGTTTGGCGCGGGCAAATCGGCTACGGTCCTGATCGATTATTTACTGGAAAATGCTATTCCTGAAAACTGGAAAGTGGTGGTGGCAGATGCTGATCTTAAACTGGTACAATCCAAAATTGGTCACTCACAACGTGCAACAGCCGTTTCTTTTGATATTAATGATATAGAAGAGAGGGCAGATCATATTCGTCATGCAGATATCGTTATTTCTTTACTCCCTCCGACCCTCCATATTCAGGTGGCAAAGGATTGTGTAAAACACCAGAAAAATCTTTTGACAGCCTCCTATATTGATGAGGACATCCGCAAACTCCAGTCAGAGATTGAAAAAAATAAACTTTTTTTTCTGTATGAAATGGGGTTGGATCCGGGTATCGATCACATGAGCGCTATGAAGATCATTGATGTGATCAACAGCCGGGATGGTCATATAATTTCTTTTCAATCCCATTGCGGAGGATTGGTGGCGCCGGAAAGCGATGATAATCCCTGGCATTATAAAATAAGCTGGAACCCCCGTAATATTATTATGGCAGGCAAATCCGGGGCCCATTATCTTGAAAACGGAGTAGAAAAAAGATTACGGTATGAAGAATTGTTCACCGCTGACCGGCTGGTAGAGATCCCTGAGATCGGTTTTTTAAGCTGGTATCCCAACAGGGATTCCCTTAGTTATCTCCCCTTATATGGATTGCCGGATATCCAAACATTTATCCGAACTACATTGAGGCATCCGGATTTCATGCTTGGCTGGAAGAATGTGATCGATCTGAAACTGACTGATGAAACACCCCGCTATGAAACGGATGGCAAGACCCTGTACCAGGTATTTAAGGAACATATGGATAAAAATGGTTTTAGCGAATGGCTACAACAAAAACTGAATGATCGTTTCGCTGAAACAAAGAATATGATGGAAAACCTGATGAAACTCAAGGAAGCAGAAAATGAAGCCGAAGAAGAAGGCAAAAGGATACCGGAAGCATTTATGGCTGCAGATGATAAAGGCAACCTCGAAGAAATCGCCATTGAAGATGTAAAGAACAAAGCCGCTGCCTTCCTGGCGCAAAAAATGCATGAGGCCAATCTGACGCTCAAACAACTTTTCTTTTTGGGTCTTGACGACCAGGACACACTTGTCAATAAAGGGCTGTGCAGTGCTGCCGATATCCTGCAATTTGCAGCCGAAAAAAAACTCGGTTTGCGACCTTATGATAAGGATATGATAGTGATGCTGCACGAGATACAGTACACAGTCGGCAGTCAGCAGTCAACAGTGCGAAGCAGTCTTGTGGTGAAAGGTGAAAACAATCTAAGAACGGCTATGGCAAAAACAGTGGGTCTGCCATTGGGAATAGCAGCCAAATTTATTTTGAATGGGAAGATCAAAATGACTGGACTCCATATTCCTACCGCAAAAGAAATTTATGAACCTGTGTTGAAAGAGCTGGAATTATATTCTGTGCGGTTTCATGAAAGCCGGAGTGACCATCAATAAATAGTAATTTCAATCCCATTAATTATTCCATGTGACCGGCTATTATCTTCTTAACTACTTCTTTTTCTTTTTCCATACTGTACTAACCCTATTTAATATCTCAGGGTGGGCATTTAAGAAAACGAGGAAATGGAACCTTGTTACTTTACTTCTTACCGCTTTTTCCTGGTTTGTGTTGGGGATCTGGCACGGATGGGGGTACTGTGTTTGCACGCAGTGGCATTGGCAGGTAAGAGAAAAATTAGGTTATCATGATCAAACAACGTCCTATATTCATTTCCTTCTACTAAAACT
>JADGPW010000197.1 GCA_017882265.1 Chitinophagaceae bacterium | reverse complement strand
CCAGGAAACTTTTTTCTTTTGGATCTTTTTCCAGGGTAAGCAATACAAGGTCTTGTGATAAGCTGGCCAGTGAGACAGAATCAAGGCCATGGTAATAACCGCGTACATACCGGTTGCTGTCGATAAGCACAAAGTGATCAGTATGCATAAAGTTTGTATCCACACCCATTCCGTCTTCCACAGGAATCTTCATTTCATGTATGATCAGGTTATAGATCATTTTTTTATCGCCGGTCAGCAGCCACCATTGTTCGGGGTTGATCTGGTATTTATCGGCCCAGTATTTCAACCTTTCCACCGAATCCCTTTCGGGGTCAATACTGAATGAAAGAAAATGAACCAGCTTATTGCTTTGGTCACCTACCCGATTACCGTTATTGATAGACGCTGCCAGCCGTTTCATATTACGGGTAAGCCGGGGGCAGATGGTAGGACAATGTGTAAAAAAGAAATCGGCAATAATGATCTTTCCTTTTAAACTATCCCAGGTAACGCGCTGACCGGTTTGATTGGTCAATGCAAAATCACCTACCTGGTGCCAAACAGTATCTGTTATCTCTTTTCCTTTCTTCGTTATGGTGATCAGCGAATCCGGCAGGTAATGACGGGGCATTACAAGTGCTGTTTCACTTTTCCGTTTTACAATAAAATAAGAGACCAGCGGAAGTAAGACCGCAAGCATCACCGCGTATAGAGCTTTCTTGTTCACTGGGTTCTTGTTTTAAATTCCTTCAAAATACTACAAACTTTTCTCCTTCCGGAGTCTGCTCCTCCCTCTCCTTTGGAGAGGGAGGCTGGGAGGGTGAGGTCAAAAAAAACCATCAAACCACACCCATTCTTCATCGGGCAGAAGGTTCAATGGCCATTGGTCCTATACAACCTGTTCAATTGCCTTTATTCTTTACCCCCCTGTGTTTTAACAGCGGTGTCCGCCTTATGATGCTGGCTTGGCATCATGGTCTCTCTAAAATGCGGGTCGTAGCGGTTGCGCAAATTCTTATATGAATTGCCCTCATAAATAAATGCTGTAATGAACCAGATGAAAAGCAGTAGCGGCACCACGATCGTCATGATCATATTCCGAATCTCATCCCCGAGGTGCATGAACACTGAAACGATATAATAAGCTTTTGCCAGGGTTAAAATCGAAATCATCCCTTTGAACATCAGTACCAGCGTGGGGTTCGGGTTCTCCCCTTTGTGAATAGTATAAATGGTCAACCCAAATCCCAATTCAATAGCGGTAAGGATAGATAAAATAATGGTGGTTTTGCGTACCCTTTTCCTGAAATCCGCATCAGAATGCTGGTGCTGAAAAGTAATTTCCGGTGATACCACATCTTGTTGATGATCCATATAAATTAAATTTCAAACCCCAAACCCCTAAAGGGGCTTTACAACATTCATTAAATAATGAAGTGTTTTTTAATGAACGCGGTTTTAATTACACAATATTGTTTATTCTACTATAAAGATCTAATGTTACCCAGAGATCATTTCCGACCTAGGTTCCCCCTCTTTAGGAGGACAGGGGTTTAAATCAAATAGAAACAAAGGAATACAAATACCCATACCAGGTCCACAAAGTGCCAATACAATCCCGCTTTTTCAATCATCAGGTAATGGCCCTTTCTTTCAAATACCCCTTTCTTCGTCATGATCAGCATAATACTATTGATAATAACACCGGAAAACACATGGAAGCCATGAAAACCCGTGATGCCAAAGAAATAACCACCAAAAGCAACGGGTCCTTTCTCACGAATATGCATTTCTGCCAGGTCGATCATTCCGCGCAACTGCGTGTCGGGCATAGCCGCTAGTTCCTGGAGTGTTTTCGTATGATCATGAAAATGTATAAGTTGCACCAGCGTTTCATGTGGGGTGTTATTTAATGCCGCCGTTAAGGCTGTGGTGTTTTCCACCAGCTTACCCCATGGATTACCTCTCATGTTCTGAACGGCCATTTGAATTTTACCATCTACCAATACCCCATGACCACCGGTAAGAAGGTGGTGCCATTCCCATGCCTGGCAACTGAGAAATGCAAGACCGCCAACAATGGTCCAGGCGATCCACTTAATAACTCCATTTTTATTCTGATTATGTCCGGCATGAACGGCCAGCACCATGGTAACCGAACTGATGATCAGGATAAATGTCATCACACTCACAAAGGCGAGGGGAAGGTTTTGATGTCCCATTCCCGGGAATGCATTGAACACGGCATTTGGATCGGGCCAGAAGTTCTGGCTGAAACGAATCGCTCCATAGGATATCAGGAATGCGCCAAAAGTGAAAGCGTCACTCATCAGGAAATACCACATCATCAGTTTGCCATACTCGAGGTTAAATGGGCTTTTACCCCCACTCCACCATTTGGTCTGATGTACTGTTGCTGTTGTAGACATAAATATTAAATTCCGGTTTTATAAATCCCATCCCGCAAAATGCGGGACCCACTATTAAATTTTTACTTCCCGATGATCATAAAAAAAATGAGCAAATAAAGCCAAAGTAAATCTACAAAATGCCAATAGGTTGCCGCTACTTGAACAGGAACTGAACTGTACAATTTTGTTTTTCCTATAAAAGCTTTTACAAACATGACCAGCAGCGCGATGATCCCTCCGGTGACATGCAGAGCATGTAAGCCAAAAATCACATACAGGAATTGTCCGGCTCCTGAACCCGTAAATGTGACCTTTTGATCCCATAATTGCTGAAACCCGATCCATTGCAGAAACACAAATGCAATTCCCAGCGCCAGGGTTAGCCCGATAAGCAACCGGTATTGATTCATTTCCCTGTTCTTAAAAGATCTTAATGCCATTTGTATCATCAGGCTGCTAAGCAGAAGGACGGCTGTCGAAATCCAGAAAACTTTCGGCATGGCCACCGTCTTCCAGTTTGTCTGGTTGCTTTTTACAATAAAAGCACTGGTCAGGCCTGCGAACATCATTAAGATACTGCCAATAGCCACCCACAGTGTAAACTTGTGGGGATGAAGTTTCTTACGCTGAGCTCCACCTGAAGGCAGGGAATTTTGAAACTTTTTCAATTTTATATCACTAACCATTTATTGTATTTCTAAAACTGTTTAAACAAATAAAGTGCTGACAAGATGCAGAATACTTCCAATCACCCCTCCGGCTGGCGGAGCTGGGTGTACTTTGCTTAATAAAAGAGCTAATAACACCACCGGCAAATACATATAACTTCCAAACATCACTTTCCTGGCCGATCCAATATCCATTTTTCGATATAGGGTAACACATCTCCCGATCATAAACAAATTTGCCAGCAACAAAAGGCCAACACTGATCAGGCCTTTCGTATCATTATAGCTGCACATGCCTGTAAAAAAAGGCGCCAGCGTGACCGGTACCAACAATAGCGAATAGGCTATTGTCTGCATCGCGGTAAATTTTGTCGGTCCTTTATCAGCCGGTAAAAGCTTGAATCCAACCGATGAATAATCTTTGTGCGCCACCCAGGCAATCGCCCAGAAATGAGGAAATTGCCAAAAGAATTGAAACGCAAACAAGATCCATCCCCCTATGGACAGGGTATTATCACCGGCAGCCCAGCCGATCAAACAAGGCAATGCTCCTGGAATGGCACCTACCAATACGGCAATTGAATTTACTTTTTTCAATGGCGTATAAATAAATGCATACAGGAACAAACTAAAAGTGGCTAATCCCGCCGCCAGCCAGTTGAAATAATTGCCCAAAACAAAAATGCCAAGCGCTCCAGTGACGATGGCAAAAGCCCATCCTTCCTGTACACTCATACGACCTGCTGCCACCGGCCTTTTCCCCGTTCGCTTCATCAGGGCATCGGTTTCTTTTTCAACTACCTGGTTAATGGCATTAGCGCTGCCTGTTACCAGCATCCCTCCTGCAAAGAGCATCAGTATTCTGAACAGCTTGTCTTCATACGCATCAAACCCTTTTGTCAGCATAAAACTTAATACGCTGCTGAATACTACCATAATAGTCAGTGAAAGCTTCACTAACTGCAAATAATCTTTAAGCTTCCGCATCACCAGCCCTCCTCCAAACCCCATCCCGATCCCGCAATATGCGGGACCACCCACACACAAGGCCAGCCAGTCGAAAATCCATTATAGTATTTCAAAAATCTATTGTTCATATTTTTTCCCTCCTCGAATACCCTCTTCAATCTTTGAGAACTCTTCTTAAGTCCCCCTTTAGGGGGATTTAGGGGGTCTAATGTGTACTCTCATTCGCCCCGATCGGTTCTACCTGCGGAATGAACTCTCTTCCGTCTTTTCCATAATCATATGCCCAGCGGTGTACTTCAGGAATTTCTCCTTCCCAGTTACCATGACCCGGACGGATTGGTGTTGTCCATTCCAATGTATTGGAGCCCCAGGGATTTTGGGAAGTCACTTTTCTTCCTTTGAAAATGGAATAGAAGAAATTAAAAACAAACATCAGCTGAACAGCAAAAACAAGAATGGAAACGATCGTGATCATTCTGTCCAGGTCGGCGAACTGGGAAAAAGACACCCAACTGCTTTTATCCAAATAACGACGGGGCATACCGGCCAATCCTTCATAGTGCATAGGCCAGAAGATAAGGTAAGCGCCTATCATCGTAACCCAGAAATGAATATACCCCAAGGTGCTATTCAGGTAACGCCCAAACATTTTCGGAAACCAGTGATAAATACCAGCGAACATACCAAACATACCCGCCACGCCCATTACAATATGGAAGTGGGCTACAATGAACATGGTATCATGGAGGTGAATATCTATGGTTGAGTTGCCCAGGAAGATCCCAGTCAAACCTCCGGAAATAAACAGGCTCACAAAACCTATGGCAAATAAAGTTGACGGAAAGAAACGGATATTTCCCCGCCACAACGTGGTCAGCCAGTTAAATACTTTGATGGCCGAGGGTACAGCGATCAGCAGCGTTAGCAACACGAATATCGAGCCGAGAAAAGGATTCAATCCCGTTACAAACATATGGTGTGCCCAAACTAAAAATGCCAGTACAGTGATCGCAAATAAAGAGCCTACCATGGCCATATATCCAAATATGGGTTTGCGGCTGTTCACAGAAAGTATTTCTGATGCTATTCCCATGGCAGGTAAGATAATAATGTATACCTCGGGATGACCGAGGAACCAGAACAGGTGCTGGAAAAGAATCGCGCTTCCTCCTTCATTTGGCAATACCTGGCCATTCACCACAATATCACTCAGGTAGAAGCTTGTGCCAAGGTTACGGTCAAACAAGAGGAGGATCAGTCCAGACAACAGAACCGGGAATGATAATACGCCCAGTATAGCTGTAAAGAATAGGGCCCATATCGTTAGCGGGAGACGGGTCATACTCATTCCCTTAGTCCGCATATTTAATATAGTCGAAATATAATTCAACCCGCCAAGCAGGGAAGAAACTACAAATAAGGCCATGCTGACTATCCATAGATCCATTCCCAATTTAGAGCCCTCCGAAGCCTGGCCCAGGGCACTGAGAGGTGGATACACTGTCCATCCCCCGGCTGCCGGGCCTGTGGAAATGAACAGGGATGAGACCATCACCACACTGGCCATAAAAAAGAACCAATAAGAAAGCATGTTGAGAAGTGGTGCCGCCATATCTCTTGCACCAATCTGCAGAGGAATAAGAAGGTTGGCAAAGGTTCCGCTAAGACCAGCTGTTAATACAAAGAACACCAATACCGTTCCGTGCATCGTAATCAATGCATAATAAAATTCCGGTTGAATCTGTCCGCCTTTAGCCCAATGACCAAAAAAAGTTTCGAGGATCGGGAAATGCTGATCAGGATACCCCAATTGTAAGCGAAATAAAACCGAAAAAAGACCCCCGATAATAGCCCATATTATACCCGTGATCAGAAACTGCTTCCCGATCGTTTTATGATCCTGGCTGAAAATGTATTTTGTAATAAAAGTTTCCTTATGGTGATGCACATGATGCTCATCATGATGAACTTCATGCGTAGTAACCACTTCCTGGGGTGTATTCATTTCTTCACTCATACTCTTTTATTTTGATGTGCCAGGGTATAGCACCATTATTTTATTATTGCTGCCACTGTTTTTACTGAATCTGGTTTTGGCGCATATGGATCCTTATCCGGATTGGCCACATAATACTGCGGTTTCTTATCCATCATCCAGGCATCAAATTCATCCTGGGTCTGTACAACCACAACACCCCTCATACCTGTATGCCCTTTTCCGCACATCTGGTCGCAGGAAAGCTCATATACGAATTTGGGGTTCCCTGTTTTTTTGATCATTTGTTTGGTGGTAAACCTCGGTGTAAACCACATCGTGGTTGGAGTTCCCGGCACCGCATCCATCTTCATCCGGAAATGAGCCAGGCCCACATCATGTATCACGTCTTTAGAGCCTATAATAAGTTTTACCGGCCTGTTCACCACTAAATGCATTTCCTGTTCCATCCATACATCATCATGGTTGGCAGGATCGTCCCAGATCTGGCCCAGCGGATTGTTTTTGGCCGGGTCTATATATTTAAAATACTTCTTGCCCAAAATTCCGTCTTTGCCCGGGTATCGAAATTCCCAGCCAAACTGCTTTCCCGTTACTTCTACTATCATGGCGTCTTTGGGAGCATCACCTGTTATTTTAAACCAATAAAATAAACCAAAACCAACCAGCACGGTCAATGCGATCGCGGGAATAACCGTCCAGATCATTTCCAGCTTGTTATTATGCGGGTAGTAATAAGGTTTTCTTTTATCCGACTCCTGGTATTTATAGGAAAACCAGAATAAACAGATCTGAGTAATAAGAAAAACGATGCCGGTCAGTGCGATCGTGATATAAAGCATCCGGTCAATTAAGACACCCTGAACGGAAGCGGACGGGCCCAATATCTTTCCTTTCAATCTTTCATTGCAATAATAGACGCCGATCAATCCCACCACCAGGAATGCCAGCAGCATAAAAGCATTGACCTTATTGGATTGCTTGCGGGCTTTTTCTTCTCCACGAAGTACCGCCACGTATTCGCTGGCCTTGGCAATCTGGAATGTGATCAGGAACCCCAGCCCCAATATCGCTATAATGAAAATGGTTTGCATAAATAAACTATTATAAGGCCTTCCCCTGATCCCGCTCAATGCGGGACCATCAAGGCACAAGACCAGCTTTTCGAAAAGTTTCTATTATAAGAACTATACATTTTTTTCAGACTCTTCGTAAGCCTCCCCTTAGGGGAGGTTTGGAGGGGCCCTACGTATGATGAATCACGCTTTCTTTTATGAGCGGATGATTCTTTGCCACCAGCGGCGCCTTACTTAAGGCTCTGCCGGTTACAAACAGGATCACGCCTACGAAACCCAAGGCTACACCAAAATCCCATAACATTGTGGGTACGTGATCTTTCGACAAAGCGGGATTCACCATTTGGAAAAAATCCAGCCAGTGACCAAACAGGATCAATATGGCCATAAACGTCATGGTGGTATAATTTCGTTTGGAACCCCTGCTCATTAATATTAAGATAGGTGCCAGGAAATTTATTATAAACATAAACCAGAAAACCCCGCTGTATATTCCCTGCGCCCTGGGTTTGAAATAAGTTGTTTCTTCCGGAATATTGGCATACCAGATCAGCATGAACTGGGAGAACCACAAATAGGTCCAGAAGATAGAAAAAGCAAATATGAATTTACCCAGGTCATGCAAATGCTCCTCATTGGTAAGCTCCAGGTAATTATTATTCTTCAGGAATATAACAAACAGGGTGATCAATGCAATACCTGCCACAAAGGTGCTGGCCCATGTGTACCAGCTATACATGGTACTATACCAGTGCGCATCAATACTCATTAACCACAACCAGGGAATGGAAGACATGACAGTCAACGCAAAGGTCACAATGAATATCGCCGCCCATACTGTGTTTGTCCACATATATTTTTTCCCTTCCTCCACCGTAAGCGGTTTATCGTCAATACTCCGTGAAAGCTTTCTTATTTTCCAGCCGAGCAGTGACCAGGCAGCGATGGTAAAGATCGTCCAGCCGGCAAAAAAGGTTTTATTCAGGAAACCGGACTTCCATTGAAATGAATCATCCAGTTTTACTTTTTCAGGATCGGCCCATTGGTACAATTCATGATTATTTCCAAAACAGATCAACAAAAGAATAACACCACAGATAATTCCGATCACAGGCACACAGGCAGAGATGGCTTCTGACACCCGCCGGAACGACATTTGCCAGCCCCCCCATGCCAGCGTGGTGGCGCAAATAAAGAACATGACGGCATTGACCACCAGCAGGAAATAAACGCTGTTTTGCAGCAAAGAACCCCAGAACCGGGCCTGTTTATGTACATCGGCTTTCGCGCCATGTGTGATATACAATCCAAGGATGGCTAAAATGCCGATAACCATCAGCGCTATCGCTATCGTATTGTATCTCTTTGTTACCGTAAACTTTTCCCGTATTAACATCGTGTTCTTTTATGAAATTGCAAATTAAAAAATCCCAAATTTCAGCTACTCCTAACCTTACTTCGTTTTCTTATTCGTCGTGTCTGCAATTGGCATGGTTAATTTTGTGCTATCCTTTGACACATTGCCAGCCTGTTTCGATTTAATAAACGCGATCACCATCCAGCGTTGCTTTGTGCTCAGCTGAGAGGCATAACTTCCCATGGCATTCTTTCCATAAGTAACAGAATAAAACATCTGTCCTTCCGGCATTTTTGTTACAACCGGATCAGTCATAAAATTTCTTGGAGCTGCTGTAAACGGACCATTACCTCCATTAAAGAGCGGGCCATTACCATCCAGCTTGGAACCATGACAAATGCCGCAGTTCACCAGGTATAATCTTTCGGCTTCAACCATATTAAATGACCCGGCCGCCAACGGGGAATTTATCTGCTTTGATGCAACATAGTTTGCCGAATCTCCTGCTTTATCCTGCGCCAATGGAAAAGGCATTTCATCACCCCGGGCAATGGTCCCTTTCACCGGCATGGCATCATAATGAACGCCTTCTTTTTGCAATCCTTCCGTGGAAGCATAGGTTTCAAATGCCCGGCTATAGGCCATATCCGGCATATACACGCGACCCGGGTTACGCCGGATCTTACTGCAACTGACGAACAGAAGCGTAACTGCGAAAAACCCGGTCATGATCAAAAATTTCTTCATTTCAATTCTTTATTAATATCCCAGAAACAAATTCTAAATAAACAAATTCCGAATTCCACCCTCTCAACTAATTATCTAATTAATGGGCCGCTGCTTCTCTTCTTTCAAATCGTTTCCGGTCCTTATCATAACTACCCAGCCACCAACCTGTCTCTTTATATTGTACCTGAACTTCTGATGCGCCAAGGCTTTGCAAAAAATTAACCGTGTCTGCCTCATTTGTTTTATCCGTGCACTCCAGCGCCATTACAAAAGTATCGTCGCTCGAACGAAGGTTAAAATGATCTTTCTTTACAAAAGGCGCCATCTGGCACAAATAACAAAAAGTAAGCACCATACCGATCGAAGAAAATAATACAGTAAGCTCAAACGTGATCGGGATCCATGCGGGTAAAGCAAAGAAGGGCTTTCCGCCAAAATTCAGTTGCCAGTCCACGGTCAATGCCCAGGTGATAAATCCCAGCGCCGTACACGTTCCGGTAATCGCATAAATAAAACCCGCCGTATGAAGGCTGGTATCACGAAGACCCATGGCTTTATCCAATCCATGAATAGGGAATGGAGTGAAAATTTCATGGATCTTATACCCCGCCCGGCGTACTTTTTTTACGGCAGGAAATAACACTGCTTCATCATAAAAATTACCGGTTACAAATTTTTTTACACTCATACCCCAAATCCGCCGGCTGGCGGACATTTAGACTCTGAATTTTGTAATTACATTACTACTTCGCTACTTCTAAAATCCAAGAGTTAATTATAAAAATTGTTTACCTATCCTTCTACTTTATTATTTTTCAAAATTCAAAAAAACAATTCGACCTAAGTTCCCCCTTTAGGGGGACAGGGGTCTATGCTCCATGATCATGCCCATGCTCCCCCACAAATTCATCCAGGGTCTCCGTTTCCAGCTCCACCATCTTCGTTTTATAATTTTCCCCGTTTTTCTTTAATATATGTTTGATCTCCGCCAGGGCGATCACCGGGAAGAATTTTGAAAACAGGAAATAGCAGGTAAAGAACAACCCGAATGTTCCCATGTAAAATCCAACTTCCCATATCGTCGGACGGTAATACGTACTCCAGGCGCTGGGTAAATAATCACGGTAAACCGAAGTAACGATGATAACAAACCGTTCGAACCACATACCGATATTGATCAGGATACTCATGAAGAAAGTCAGCGCCAGGTTCCTTCTCATCTTTTTGATCCAGAATATCTGTGGTGATAATACATTACATCCCATCATGATCCAGTAGCTCCAGCCATAGGGGCTAAATAGATTCACCCTGTTCTCTTTAAAGGCAAACCACTCATAAGGTGAATGAGAATACCAGGCAATAAAGAGTTCTGTCAGGTAGGCGATCCCCACAATTGAACCGGTGAGCACAATTACTTTATTCATCACATCGATATGCTCGATGGTGATATACTCCTGCAGTCCCAATACTTTCCTGGTGACCACCAGCAGGGTTTGCACCATCGCAAACCCGGAAAAGATGGCACCCGCCACGAAATAAGGAGGGAAGATGGTAGTATGCCAGCCGGGGACAACAGAGGTAGCGAAGTCAAAGGATACGATCGTATGGACGGATAATACCAGGGGCGTACTCAATCCCGCCAACACGAGCGCCAACGCTTCATGACGTTGCCAGTGTTTGGTACTGCCCGTCCAGCCAAAAGCCGCCACACCATAAAACATTTTCCGCCATTTCTTCTTTGCCCTGTCACGGAGTGTTGCCAGGTCAGGTAATAAACCAGTATACCAGAATAATAATGATACGGTGAAATAAGTTGATATCGCGAATACATCCCAAAGCAGGGGTGAATTAAAGTTTACCCATAAAGGGCCTCTTGTATTGGGATAAGGGAGAACAAAGAAAGCATTCCATACACGGCCCATATGCCAGATAGGAAACTGGCCGGCACAGATCACGGCAAAGATGGTCATGGCTTCAGCCGCACGGTTCACACCTGTACGCCAGCCCTGCCTGAATAGTAATAAGATGGCAGAGATCAGTGTT
>JADGPW010000019.1 GCA_017882265.1 Chitinophagaceae bacterium | reverse complement strand
TACCTGCTTTAGCAAAAGTATCGGGGCAATGCCTTGGAGGAGGTTTGGAGCTTGCGCTTATGTGTAATTTTATTTTCGCTGATAAGACTGCCAAATTTGGCCAACCGGAAACCATGCTGGGTGTTTTTCCTCCTCCTGCTTCCATCCTGCTCCCCGAAAAGATCGGATACGCGCGGGCGGAAGAATTACTTATTGCCGGTAATTCCATTACCGCAACGGAAGCAAAAGGGATGGGATTAGTCAATGAAGTATTTGATGATAAGGATACTCTTGATATGGGAATTAATGCCTGGATTGAAAAAAATATATTACCCAAAAGCGCGTCCTCCCTGCGTTATTCTGTAAAAGCCACCCGGGTAAAACTGAATCATATCCTGCGCAATTTTCTTCCCCAGCTGGAAACGATGTATGTTAACCAACTGATGGAAACACATGATGCAAACGAAGGGATCCGGTCGTTCCTTGAAAAAAGAAAACCTGTTTGGACAAATAATTAATATAAGCAGTTATGAACCATATCAGAACAGTAGGCGTTATCGGGGCCGGAACCATGGGTTCCGCCATGGCGCAAAAGTTTGCGCAGGAAGGATTTAACGTGATCCTTAATGACCGTACAAAAGACTTTGTAGAAAGGGGATTGGCAACTATCCGTGCCACATTGGAAGAAGGTGTTGAAAAGAAGATCTTTACCAAACAACAGGCAGAAGAATATTTGTCAAATCTGAGAGGGACTGATTCACCCGTGGACCTTAAAGAGTGTGACCTGGTGGTGGAAGCCATTTTTGAGGACTTTACTGCTAAGGTTGATCTATTCCGGTCCATCAGTGAAATTGTTTCGCCGGATTGTATCATTGCTACCAATACATCATCATTTTCAATTACTGAACTGGCAAATAGTGTTTCTTTCCCTGAACGGTTTATCGGGCTGCATTTCTTTTATCATGCAGCAAAGAACAGGTTGGTGGAGATCATCCCCGGAAAGAAGACCTCTGCAAAAACGATAGAAGCCATACGGATATTTTCTTTTTTTGCCGGAAAGGATGCGATTGATTGCAGGGATAGTTATGGGTTTGCCGTCAATCGTTTTTTTGTTCCCTGGCTCAATGAAGCAGCCAGGCTGTTCGGGGAAAGAGTAGCCAGCATAGCGGAAATAGATTTTGTGTGTATGAAAATTTTTGGCATCGGCATGGGGCCATTTCCGCTAATGAATGCTACCGGTCTACCGGTTGCTTATCATGCTGAAAAGACACTGGAAGTTTTTGGAAAACTGTATGAAACGGCGGAGATGCTGAAAATACAGGCCGAATCCGGCAAGAAATGGGACATTGGATCCATGGCAATTGATAAGGTTGATCCCCAAATAGAAAAAATGATCAGCGACAGGATGCTGGGTATTGTTTTCTTTGTGTGTGCGCAGATCCTTGAAGAAAAAGTTACTTCTCCCACGCATCTTAACCGGGGAGCAAAGATCGGGTTACAGTGGAAAGAAGGGCCTATTGACCTGATGAACCAGGCAGGTAATGCGGAAGTCAATCGCCTGGTGACCCAGGTTGCTGAAATATATGGAATGAAGATCCCATCGACTCTTGGTGAAGAATTCCGGGAGATAGAGCTGGTAAGACTTGAAACGAAATACCCGTTTGCCACCATCACTATGGATCAGCCGGAGCACCTGAATGCATTGAGTGAAAAAATGGTGGAGGAACTTTCCCGGAAATTTAATGATGCGGATACTGATCCTTATGTAGCCACGATATTCATAACCGGTTCAGGAAAGGCCTTTGTAGCCGGGGCGGATATAAAATTCTTTGTAAAAAATATTCAGGCACATCAGATTGGCAATATTGAACTGTTCTCGTCGCACGGACATAAAGTATTCAGACGCATTGATCATTCGGCAAAAAAAGTAGTCGCCATTATTAATGGGCTTACCCTTGGGGGTGGCCTGGAACTGGCTTTATGCGCGGATATGATACTGGCTTTACCCGGGGCGCAATTTGCTTTCCCGGAAACAGGTATCGGCATTTACCCGGGCCTGGGTGGTACGCAGCGCTGTGCTGACAGGATCGGAAAAGGATTAAGCAAATATCTCATACACACCGGCAAAATGCTTTCGGCCGGCGAAGCCGAAGAGATCGGGTTGATTGATAAAGTAATTTCTGTTGATGAGGGCATGGAAATTATGTCGGGGAACCAGCCATTACCAGCGATCACGCATAAAGTACTGCCAGAAAAATGGCAGCATATTAAAGACTTCTTCGAAAAGAATTCATTGGTGGAGATCCTGGGAAAAACATTTGCTGATCAATCATTGACCAACGAAGAAGCGGATAAAATTGTAAAGACCATTTCCTATAAAGCGCCGGTCGCCATCAGGCTTGCTGATAAATTAATTGATGGCGGGAAAGGTTGCGGTTCTGAACTTGATTATATGAATGAAATATTTTCAACCTCAGATGCTTTATTGGGACTCACTTCTATAGGAAAAAAAGTTCAATACCAGGGAAAATGAGATCAACAAATCCTGTTTCAGTTGTTATCCTGGCCGCGGGAAATTCATCCCGGATGAATTATCCAAAATTATTTTTACCCTTTGATGATGGCAGGAATTTCCTGGAGAAAATATTGGAGGACTATATTGATACTGGTATCAACCAAATTATCCTGGTCATAAGTTCTATCATTGAACAGAGTACCCGATCCATTCTTTTGGCCGAAAACCTGGGTAATAATATTGAACTGGTTGTCAACCGGTTTCCCGAAAAGGGCAGGTTTTACTCCATTCAGCAGGGTTTAAAAAAGGTAAACAGCCCCTTGTGTTTTATTCAGAATATCGATAATCCTTTTATCTCAAGCTCTTTGTTACGGGAAATGATCAGGGCTTCCCGGGCCGCTGGTTTTGTTGTCCCGGTCTGCCTTAATAAAGACGGGCATCCCGTTTTGTTAAGCTATGATATTGTGGGGCATTTATTATCATTGAATGGGCATGACCATCATTTACGTAATGAACTAAATTCTTTTACAAAAATTCAACTGGCGTGGCCGGATGAAAATATATTGGCAAATATCAATACCCGGGAAGCGTACAGGGATTATTTTGTTTCCTATGAAACGCTGGTATAAGCCGGGAAATTAATTATGGAGAAACAGATCGCGATAGTAACAGGAGCCGCAAATGGGATCGGTAAAGCTATTTCCCAACGGCTCGTAGCCGACGGGTTATTTGTCTTGCTGGTCGATGTAGATCCAATCAGCGGAAATAAAACTCTAGCGGAAATCGGGACCGACAAAGCGGCTTTTTATCTGACGGATATCAGCGACGAAAGCCAGGTGAAAGCGTTGTTTCAATCTATAGAAAAGTCCTATGGACAAATAGATGTACTGGTGAACAATGCCGGTATTATCCGTGACAATATGATCTGGAATATGGACTCGGCCGACTTTGACCTGGTTATAAAGATCAATCTTAAAGGCAGCTGGCTGATGTGTCGCGAAGCGGCCAGGATAATGAAACAACAAAAAGCAGGACGCATCCTGAATATTTCTTCGCGTGCCTGGATGGGTAACAAGGGGCAAACCAATTATTCGGCCTCCAAGGCGGGTATTATCGGCCTGACAAGAGCCCTGGCACTTGAGTTAGGCCCCTACAATGTTTCAGTGAATGCGGTAGCCCCGGGATTAATTGACACAGCGCTAACTAAGGAATTAAAGAAAGAAGTATTGGAAAAACTGGTGGGGGCACAACCCACAAAAACCATGGGCAAACCTGAAGATGTAGCGCATATGGTTTCATTCCTGGTTTCCCCCCATACTAATTTTATCACCGGGCAAACCATTTATGTGGATGGGGGAAAAAGCATTGGTGCCGGGATATAAAATAATTCCTATTGGATAGGCTACGAGAATTGGGCCTTTATCACCGGCTAAATAACTTAGATCTTTGTCAGGGAAAACCAATTGATTGTTATTTCTTATATAAAAGTGGGAATGCAATCAGTGTTCCAGCGGAACACATCATGGGTAGAAAAGATTCAGAAGGATTGGAAGTGTTCCGGAGGAACACGTCGTGCTTTTTTTCAAATGGACGTTAGCACGATACGTTCCTATGGAACGTTTACCGACTTAACATTTTTGGTAGCTACCCATGAAATGTCCCTCCGGGACATATTAAATTGTAAGCTGGTAAAAGTACAGAGCAGATAGAAGGTACCAGATAATAGCTAATAGTCTACGAAAATCGGGTCTTTATAACAGGTTAAAATTTCTATTTTTTGCCTTTAAAAACCAATCGATTATTTCGGGTTATATAAAAGATATAGAAAAAAAATGAGATCAATTAAACTACAGGTAAATAATAAACAACATGAGTTGTTGATCGATGAACATGAAACACTTGCCCATGTATTGCGTGAGAAGATCGGGTTGACAGGCACCAAGATCGGTTGTGAACAGGGAAGTTGCGGCGCCTGTACCGTATTGGTGAATAATGAGCCCGTGTTGAGTTGTATTACACCCGCCATGCGATGTGATCAGGCTGAAGTAACAACCATCGAAGGTGTTGCCGGACCTGGTGAATTGCATTTATTGCAGAAAAAGATGGTAGAGAAAGGAGCTATTCAATGCGGGTTTTGTACACCCGGGATGGTAATGACCTCATTGGATTTTGTCAGGAAAAACCCTGGCGCTTCTGTCCAGGAGATCCGCGAAGCTTTATCCGGCAACCTTTGCAGGTGTACAGGATACAAAAAAATTATTGAAGCGGTTGCGGAAACCATTCATCCCCATAACAAATCAACTGATACTGAGCCCCGCAGGTCTTCCGTTTCTGGGATCGTTGGAGTAGGGCATCCTTATATCGAAGCCACCAAAAAAGTACAGGGCATTGCGGAATATGCCGATGACATCAGGATCAAAAATGTTTTGCATTGTAAATTTCTAAGATCTCCTTTACCTCATGCGGTCATTGAAAATATAGATACTTCACGGGCACTGCAATTGGATGGGGTGAAGTATATAGTAACGGGCAGCGAATTACCGGAAAAATTCGGCGTGTTACCCATTTCCCAGGATGAAACCGCGCTGGCCATTGATAAGGTGAGGTATATTGGCGAGATCGTGGCAGCAGTAGCTGCTGAAACGGAAGAAATTGCTGTGGCGGCCTGCCGGTTGATCAGGGTAAATTACAAAGCTCTTAGATCCTTTCTTGAAATAGATGAATCGTTGCATGACATTGGTACTGATGAAAAGATTCATTCTCATACGAAATTCAATAACAATATTCATAAGAAAGCTGAATTGCGTTTTGGGGACCAGCAACTGGGATTAAGCCAGGCCAGCTTCCGGAGTAAAATGGAATTTGAATTTGACGGAGTTACCCATGCTTTTACCGAACCTCATGCTGCTACTGCTTATTGGGATGAAAACGGATTGACGATATATACCTCCACCCAGGTTCCGCATTACCTGCACCGGGCTTTGTCAAAAGTGCTAAAGATCCCGCTGAGTAAGGTCCGTGTTATCAAACCCTTTGTGGGCGGTGGGTTTGGGGGAAAGAGCGATCCCTTTCCACACGAAATGATCATTTCCTGGCTGGCTATGAAAACCGGTCGCCCGGTTAAAGTAAGATTCAGCCGCGAAGAAGTTTTTCTCTCCAATCATGGAAGGCATCCAACTAAAATGATACTTGAATTAGGCGCTGACCAGGATGGTTACCTGAAAGTACTAGATGCTGATATTGCCATAGACGGCGGAGCCTATGGAAGTTTTGGCGTGGTAACCTCTTATTATAATGGGGTGTTACTACAGGCTCCTTATGCCATTGAAAACTTTGGATTCAGAACCTTTCGTGTGTATACTAACAAACCGCAATGTGGGGCCATGAGAGGACATGGCGCGGTGAATTCCCGTTTTGCAACCGAAAGCCTGATTGATGACCTGGCGCATCAGATGAAAATGGACCCCTGTGAAATGAGACTGAAAAATTTTATGCCATCCAATACTTTAACTGTTGGGCAATACCGGATCACTTCCAACGGAAGCCGTGAGTCGCTATTGAAAGTAATGGAACAGTCCCAATGGAAAAATAGGTATGGTAAATTACCCAATGGGCAGGGTCTTGGTGTGGGTTGCGGATTTTTCATCAGTGGAAGTGCATTACCTATTATCCGTAATGAGATGCCACAATCCGTAGTGCATTGTAAAATTGATTTTGACGGAAGGGTGTTGATCAGTTCCGGGGCCAGCGATATCGGGCAGGGAAGCGATACGATGCTGGCCATGATCGTCGCCGAGGTTTTGGGCATAACCATGGACCATGTTTTTGTACTCGCTGCCGATACATTACTTACTCCTGTTGACCTGGGGTCTTATTCAAGCCGCGTCACGTTTATGGCCGGGAATGCAGCGATGATGGCGGCAGAAAATCTAAAAAAAGAAATTAGTAAGGCTGTTTCGATAAAAGAAGAAGTGTCTCCTGATAAACTTAATTTTTCAGGGGGCAGGGTCTTTACCTATGATAAAAAAGTGAATTTAACATGGAAGGAAGCGATTGATATCGCTATTGCCAACCGTGGGGCTATTACCGTGAGTGGGAAATATATTTCGCCAAAATTAGGCGGTGATTTCAAAGGAGCCGGGGCGGGACTAAGTCCCTCATATAGTTTTGGTGCCGTAGTGGCTGAAGTGAAAGTGGATATTGAAACGGGGTTGGTTAAAATACTAAACATATGGGGAGCTCATGATTGCGGCAAAGCGATCAATCCGCTGGCGGTAGAAGGACAATTGGAAGGTTCCTGGCATATGGGCATGGGACAGGCATTAAGCGAACAGTTAAGATATTATAACGGGTTACTCTTAAATGGTAATTTCCTTGACTATAAGATCCCTACTTCGCTGGATACACCCCCCATTCATTCGAACATAATTGAAACGATAGATCCCGAGGGGCCATTTGGCGCCAAGGAATGTGGGGAGGGTGCTTTACACCCGGTTATCCCGGCCATAGCCAACGCTGTTTTTGATGCGGTGGGTGTCAGGATAACCAAATTGCCGATCAGCGCTGAGAACATTTTGAAGAATATGAAAAGCAATTCACTTTCAAAAACAGAAGTGGTTAGTCATTAAATCCCGGGATAGTAATTATTAAAATGACAGTACATAAAACATACCTGCAACCCGCTTCGGTTCACGAAGCAATAAACATGGCTGTTCATGCTGAAAACGATTTTCGTTTCCTGGCGGGAGGAACGGATGTGATGGTCAACCGGTTCCAGGGAAATGAAACTTCATCATGTCTCATTGATCTAAGCGGCATCCATGCGTTGAAAGAGGTTAAAAAAGATGGGGACTATTTAATGATCGGATCCCTGGTGGCTTTGCATGATTTACAAAACCATATCGAAATTGCCAATGAGTTCCCGGTTGTAATTGAAGCGGCTCATGCAGTGGGTTCACCGTTGATCAGGAGGACCGCTACGGTAGGAGGAAATATTCTGTGTGAAAACCGCTGTATTTTTTATAACCAATCTGACTGGTGGCGGAATGCAGTAGGTTTTTGTTTGAAATGCGAAGGGAATATCTGCATTGCCACCGGAAGTATAAAGCATTGTTACTCTGAATTTGTTTCTGATATGGCTCCGGCGCTGATCAGCCTGGATGCCCTGGTTGAAATAAGTGACCCCGAAGGAGTACGAAGAATAAAACTGGAAGATATTTATACCGGCGATGGGGTCCGCCCGCGGAACCTGGACAGGAACGCTGTCATCACATCTATAGGTCTGCCTTTACACCAGGAATTTCATTCTGTATTTAATAAACTCCGGCAACGGGAAAGTATGGACTTTACTTCCCTGACCACTGTGGTTTCTCTCAATAAGAATGGGAAGGTAAAGATTGTTTTAGGTGGCGTTGATCCTAAACCGGTTATTGTGGGGGGAAGCCGGAACAGCGATATAGAAGTACTGGTTACACAGGCACTAAAAAGATCAAAGGCTATTGACAATGAAATATTTTCCAGGAATTACAGGAGGGCAATGATCAGGGTTTTCCTGGAGAGGAGTTTTGAAAAACTGTTTGTGGAAGGATAAAGTTCAAATGTTGGGATACAGAGTAATTTCTCAGGCTGAAAAAAATCCCGCGCAGAGGATAAAGAGCTGGCAGAGTTTTAAGTTAATATTTGTTCTCAGCGTGCCCTGCGTCCTCTGTGTGCAAATAACTCATACAATTGCCTTGGGGAACCGGTCTATAAGGTTAACACCGGAAAATATGTTTTGAAAATAAATATTTTGCAGCTGATTTCTCCTACCTTTTAAAATTGTAAAATGATTTTTCCTGCCAGGAAATGAATAAAAACTATGATCACTTAATCGGGTAATTTGCCAGACAATAAACAAAATACAGTTACAGGGTATATTCTTGCCGGGGGCAAAAGCTCAAGAATGGGTACCGATAAAGGATTGATGGTATTTAAAGGCAAACCCATTATTCAACGGATCATTGAACAATTGCAACCGGCTGTTGAAAAGATCGTTATTGTTTCTGATAACCCGGCTTATACCGCATTCGGGTTGGAAGTCATTGCTGACAAGATCAAAGATATTGGCCCTGCCGGGGGAATTTATACGGCTTTAACGCATACTTCCTCACCTGCAAACTTTATTGTCAGTTGTGATATGCCATTTGTAACAACTGCAGCTATCCAATTTATTATTAATTACGCCACGCAGGCACAGATCATTTTGCCTGTTCACGATGGGAAGGAGGAACCGATGGTTGCCGTTTATGCAAGATCATGTTTGCCCCGGTGGCAGGAACTGATCCGGCAGGGCATTCTTTCATTGTATAAGCTGGTAACCCATTTTGACCTGTTCAAAATAGATACCAGCGATAATGTTTTGTTTGGAGACTCCTTCTTTGTCAATATCAATACCCCCGAAGATTTTGAAAAAGCATCAATCAATATACATATATGATAAGTCAGGAAACATTAACCGATCTTGAAATTGCGCAGCATGCCAAAATTCGGCATATCAAGGAAATTGCAGCCAATTTATCCATCAGCCCGGATGACCTGGAATATTATGGTAAGAATAAGGCCAAGTTGCCGCTCAGCCTGATCAATGAAGAAAAGGTAGCGAAGAGCAACCTTATACTGGTTTCAGCCATTAATCCCACCCCGGCGGGAGAAGGCAAAACCACCGTTTCGATCGGCCTCACCGATGGGCTGAATAAGATGGGTAAAAAAGCGATCGTGGTGTTACGGGAACCTTCATTGGGACCAGTTTTTGGAATGAAGGGCGGCGCTGCCGGGGGAGGTTATTCGCAAGTGATCCCGATGGTGGATATCAATCTTCATTTCACCGGGGATTTTTCCGCTATTGAGAAAGCAAATAATTTATTGGCTGCATTGATCGATAATAATATTCAGAATAAAACCAATAACCTGCATATTGATCAGCGGACCATTGTCTGGAAAAGAGTGATGGATATGAATGACCGCTCTTTACGGTATATCATTATCGGTATCGGTGGCGCGGGTAATGGCATTCCCCGCGAAGACGGATTCAATATAACGGCAGCTTCGGAGGTGATGGCCATTTTATGCCTGGCGAAGGATTTTGATGATCTTAAAAAAAGACTGGGCAATATTTTTATCGGGTACACTTTTGATAAAAGACCTGTATTTGCCCGTGAATTAAAAGCACAGGGCGCCATGGCATTGCTGCTGAAAGATGCCATCAAACCCAACCTGGTTCAAACCTTGGAAGGTAACCCCGCTATCATACATGGTGGACCCTTTGGTAATATTGCACAGGGCACTAATTCTATTATCGCGACAAAAACAGGTATGTCCTTATGTGATTATGTGGTAACGGAAGCAGGCTTTGGCGCGGATCTTGGAGCAGAAAAATTCCTCGATATCAAATGCCCGGTCAGCGGGTTAAAACCAAAAGCATTGGTATTAGTAGCCACGATCAGGGCTCTTCGGCATCATGGCGGCGCCAAAAAGGAAGAGTACAATACTCCGAGTTTATCCCGGGTAACAAAAGGTTTTGAGAACCTGGAGAAACATATTGAAAATTGTAAAAAATTCGGATTGATCCCGGTGGTGGCGATCAATCATTTCTATTCAGATACGGATGAAGAAATAAATTTTGTGAAAATGAAATGTCAATCCCTGGGTGTGAATGCCGTGGTATCAAAAGGGTGGTCGCTCGGTGGAGATGGCACTACGGATCTCGCAGGGGCGGTGTTGGAAAGCATTGAGAGTGGTGTGAATGCCTACCATCCATTATACGATTGGAGCCTTTCTATTGAAGCTAAAATTATGCTCATTGCTACGGAAATATATGGTGCTTCCCAGGTGACCTATTCACTGAAAGCGTTGGCGCAACTAAAGGCATTGGTCAAAAATGGTTTTGATGGACTGCCGGTTTGTATGGCCAAAACGCAGAAATCATTTTCGGATGATGAAAAGAAGATCGGCCGACCGGAAAACTTCTCCATTAATGTAAGGGAGTTTGAAGTGGCAGCCGGCGCTGGATTTGTAATACCCATATTGGGTGAAATGATGCGTATGCCGGGTCTGCCTGTAGTGCCGGCATCCGAAGGAATGGACATTGATAATAATGGAGTTATCACGGGTTTATCGTAACTTCATTGTCATCTTTTACTAACAATGAATACCGAGCGGTATACCGGGATATTCTATAATGAGGGTAAATTTTCACCGGTAGAAGATATACTCGCCATTGAAGTGGCGCTGGCCATCGCGGTGAATGGCATACCCTTTACCGTTACGATGCAAACCCCGGGTAATGAAAGCGACCTCGTGAGGGGATTGTTGTTTTCCGAAAATATTTTTCGTAGCATAACTGATCATCCTGTTATTGATATTACCGGCAGGAACGAGGAGGGTTTTATCACCTCTGTAAATGTGTTGATCCCACCCCACCTGGTATTGAAAGATTTTGCCGGCACCCGTAATGTGATCTCAGCTTCCTCCTGCGGGATCTGCGGAAAAACTTCGCTGGATGAGACAGAAACGGAACGCGTTCTAAATAAAGAGGTTTTGGATCCTTCGTTGGTAACAGAGATGTTTGACCAGGTAGGCAACCAACAAAAAGCTTTCAAACAATCTGGTGGAACACATGCTGCCGGGGCATTTACCATTGACGGCGAATTGCTTTCTGTGCAGGAAGATATTGGCAGGCATAATGCTGTAGACAAAGTGATCGGTTTTTTGATCAATAATAACTTATTAGATAAAGTGAAATGCCTTACCGTGAGTGGGAGGATCTCCTATGAGATCGTCACCAAAGCGAAAGCCGCAAGTATCCCGTTCCTGGCCGCCGTATCCGCGCCTTCCACCCTTGCGGTGGACCAGGCGGAAGAAGCCGGTATCAGTTTAATGGCATTTTGCAGGAATAAAAAGTTAACCGTGTATTCAAACGCAGGGCAGGTATTAAATGCGCAGGATGGAATGGTTACAGGGCCCGTTAATAGTGAATGGCATGTCGAAAAATTTAAGTGATCTCTCGGGCCGTAAGGGCCTTGCGAAAAATCTTTTCGAAGAGCTGGGCTTTGCGGCTAAAGCAACCGGCACACCCGGTATGGATGATATGGAACTACTCCGCTCCGAATTTCTTATCGGCAAAGCCAATGTATATGGATCGGTTTCATTTTATGATTTTTTGAAACCGGGCAATAAAGGGAAGAAAGTATATATCTGTAATGGCAGCGCCTGTTTGACAGCAGGAACTCAAAACAAACTGCAGGCTGCATTAAGCGAACATTTTACGGCGGAAGAAACTGGTGAGATGTGCTGCCTGGGGAGGTGTCACGAGAACAATGCTTTTCATGTTAATGGGAAAAATTATTCGGGGGATGATATTGATCAGATTGACAATATCAAAAAGGGATCATCCGCCAGCCCTGACCAATACCATGTTGCCAGTTATGGTACACCTGTACTTACCAGTGAGTATGGGGAAGTAAAGGCCTATTATAAAATATTTATTGATTGTCTTGGCAGAACACCTGACTCTCTTTTGGCTGAATGCAGTCTTTCTGGTCTACGTGGCCGTGGTGGAGCGGGGTTTCCTCTTGCGTATAAGCTGGACGCCTGCAGGAAGATGCCCCCTGGAACTAAATTTATTGTTTGCAATGCTGATGAAGGGGATCCCGGGGCTTACTCAGATCGTTATATCATGGAACAACGCCCACATGCCATGTTGATGGGAATGATGATAGTGGGTTATATCACCGGGGCGGCTTATGGGGTGGTCTATATTCGTGGAGAATATCCCGAATCAATAGATATCATCGATTCATGTATTGCAACCTTACAAAAAGAAAATCTTGTTGGCGAAAATATTAATGGCTCCGGATTTTCATTTGAATTTAAAGTGATAAAAGCACAGGGCGCCTATATCTGCGGTGAAGAGACGGCCCTGCTATCATCCATCGAAGGACAACGTCCCGAAGTAAGGGTACGTCCTCCTTATCCCACCCAGGAGGGATTATTCAATAAACCTACCGTGGTAAACAATGTGGAAACCCTGGCCAATCTTCCGTATATCATGCAGCGTGGGGGAAAAGCATTTGCAAGCATTGGCACAGCGAAAGATAGTGGTACCAAATTAATTTCACTGGATGGTTATTTCAACCGGCCGGGGATATACGAAGTTGATATGGGAACACCCTTGCACATTGTCGTCAATGAACTGGGTGGTGGATTCAGGAAACCGGTCAAGGCCATGCATATCGGCGGGCCGCTGGGAGGACTGGTGCCTGTACATAAGATTAATAGCCTGGCTGTGGATTTTGACTCCTTTGCCAAAGAAGGTTTTTTACTGGGCCATGCATCTGTCGTTTGTATCCCGGAAGATTACCCGCTGATCCAATACCTGGAACACCTGTTCAGGTTTACCGCGCATGAAAGTTGCGGTAAATGTTTTCCTTGCCGGCTGGGTTCAACAAGAGGGGCTGAAATGCTGGAAAAAGCACAAGGTGGAAATTACCGGATTGATACCGGCCTGATGAATGATCTGTTGGAAACACTGGAGACCGGATCACTCTGTGCCCTGGGAGGAGGACTTCCGCTCCCTATTAAGAATGCAATGAATTATTTTGAGGAAGAATTGTCGCCGTATTTCAGTAAATAACAGAATGGAACGCACAGCATATATCAATGACCGGTTGTATCCCTTTGAGGAGGGTGATACCATACTCGGTTTTGTAAAAAGGCATATCGGCAAGGAGGTTATACCCACTTTGTGTGATGCACCCAATCTCGATCCATTTGGTTCCTGCCGGGTATGTAGCGTGGATGTAGCCCTGGTGAAAAATGGTCCTGCCAAAGTTCAGGCCTCCTGTCACACACCGGTGATCGCGGGTTCTTATATCAGCACCGATAGTGAACGGATCACGCGGTTGCGTAGGAATATTATCGAACTGGTTTTAACCGATCATCCACTGGATTGCCTTACCTGTGAGGTGAATAATAATTGTGAACTGCAAACCGTAGCCGCTAAAGTGGGTATCAGGGATGTCCGTTACCCGGCCGGGAAAAATCACCTGGATAAAAAGAAAGACCTGGCCCATCCTTATATGACCTCCGATCTTTCAAAATGTATCAATTGCTTTCGTTGTGTCAGGGCCTGTGATGAAGTGCAGGGTGAGTTTGTACTGAGTATGGCCGGCCGCGGATTTGACAGCCATATTGTAAAAAGTTATAACGATTCATTTTTTGATTCAGATTGTGTGAGCTGCGGCGCCTGCGCACAGGCTTGTCCTACTTCTGCCATTTCTGATGTGTTTGAATCCAAATCTATTATTGCCGATAAAAAGGTCAGGACCATTTGCACTTACTGCGGTGTGGGGTGTAACCTGGATGTAGCCGTTGTAAATGGGAAAGTAAAATCCATTCAGGCTCCTTATGATGCCGAAGTAAACGAAGGGCATACCTGCCTGAAAGGCCGCTTCGCCTTTTCATTTTACAATCACCCGGATCGTTTACGGACTCCGCTGATCAGGAAGAATGGCGAACTGGTTCCTGCCAGCTGGGAGGAAGCTTACGATTTTATTGTGCGACAGCTTACACAGATAAAAAATGATTTTGGCCCTGATTATATTGCCGGCATTTCATCTGCCCGTTGTACCAACGAAGAGAATTACCTGATGCAGAAATTCATCCGGGCGGTTATTGGTACTAACAATATTGACAGTTGTGCCCGTGTTTGTCATTCACCTACGGCCCTGGGCTTGCAACGTACGTTTGGTACGGGCGCCGCAACTAATTCCATCATTGACCTGGAATATACAGACTGTATTATGGTGATCGGGGCTAACCCCACCGATGCGCATCCGGTAACAGGAGCTAAACTGAAACAGTTTGCGATCAAGGGCACTTCTATTGTAATAGATCCGCGCAAAACAGAACTGGCGAAGTATGCTACCTATCATTTACAACTTCGCCCGGGTACCAATGTGGCGGTACTGAACATGTTGTTGTATTATATTATCCGGGAAGGATTGGAAGACAACCAATTTATTGCATCCCGCACAGAAGGATATAAAGAATTTAAAGATCATATCCTGGCAATGGATATGGATGAAATGGAAAAGATCAGTGGCGTGGATAAGCATCTCGCGAGACAGGCCGCGATCGCATATGCAAGCGCTGCCAATGCCATGTCGTTTCACGGATTAGGTGTCACCGAACATTCGCAGGGTACTTATACCGTGATGTTGATCGCCGACCTGGCCATGATCACCGGCAATATCGGAAAGCCCGGTGTAGGTGTGAATCCGCTGCGGGGTCAGAACAATGTGCAGGGTGCTGCTGATATGGGGTGCCAGCCATACCAGGGCGCGGGTTACCTCGATATCACCAACGCGGAAAACCATCATTTGTATGAAGATTTTTATCATGCTAAATTACCCCTGCATGTTGGGTATAAGATCCCGCAGATGTATGACGCAGCTTTGAATGGAAAATTAAAAGCGCTCTGGCTGATGGGTGAGGACAATGTGCAAACTGATCCAAATACGCAACATGTGATCAGTGCATTGCGTAAACTGGACCTGTTGATCGTGCAGGAACTATTCATGACCGAGACCGCGAAGCTGGCCCATGTGGTATTACCGGCGGCATCCTTCCTGGAAAAGAGCGGCACTTTTACAAATGGAGAACGTCGCATTCAACGGGTACAAAAAGTGGTAGAACCGATTGAAGGCACCAAAGTGGACGGGCAGATCATTGTGGATATCATGAACAGGATGGGGTATGCTCAACCCGATTATGATCCTGCCACCATGCTGGAGGAAATTTCAAAGATCGTACCCTTTTTTGCCGGTGTAAAATGGGATGAATTAGGTGAAAATGGCAAGCAATGGCCTGTATTGCCGGATGGAACGGATACGGAAACCCTGCATATAGGCAGTTTCAAAAGGGGGAAAGGAAAATTCCAGTCGGCCGACTTTATAGAAACCAAAGAGATCGTAAACCACGGGAAAGAATTTCCTTATATACTTACCACCAACCGCGAGCTGGAACATTATAATTGCGGGACCATGACACGTCGCACCGGCAATGCCCTTATAGTCACCGATGATGTGCTGATGATCAACCCGGCCGATGCGGCTGGTCACCTGATCAGGGAAGGAGATATGGTTTGCGTGATATCGGCCCGTGGTAAGATCGATGTAAAGGCGCATATCACGGACGAAGTAAAAGCAGGCATTCTTTCTTCCACTTTTCATTTTCCAGATATAAAGATGAACGACCTTACTTCTGATATCAGTGACAGCGAAGCCATGTGCCCCGAATACAAAGTGGTGGCTGTGAATATCCGGAAGAGTAAGGGGAAATACAAGAATGAATTAAATAAGGTCGGGGAATGAAAAGGGAAAAATGAAGAATATCACAGATGAAATCAAAACGCACCGCCGGGCCATTGCACAGGCTATCGTTCGGGTAAGTGTTGCCGCTACTATTGATGCCATCAACAATAAAGCCATTCCTCAGGGAGATATTTTTGAATCCAGCCGGGTAGCCGGGCTCTTCGCCATTAAAAAAACCAGCGATGTGATTCCGGATTGTCATCCGTTACCGGTAGAGTTTGCTTCCATTTCACACCGGGTAGAAGGATTGGAGATCATTATCGAAGCGGAAGTTCATACCATTTATAAGACAGGCGTGGCAATGGAAGCTCTTCACGGCGCCTCGGTAGCAGCGCTTACTGTTTATGATGGGTTGAAATCAATAGATAATGGGTTGGAGATAACAGCCATTAAATTACTGCAGAAGAAAGGAGGCAGATCGCAATACACGGATCAACCGGAGCGCCCCGTCAAAACGGCTGTCGTGGTTTGTTCGGATAGTATTGCTGCCGGTGCAAAACAGGATTTTTCGGGAAAGGCCATTATCGGGAAGCTGGAAAAATATAACCTCATCATTTCAGACTACCTGATTATTCCTGATGAAGTAATAATTATTCAGGAAAAAGTACAGGCACTCTGCGATAAGGCCACGGATCTTATCATTATTACCGGGGGCACGGGTCTCTCGGAAAGGGATGTAACGCCGGAGGCTATACGCCCGATGCTGGACCGCGAAATTCCCGGTATAGCGGAAGCCGCGAGGAGTTATGGGCAGGAGCATATGCCTTATTCCATGTTATCAAGAAGTCTCGCCGGTTTAAAAGGAAACACACTTATCCTTGCATTGCCCGGTTCCACAAGAGGTGCGGCAGAAAGTATGGATGCCTTATTTCCCTGGCTGCTGCATTATTTTAAAGTGATGGAAAATGCACCGCATGATTAAGCCGGGAATAAAATTTGCAGTTAGCTGCGCTTAGTGTTCACATTGACCTTCGTTAAAAGTAAGAAATTTACAACCGTAGGGTAGCTGGCATGGGCCTGCGACCCAGGTCCGTTAAGAATTTATAAACACAGGATGAATTAAAAATTCTCTTCAATAAATAAACAATGGAATTAGGCCTGATAACTTTTGCTGACATGGAACCTGAAACGCTGCCGGGAAGAGGTATAAATGGACATCAACGCATTAAAGACCTGCTGGAAGAAATTCAATTAGCTGATCAATTAGGGTTGGATGTATTTGCTGTGGGCGAACACCATCGCCCGGATTATGCTGTATCATCACCCGCTGTAATACTGGGTGCCGCGGCGGTGATCACCAAAAATATTAAACTTGCAAGCGCAGTAACGGTGCTTAGTTCAGATGACCCGGTACGTGTATTCCAGGATTTTGCCACCATAGATCTTTTATCAGGTGGGCGTGCAGAGATCATAGCGGGCAGGGGTTCTTTTATTGAATCATTCCCTTTATTTGGCTATGACCTGCGGGATTATGATGAGTTGTTTACGGAAAAATTGGACCTCTTATTGAAGCTGAATAAAAGTGAAAAGATCTCCTGGAAAGGGAAACACCGTCCATCCATTGAGAACCTTGGTGTTTATCCCAGGCCCTATCAAAGCTCCATTCCTATCTGGATCGCAGCCGGCGGTACTCCCGCCTCTGCCGTAAGGGCAGCTACATTGGGCTTGCCATTGATATTGGCGATCATTGGCGGGTTACCCGAACAATTCGTGCCATTTGTAAACCTGTATAAAGAAACAGCTAAAAAGAATGGAAAGGATATGAACCTGCTGCAAATGGGGATCAACAACCATGTATACATTGGGGAAGATTCACAAAAAGCAGCCGATGAATTTTATCCTTATTATGCTGTTATGATGAATCGGGTTGGCCGTGAAAGAGGCTGGCCCCCACTTTCACGCCAACAGTTTGAATATTCCCGATCGCCAAAAGGCGCGTTGATGACAGGCAGTGTACAACAAGTGATCGATAAAATCTTATATGAACATGATTTGTTTGGCAATACCCGTTTCCTGGCACAGGCAAGTGTAGGCAATGTTCCGCATAAAATGACCATGAGATCCATTGAGCTGTTTGGAACTAAAGTAGCACCGGTAGTACAAAAAGCAATCAGCCATTCCAAATAATTGTATAAAAATTAAACAGGGAAGGAAACAATAAACGAAAATCACAGACAGCTATTATTCAACCCGTTTAAATGTCCACCGCCGGCCCGGTAAACCCAGATAAAATGTATTGATAATTATCAATGATTTCTCTGATTGAAATCATTGAAAATCTTTACATTATCAGGTTAATTTGTTAATTAAATAGTGGAGTGTAAATAGAGTGATTAATTCCTTCCACCATAGGATATGGCAATCATGCCTGGAAGGAGAGATAAAAGGGAGTCCGGATTATTATTTATTCTCCTGCTCATCATAAAGATGGTCTCGTAAGAACTACCAAAGCAGAGGCTGTAGCTTATGCAGAGGAGTTTGATGGAGTAACAACTGAAGGAGTAACAGCTTATTGAAACTGTTGCTGCCTGTTTACAAAAGGAACTGGAAAACCCTGTTAAAATAGTAGGAGTTGCAGGTATAGATTTTTATTGACAATATTTAATCATAATAAATTTTTAAATCATGAAAACAGACATTGGTATTAAGCCCGCAAACAGTGCAGAAGTGGCGCATTCGCTCAACAGGTTATTGGCAGACGAACATTTACTGTATATTAAAACCCGTAATGCACACTGGAATGTGGAAGGCCCGGACTTTCTTACCATACACCGGTTCTTTGAAGAACAGTATAAGCAAATTGAATCGATCATTGATGATATTGCCGAACGTATACGCACCATCGGCCACTATCCGGAAGCAACGCTTGCGGGCTTTTTAAAGGAAACACACCTCACCGAAGAATCAAGGGAAAAAAATAACAGTTCCGGGTTTATGAAATCATTACTGGAAGACCATCAGACCATCATTATTCACCTGCGGGAAAATATAGAGCGGTATGCCACCGAATGGAAGGATGCGGGCAGCAGTGATTTCATCACGGGCCTGATGGAAACACATGAGAAAATGGCCTGGATGCTGAGAGCGCATTTAAAGTAGCAGTTGCTGCTGAGCTGCCAATGAGTGGGTTTGCAACTAAGAATAGCGTTCTTAAAGCTGGTGATGAAGGATGGCAGTATCTAAAAAAATGAAGTATAAATAAAATAATTATGCAAAATAATTCAAACAAAAAAGTCAACAAGGGTAAAAAAAATGAACCCTTACCCGGCAATCCTGAGTACCCCGCCAGCGAGGATATTTATAGTAACGGGAAGAAAGAAACTATTGAGGGGGATGCTCTTCCCGGTAAGCATAAAAAAAAGCCCGTTTTATCATTAAATGAAAACCTGGATGTACCCGGTGCAGAATTAGACGACGCCGATGAAATGATAGGCGAAGAAGATGAAGAAAATAATTATTATAGTCTTGGAGGTGAAAGCCATAATGGGCTGGAAGAAGATAAAGGTGAATGACCGCTCTTATTTTAATAGACCCGTTAGCGTACTCTTTGTTGTTATTCCTTCCCGTTAAAAGCGGGTTATTATTGTTGTTGCTTCTTTGAATAATGAAGACTGAAATGTTACAGATGCACCGGAAAACACCAACCTTTAGATTTGCCTTGCGTATTTCATAACTTAATTGTATTACTATTATTACCTTTCTTTTTTGGTCAAAGGCGCAAATGAATCATACTGTTTGGATTGCCAACAGGGACTACTTCTCCAGCATCACGAATACCGATCTTACCAGCAGCAAACCGAAGATGAACAACATACGCCGCCAGGTCTGCCTGCTGGAATGATCTTCTACGAGGTATAAATAGCGAAGCGGTAAATAAAAAAGAACATAGGCCATGGCCAGCAAAAGGAAGGAAGCCCATACATCACTAAAGCTGTGGAAAGCCCTGCCATTGAATATCGTCATGATACCATTTTGCCAGAAAGCAAAAGTGAGAACGGAAACACTGGCACAAAGAAAGATATCGGCTACCAGCTCCCGGTAGAATAAATTATTGGCCGAATATTTCCCGGGATGCTTTAAGCTTTTTTGATGCCGAAAAACAAGCCAGGTACAAAATAAGGAGATCAGCATATTGACCAGGACAATCCAGCCACTGACCGGGTCATTTTCCGGGTTGCCAGGTAGTTGCATGATCTTTTGTATGGCCGGTGCAGCAAACAAGAGAACGGTGAACAGGATCAGCCAATGCCCGATCAGTAAAAACAGAAGTAAGGACATCCCGCCGGGCGACCGGCCCTCCCGTATCATCCGGGTATATAGCGGGAGATGTTTTAGCCAGGCACCTATCATATATAATAAGAACGCTCCCAGCATCCAAAAGGAAAACCAGTGATACGAATAAAAAGCAGACAGGCTCGGGAAAATAAACCCCAGTAGAAAACTGGTAGTTAGCACCGTCCAGTCAAATATTGCTGCACGATTTTGCTCAAAATAATTTCCGGGGGGGATTATATCCGCCACCGGAGAAGCTTGTATCCTTTGTTTTTTCCCGGGCATCTATTCTGTGATTGAAGGACAAATGTAAATGACCTTTAGCAACTCCCTGGCAACATTTGATGCCGTTGTTGCAACTCCCTGGAGTAAATAAATCCGAACGCCTGTAAGGCACCGGTAAACATCAACAAAGACTCAAAATGTAAAAAAAACACTTACTTTGAAATCTAATTTTAAAAATAAATATATGTCTCAAAAAAAGATGATCGTAGTATTCGGAGCAACAGGTGCCCAGGGTGGAGGACTCGCCCGTGCAATTCTTCAGGACCCTAACAGCGGATTTTCGGTTCGTGCTGTTACCAGGGATCCACATTCAGATAAGGCTAAGGAACTCGCAAACATGGGTGCTGAAGTTGTAGCCGCCGATATTGATGATAAGGAAAGCCTGGAACGGGCATTAAAAGGCGCTTATGGTGCTTATTTTGTTACCTTTTTCTGGGCGCATCTTTCCCCGGAAAAAGAAATGGCTGAAGCAAAGAATATGGCCGCCGCGGCCAAAGAAGCCGGTCTGAAACATGTCATCTGGTCAACCCTGGAGGATGTAAGAAACTGGGTTCCGCTTTCTGACAACAGCATGCCAACCCTGCATGGGAAATATAAGGTCCCGCATTTTGATGGCAAAGGAGAAGCTGATCAATATTTTATTGACGCGGGCATACCGGTTACTTTTCTGCTGGCTTCCTATTATTGGGATAACCTGATCTATTTTGGCATGGGACCCAAGAGGGGTGCAGATGGTAAACTGGCTATAACCTTCCCGATGGGAGATAAAAAGATGGCGGGCATAGCTGCTGCTGATATCGGCAAATGTGCTTATGGAATATTTAAAAAGGGAGAGGAATTAATTGGTAAAAGGGTGGGTATTGCCGGTGATCAACTTACCTGTGCTGAAATGGCTAAAGCCCTGTCAACAACTTTAGGCGAAGAGGTCTCCTACCATGAAATCACACCTGAACAGTACCGCGGCTTTGGTTTTCCCGGCGCTGATGACCTGGGAAATATGTTCCAGTTTTACCGTGATTTTGATGAAGTGTGTAACAGCATTCGCGATGTGAAGTTTTCTAAAGAGCTAAACCCGGAATTGCAATCATTTGAAATGTGGCTGGCGGAAAATGGGAAACGCATCCCGCTGGGTTAAAGAGATTACCTGTTTTTTTACTTTTGTTTGTTTAATTAATAAGCCGGTGGGGACCAGTAACCACTTAAAAAACGGGGCAATTCCGAAAAGCCATACGAGTAGGAAAAATCTAAATTGTCATTAAAATGAGAATCGTAATGGTAATGAAATGGGATGACCTCAGTATTTTGTTTTAGTATATACGTTATAAATCGCAGAAAGTATGGATGCCTTATTTCCCTGACTGCTACATTATTTTAAAGTGATGGAAAATGCGCCGCATGATTAAGGGGAAATATAAAGTTGTGGGTTATCATTGATGGCAGTCATACAATAAAATTCTATTTTTTTCCCGGAAATTTTATTCCTTCCCCCGTCTCTCAAACTAATGGCATAATCTATTTTGCCCTTTTTATTTTCCAGCCTTTTAATAAAAGATACCATTCCAACAAAGGTCGGGTGTCCAACTGCTCGACTGCCCAACTGCCGACTGCCCAACTGCCGACTGCCCAACTGCCGACTGCCCAACTGCCGACTGCCCAACTGCTCAACTGCCGACTGCCGACTGCCCAACTGCCCAACTGC
>JADGPW010000196.1 GCA_017882265.1 Chitinophagaceae bacterium | reverse complement strand
TTCCAGTTTTTCCTTGTCATTAAAAACAATGGAAGCGAGCCATTTCCTGTCCAATTCTCCCTGTTGATAAGCGGAAGACCCGAAGTGCTGAAGGATAGCCTCTTTCAATGCGGTGTTTGTATTCATCAGTCTTTTCGCTGCCTCATCGGCATAGTACACACGGATACCCAATGTTTCGAATATTCTGGCGACAATGGTTTTACCGCTGCCGATCCCGCCTGTTAAACCGATACGTAACATTGATAATCCTCTTTAGATTGAGCATTTTGATTAAAAAGTAATTGGGAATTAGTAATTGGGAATTAGGTGGGCACCAAATTCCAAATTCCCAATTCCTGCAAAGGCAGTCTTACTTTTTATCAACCACCACCGGTTTATTCAACGCGGCTGTCCAATCCATACTGATGGCGCTCTTTTCTATTTTTATATAGCTGCCGGGGCTAATCTCAATCTGGAGGGTTCCGTCATCATTTACTTTATTGATGGTGCCATGGATACCGGCGATCGTGACGATCTTATCGCCTTTACCCAGGTTTTGAATAAATGTTTTCTGGTTTTTGGCTTTCTTGGCCTGTGGACGTATAAAGAACATCCAGAAGACAAGGATCATGAGTCCTAAAAAAATGAACTGGAATCCGCCCATACCGGAAGACCCGCTGCTTTTTCCATCTCCACCGGGAGGAACACAACCCGAAAAAAAGATCAGGGCCAGTATAGCCGTGAGATAAGAAGTAATTGATTTCATATTTACCTGGTTTGAGTGAAGCCTGCGTTCAAGCTATTTTATTTTTATTCGTTTATTTCTCCGGTGAAAGAAAGGGAATGTTCTTTTGCAGGCTTTGTATTCGCTACCACATCTATTTTTTTCAATATAACACCGCTTCCGCTTCCGTTGTATTTCGCCTTGATCAGTCCCTCTTCGCCGGGAGCAAATGCCTGGTCGGGTCGTTCCACGATCGTACAGCCACATTGTGCCGTTACATTTTCAATGATCAGGTTTTTATTACCTGTGTTTTTAAATCGATAGGTAATTTCCACTGACTGACCCTTTTTCAGTTTGCCCAGGTCTTTATCCACCGAATCAATCCATTGAATAGTAGTGAAATTAGCCGAATCCTTTCCGGCCTTTTCTTTTTCTTCCTGGGTAAGCTTTCCGCTCCCGGATTTATTATCGTTTTGTTTGCAGGCAAGAAAGCCCGCCATCACAACCAGGATGACAACTATTTTTTTCATTTCTTACTAATTTGATCAGCATAGACCGACGGCCCGGGCTATGGGGATGCAAATGTATAGAAAAGCTTTGAGCTATGAGCTAAGAGAAAGCTACGAGCTGTGAGCCGCGAGCTTCGAGCCCCAACTTTGAAGCTCATAGCCCGTAACTCACAGCTCAAGGCTTTTTATACTCCACCTTCTTCATCTTCCCTTCCGCTACCAGTTCTTTATGGATATTATCAAGGATGCCGTTCACAAACTGGCCGCTTTGAGCGGTACTGTAATCTTTGGCCAGATCGATGTATTCGTTGATGGTCACTTTCGGCGGGATGGTTTCGAAATAAAGGAATTCGGCCACCCCCATTTTCATCATGATCATGTCGAGCAGGGCGATCCGTTCCGGGTCCCAGTTCTTCAGCTTGGGAATGATCAGGGATTGCAGGTACTCATTTTTTTCCAGGACGGTTTGCAAAAGGTTACTGGCAAATTGTTCCTTATCGGGGCTCATCATTTGCCTGAAATTATAGGAACCGGGTTTTTGCAGATAGCCGGTCAATAGTTGTACGATCATTTCGCCATCATCATCCCAGTTGGTAAAACTTTCTTCGATATGGGAAACAAATAATTCATTGGCAAGCATCAGGTCGTTAAGTATGAACTCTATTATTTTTTTTTCTTCTGCTTTATCACGGGCGGCTTGTGCTGTATAAGTTTTATATTCCGGTGTCTCTGTCAAGGCGCTATATATTTTGCGAAGCAATTCATTATCGCTTCTCCCTTCCGGTTTCTCCAGTTTAAACTGTTCTTTCAGTGCCGGGTCGTCCAGCATTTTCAATATTAATTCATTGCCGGCGATCTTTGTATTCACATTAAGATCGGCGGCTGTGGGTAAATGTTTGGAAGCTCTTTGCTGGGCGCTGGTTTCGGCATAACGTGCCAGTTCTGTTAAAAACCAGATGAGGTAGACAAACAGCGAGCGGGTTTCATCAAAATGCGCTTTTAATATCTTTTGGGGTTCACCGGAGGCCAGCAGGGGTAATAATTCTTTTTCTAATGTAGCGGAGGTATAGACCGTTTGCATCACTTTTACACGGATATTTCTTCGGCTGATCATTGCTCCAAGAACTGTTTGAGTGTGCGAAGATAGGCATTTGGAGTGGAGGTTGTTCATCCGGATTTTGTAAAGTAGTGGGGAGGAACGGGAATACTCACGCTGAGGACGCAGAGCACGCAGAGAATATATTTTTATTATCATATCTCTGCGAACTCTGTGTCCTCTGCGTGAGTTTTTTCAAACCGGATAGCTATCGCGTGAGATATTACCCCTAGAAGTATTATTTTGCCGGGAGCCCGGAAATCAGTATTATTAATAAGAATTATTAACCATGAAAAAATACCTTTTTCTTTTTGTATTCCTGTTGGGCATTCATTTTTCCCATGCCCAGTCTGTAGATGATAGGGTATGGAACCGAACTACAGTAGACCAGGTAACAGGAAATTTATTTTACCTGTTCCAGTATATCGATATCAAAGGCTCACAGTTTCTGAATGATAAGTGGACGCCAGGCTCGATCTTTTTGTATGACCATACTATTTTTAAAAATCTCCAATTAAAATTTGACGAATATAATAATCAGTTCGCCCTCAACAGGAATGACACGGCTTACAGGGTAAGTGCCGCCGCCCCGGAAATACACCTTTATTCAGCCCGGGGGGATAGCATGGTTTTTAAAAACAGGTATACTATTAACAGCAGCATTACTGCTGATAAATACCTGCAGGTGCTGGCGGAAGGAAAGACCAGCTTTTTGAAATTCACAAAAAAGGATGTTGAAGAGTATTCTGAATATGGAGACGCTACGAAGTATAAACG
>JADGPW010000195.1 GCA_017882265.1 Chitinophagaceae bacterium | reverse complement strand
TTTCCAACCGTTAGAAGCAATAATGTTCAGGATCATGAGGTCACTTCGAATAAGCCCTTCGTTTAGTTTATTCTCGGGTATTTCAAATTTGACTTCGGAAAGTACACTATCGGTTGGATTCACAGTTCCGTTTTTTCTTACCAGGCTCGTATCTACCGGCACACTGAAACGCGCCACAGGAAAACTGCCTAAGCCCACGTCTCTCTTGGTATCTTCGTCAATATTGGGTTTGCCCAATACATTTTTCATTACATCATAAAGCGGGTAGTAAGTAGTTTTATCCCCCTGCGGGCGATACCGTAGAAACTCCCTGTTATGGCCTTCTATTTGTTCCGGCGACCAGAGTACATCCAGCGAATCGGCATCATTTACTTTATTCCGGAGTTGGTTGATGTACCAGTCAATCCCCAGCAGACTGTTATTAATGATCCGGATATCCGGCCTTACATGTTCCACTTCCTGGGCATACCAGAGCGGGTAGGTATCATTATCCCCAAATGTAAAGAGGATGGCGTTAGGGGCGCAACTCTCGAGGTAATCTTTGGCCACATCGGGGGCTGTTGTTTTTTTACTTCGATCATGGTCATCCCATTCCTGCTGCGCCATAATTAATGGAACAATCAGGCAGAGGATGGTGGCTACAATGTTCAGGATCCTTGCATTCTGCCCTCCGGATGAAATACTTCTTAATAAAAAAATGATTCCGGCTGTAATGGCCAGGAAAAGGACGGTTACATAAATACAGGTCATGATCACAATACTGCCCGAATTTCCCGGGAGACTACTCATTAATGTAACCAGGAAAGTGAGGATGCCTCCATATATCAGTGTATTCTGGAAGGTAAGTTTATCAGCCTTTTCCCTGGCTAATTTCACGAAACTTACTACAGCTAGTCCGATCCAGAAGGCAAAAGCATAGAATGATCCCACATAAGCATAATCCCTCTCCCGGGGCTGGTTACCCGGCTGGTTGAGGTAAAATACCACCGCAATACCCGTCATGAAAAAGAGCAGAAAAGTGGCTACCCAATCTTTTTTATTCCTCAGGAATTGGTATACACATCCTACAATTCCCAGTATAAAGGGTAACATGAAGAGTTTGTTATGGGCTTTATTCTTTTTAATACTGTCGGGCATTTCATCCTGGTTGCCCAGACGTTTGTTATCGATAAAAGAGAACCCGCTGATCCAGTTTCCATCCCGTTTATTGCCCATACCCTGTATATCATTTTGCTTTCCCGAGAAATTCCACATAAAATAACGCCAGTACATATGGCTCATCTGGTAACCAAAGAACCAGCTTAAATTATCTCCCAGTGAAGGCGGTTCATAACGGTCCCGCCCGGTAATGGGGCTTTTTTCGGTACCCAGGCTTAGCCATTCAGCATAAAAGTCAGCATGAGACTGATCATTGCTCGCATCCCATATCCGCGGGAACAACTGCATATCACTGCTTTCATATTGTGGTTTTTTATCGTGACCGATCGGAATATATTTGTTTTTCCCTTTCACATATTTCATCTCTCCTTCTGTTAACTCGACGTTCCCATCTTCTCCATATTTGTAATCGGCGGAAAAATGCGGGCCATACACATGGGGCGCATCACCATATTGCTCACGGCTGAGGTAATAAACAAGATTGATAGGATTGTTTACATCATTCATATTAATAGCCGGGTTGGCATTGGCGCGAATGATAGCACCGAAGTACATAAAATAGCCGAGCATCATAAAGCTAAATGCCCAAAGACCAAGCTTCAGGATTTTTAAGCCGGATGGTTTGAAAAAATAACCAGCTGCTAAGGCGACACAGGCGATAAATATAAAATCCAGGATGGGTGAATTAAACAAACCTCCGCCCTGAATAGTAAAAAATGGAAAACCAAAAAGCGCCAGGAAAAGAGTGAACCAGGCAATCATTTTTATTTTGGGAATGGATTTTGGTTTAAGACGAAGGCCCCAGGTGATCACGGCCGCCAGGGCAAGAAAGTAAAAGGCAAATCCGCTAAAGAACGGCATCCCCAGCGTGTTCTTGAAGAATACATCAAATTGCCCGGCTGCTTTCATGGAGTATTGGATAACCCCCAGCTGAACGATACCAGTTATGATGCAACCCACAATAAATGCAAGTATAGCTCCTTTCATACTAGGCTGGTAGCGGCGGTAGTAATAGATCATGACAATGGCTGGAATGGTCAACAGGTTCAATAAGTGAACACCAATGGACAAACCCATCATGAAAAAAAGGAAAACGATCCAGCGGTCGCTTCTCGCCCTGGCCCCTGGATCATTACCTGCTTTTTCGTCGGCATGTTCCCATTTCAGCATGAGCCAGAATACAAGAGCGGTAAAGAAAGATGACAACGCATATACTTCACCTTCACCCGCGCTGTACCAGAAAGAATCGCTGAATGTATAGGCGAGTGCACCCACGGCCCCGGCAGCCATTACCGTGAATATTTGCTGTCCGGTAAGTACTTCCCCCACATTTACAAACATTTTTCGGGCAAAATGGGTAATACTCCAGAATAAAAATAAGATCGTAGCTCCGCTTGCCAAAGCACTCATGGTATTTACCGCATTGGCCGCGGTGTTTCCGTTGGCACCGAATAATATGATAAAGAATCTTCCCAATAGGGTAAACATAGGCGCGCCGGGAGGGTGAGGTAATTGCATTTTGTAAGCGCATGAAACAAATTCACCACAATCCCAGAGGCTGCCTCTTGCTTCGCGGCTCAGGAAATAAGTGAGGAATGCAATGATGAATACGCCCCAACCGGTAATGTTATTGACTTTTTTGAAATTCATAAAGGGTTGATTTTGGAAGAAAGCAAAAATAGGGATATTCAGTACACAGTCGGCAGTTGACAGTCGGCAGTCGGCAGTCAGTAATCGGTAGTATTCAGAATAAAATCTTAAAGTTTAAAAACAAGATAAAATCGACAACTCCCAGCTGATGACTGCTGACTGCCGACTGCTGACTGCTGACTGATCACTCAAAATACACTCTGATAGTTTGATACGGTAGTTGATTTTGTATCATATTTGATACCTGTCTTGTTTTTTCAGAGAATCCTTTCAACCCGAATAAGCCTGCGGCATTACCCTTATTAATAGCAATTTCAAGGTAGCCGGCACTGTTGAAAAGGGCCAGTTTTTCGCCTTCGTTCACATCGGCATAACTTTCACTGATACGATCAATTACCTCATCTCTTTTGAATACAATACGGAAACTGCGTCCTTTACGTTGTTCTTCGAATTGCTCATGGGTAATATTTACTATTACATTCTCAAAATTATCAATGAAAATGATCTGGCCTTCTATCCAGTTGTTATCCAGCATCGGGCGCAAATGATTTTTCTCCAGGTACTCCACATCCGGGATACCGATTTCCTGGATGGAACCCCCATTCACCAGTTGGTTCACTGTTTTACCCATGATCAAAGCACAATAAATGGTATTCTTAACAGCTAGTTTATCCAACGGGAGGCCGATGACCATTTCGGGTTTTTCTTCCAGTATCATCGTTAATAAGCCGTTATCGGCACATAAAAAGTACTGGTCTTTGTGATAGGCCAGTATTAGTTTATCCGGCTTATTTTCAAACAGGTTGACCAGGATAATATGATAAGTGAAGGCAGGAAAGTTCCTGATAGTGCTGCGGCAGATATAGGCCGCCTGCGGATAATTGAAAGGGGGAATATTATGAGTAATATCAATGATATGGAAATCGGGATTGACCTGAAGCAATTGTGCCTTAACGGCGCCTACCAGGTAATCCCTGTTGCCAATATCTGAAGTAAGGGTTAGTAAGGCCATTTATAAATGGAAAATGTTGATCAATCTTAAATGAAAAATAATTGAACCCCGATTATTGTGCTTTTTTTATATCTCTATTTTACCAGTTTCCCGTTCTTAAAGAAGAATTTATATGCCAGTTTATCTGCCAGCTTTGGGAAGAATTTATTCAACAACACGGTTCGTTTGCCTGTAAAGGTCAGCACCAGTGTCCTTTTCTTTTTCCGGATCGCCTGCAATATATATCCGGCACAGACTTCGGCCGTCATCATTTTAGTCTCATCCATGGGAGTCTCACCGTGTGAAAGTGCATCCTGGTTAAGGGCTGCATTTCGAATGTTGGATGCCGTGAATCCCGGGCACACCCACATGACATGCACCCCCTCCGCCATCAATTCTGTTTTGATGGCTTCCAGCCAGCCCTGGACAGCAAATTTACTGGCAGAATAGCCGCTTCTTCCCGGTAGTCCACGGTACCCGGCGATCGATGAAACACCGACAATGGTTCCTTTTCTGTCAATAATCGAGTCGAGGGCATACTTCGTACAATAGACCGTTCCATAAAAATTGACGTCCATTACTTTTTTCATTACTTCCATCCCTGCGTCTTTTAGTAATGCTCTCATGGAAATGCCGGCATTATTGATCAGGATATCAATCCCACCAAAATTTTTGATCGTGGTTTCTATGAAACGACGGCAATCATTTTCGCTGCTTACATCTGTTATCATGGTATGCAGGTAAGCGGAAGGATATTCCGATTGCAAACGGTATAATTTATCATGATGACGACCGCAGGTGGCCACTTTGGCGCCCACTTTCAATAGGGCATCGACAAGCGCTTTACCAATGCCGTCAGTTCCGCCTGTTACTACCACTACTTTGCCTTTAAAATAAGAATCCATAATGATCGGTTCGTACAGCAAACCTACTTTAAAATAGGCAACCATGAACCTGGTGCTTTAAGGATGCAACATTTATTGTTTTGAAGTACCGGCGCTGTTGTTGAAAACCAGCTTAAAAACATTTGGTATCAAGGGCTGCAGACTGTATTTTTGCACCCCAATTCCGACAAATGTCAGGATGGATAAGTTGTCTGATAAGACTTCTTCGAAGATCCTGTAGCTCAGTTGGTATCCAGATAGCTATCGGGACCGATTTAATCGGGAGGGCCCTGGGTTCAAAGAATAAAATGAACCAGAATTGATTAAATTCTTAATAGTTTCTTAGATTGATCTTGTAGCTCAGTTGGTATCCCGATAGCTATCGGGACCGATTTAATCGGGAGGGTCCTGGGTTCAAAAAATGAATAAAGATTGATTAGATATAAGCTCTTTATTATGATCTTGTAGCTCAGTTGGTAGAGCACAACACTTTTAATGTTGGGGTCCTGGGTTCGAGTCCCAGCGGGATCACAA
>JADGPW010000194.1 GCA_017882265.1 Chitinophagaceae bacterium | reverse complement strand
TCTTTTGTCTTTAGTCAGCAGTTTTGGATTTCCTTCCGGCTCTTTGAATTCAATATCATATAAGTTCATCTTGTCATAAACAACCGGGTCAAAAAGCTCGTCAATTAAAGAAAAAATCCGCTGTACCAGCAGGTCTTCCCGGTTACGGATATAATCAATAAAGTGGAATTGCCGGTCATAGGCAAGGATCGTATCCCTTACAGCGGGGTTTCGGATCAGCCGTAGGTTGCCGGAGTTTTTTAATTCCTGGATCGTAGCATCATTGGAAACAAAAACATAGGGCCTGGGCAGGTAACGGGAATAATAATAAAGCTGTTTCCCGTACACGTCAGGATCAGGAGTCTGTAAAATAATATTCAGTGAATCGATCTGTACCCTCCTTTGCTCTCTTTTTTGCAACAGGCTGTCCAGTTCCTGGATATCTTTTTCCAGGTCCCTGGCAAAAGAACGCATAAATTGTTTTTCGCGCTGGTGTTCTACCAGGTGTTCCCGCTGGTTTTCAACAAAAAACCCAAGGGTTACGGCCAGGAACAACATAAAGAATTCCCAGAAATAGTGGTACCATTTTTTTCGTGCGGTATGGGTGTGATTATGAACTTCCATGGTTAATGTTAAGTGTTAGATGCTAAATGTTAAATGGTCAGGACTTTATCTGGAGACATTAGCTTAAAACTCACATTTGTTTTTCTTATCCCACGCGCTTCAGCTCACCTTTCTGTCCTGTGTTTATAAACCAGGTTTTGATCACTTTCCCGGTACTATCCACTTCAAATTCTATCTGCCTGTCTGTACCATCACCATAGAAAAACTTTGTATTTGATTCTGGTTTTAATTCGATATCCGGTGTCCCATCCCGGTGCCGGTAAAGTTTGCCGTCTTTTTTAATAAATACAAGGGTCAAAAATGCAGAATATTTTCCTACATAATGATCAAGCAAAGCGGGATCGATTTTTACCTCTTTATGTTCATAAGGCATTAAAAGATCTTCATCAGCCAATATGGATTCCAGGCCCGCCCTCAGGTTGCCGTTCATGGTTTCATTATTGGAAAGGGCAATGATGGTTTCATCTATATCAGTACGGCGAACCAACAGCGTGTTGTATCCGGGCCAGCTACCTGTATGTGAAATGACCTTTCCCCGGGGGGATACAGGCTCTACCATAACACCAAATCCATAAAAGCCCGTTGAATCGCCGGGTGATCGTTGCACGAGCGGGGAAAGCATTTCGGTAAGCGAAGAAGCGCTCACGAGTTTATTCTTGTATAATGCCCGGTCCCATATAAACAGATCGCCGGTAGTGGAATTCACACAACCATCCCCCACAATTCCATCAAGGTAATAAACCATATTATACCTAGTGACACTATCAGGTAAAATATATCTTTTCAGGCTATCTGAATATGTATAGCCTAACGCATAGTTAGCCGGGAACTTCCCTGTGGAACGACGGGTATTGTAAATAAACGTGTGGGTCATCCCCAGTGGCTGAAAAATGTTTTTTGCCATAAAATCATTGTAGCTCATATCGGAAACTTTTTCAATGATAGAAGCCAGCAAGGAATAACCCGTATTACTATATTTCCATTTGCTCCCGGGTTTGAAGAATAATGTGTCTTTTCGTTGCTGAAGCATTTCAATGACATCTTTATTATAAGCGATCTTTTGGTGGTCCCAATGCTTTTCAAACTGATCTTCATAGGCGGGCAACCCCGATGTATGGGTTAATAAATTCCGGACGTTGATATTATCATAGGGCAAGCCAGGGAAGAACTTTTTGATATTATCATCATAGCTTAGTAAGCCTCTTTCTTTGCAGATCATGATGCCCATGGCGGTAAACTGTTTGGATAAGGAAGCCATTTCAAAGACCGAACTGTCGTTCAATGGTCGTTTGGTGTTGAAATCGGCATAGCCGAGATCCTGCTGGTAAATAATTTTTCCGCCTTTAGCCACCAGCACATTTCCATTAAACCGGTAATAATCATGCTGACCTGTCATGAACTGGCGCAACAGGGAAGAATAGTTTTTTTGCGCAAACAGCGTAACCGGGAATAGGAGTAAGAAACAAATTTTTTTCATGTTGATGGTTTGATGATGTTTATTTTTCTTTTAGTATGAAAATAATTGCGGAATTACACAATATTAGCTCATCGATTTTTGTTTTGCCTACTGCCTACTGCCTACTGCCTACTGCCTACTGCCTACTGCATACTGCCTACTGCCCGACTGCCCAACTGCCTACTGCCCTGGCTGATACACCCTCTCCACATGTTTCATTACATCTTCTTTATAAAAAAGCACCTCCTTAAAATTTCCATCAATATACATTTGGGCCTGGTCGGTAAAATGAGGGGATCCAGGATCAAATGACTCACCACCCGTTACAACTGATTTTGCTTTTATTTTTTTCCCGAACTCCACGCAGGCGATAAAGCTGTTCCCGGAAAGCCCATACCGTTTATTATTATCAGGAAATCGCCTCGTGGCAAAGGAGGGGATCGACCCCCAGGTGGCTGCTGCCAGTCCTACCGGCAAACTGGGTTTATTATCATCAAATGTATTATCATCGTTCACACTGCGCTGGTAACGGTTCACATCACCCCAGGCTGTTCTCCAGGTGCCGAATCTTTTTTGAAGATCTTTTATTGTTTCGCTAAGCAGGTTTAATTTATCTGAAGGGGAAGTATTTTTTACCACCGTACTCATTTGAAGCACGATGTCGCTGATCCGGTAAGGACCCAACGGTGATGCTTTTTGTAAAAGACGGGAAGCCCATTCAATGGCGATCGTAGAAGCTATTGAAGAAGCAGAGGAGTTTTTATCCCAGGCCCGCAACGAATCAACCGGCTCTTGTAAAGATTGTTTTAAAGATTCGGTGGCGGGTAATTTATCCCAGGCATCGATCAATGGCGGTAATAAGGTCTCAAATGCAGAAAGATAATGGCTGTACCCTATTACGTGGATCATTTTATCTATCGTAATATCATGCGCATTATTTAAAAGCCGCATAGCATTGATCGCGCGAAAATTTTGTCCATCAGGCGCCATGTATTCAGGATAATTATTTTCTTTCGGGCTGCTGGCACCGGAAACAGTGAACGGAGTGGAATTACAATTCTCTATCCAGCCGCTGGCGGGATTGTAAACGTGAACGGTCTCCTCGAGTGTATGAACACCTTTCCAATTGGTAGCGGAAGTGCTGCCATCCACGGGCCGACTGTAGTCATATTTGGGATCCCGTTTAGGCATGAAGTTCCCGTGCCAGTAAGCAATATTCCCTTTATCATCCGCGAATACGGTGTTATTTGAATTATCGGCCCTCATCTCCATGGTCTTTTTAAAATCGACAAATCCTTTTGCCTTGGTACGCAACCAGGATTGCAGGAGCGCATCCAGCGAACGGTTATCTTCTTTGAGGCTTAACCATTCGCCTTCCCTGCTTCCCATCACCGGGCCATGGATAGTGGTATAGGTGGTGAATGATTGCCGGTGGAGCGCATTACCCAGTTTATAATCAATCAATATCTCCTTGGTTTTTACCGGCAGCCATTTACCATCATAAGAACTGAAAATGGAATCCCCCCTTTTTTCAATTTTCTCTTTAAAAAGGTCCGCCACATCCGCATAACTGGAGGTATGCATCCAGCCGCAATGCTCATTGAAACCCTGGTAAACAAAAAAAGTACCCCAAGTAACCGCTCCATAGGCATTAAGGCCTTCTTCACTCATCATCTGCATTTCATCCCGGAAATAAAATGTAACATGGGGATTGATATAAAGGATCGCATTCTTTGAAGCTGTTTTTGAAGGCGCTAATGCAAAACCATTTGAGCCGCCGGGATCCATTTCATCAGGGGGGATTTGTTTTTCATTAAAAGATGTTGAGGGATCTTTTACAGGGTAAAGGTTGGCCATATCCTTCATAGTTAATCCACCTGTTTGGGTAGCCGAAATGCTGCCATCGGTGCGCATGAGTGCAAACCAGGGTTCAAAACGGTTTAATACCAACGGGGTAACCATGGGATGTTTGAAAAGATAATAGTTCACCCCGTCTGCGGCAGCGTCCAGGAGTTTTTTGAACCAGGCGGGACTGTTTTTGTAATCATGGATAGCAGCGTTGCTGTCATAGATCAATCGCATTTGAAGATCCTCATAGAGACTGGTCTTCCCGTTGATTTCCGACAATCTTCCCAGCATCTCCAGGTTATTTTCCTCCACTCTTTTAAAATTATCCTCGCATTGGGCGTATAGCAAACCAAACACGGCATCGGCATCCGTTTTACCATAGATATGCGGGATGCCCCAGTTGTCGCGGATGATGGTCACCTGTTTTGCCTGCTGCTGCCAGCGGCTTATTTCGGCGCCGGAGAAATTTTGACCAAAAATTTGCAGGGGTAAAAGCAGGAGGAAAGAAAAGATTTTTCTCATGAGCAATTTAATTTGATGGGGGTAAGGATCAACGGAAAAGATAAGGGCTCTTGAAGTTACAACAAAGAGAATTTAGGGTAGTTCCGGTTTTAAAGAACCTCGCACAGGGGGAGAGGAGAAAAAGAATTAAAAAGATGCGAAGTATCCCTCCTTTTCTCTTTTTCCTCTGGGCGGTAAAAGAACCTCGCTCAGCAATCAAAGAGGACACAAAGGATATTTTTTATAACCTAAACCCCCTGTACTCAGCAATTACTGCCTTTAACCTCATACCGATTGCTAACAGGCCCGGACTAAGCAGTTCAGCATCACAGGGAAAGCGCTTAGGGCGGGAATACCAATAAATATTAAGGTGTAAACTATTGCCAATGAACTATTGCTTTCTTATCTTTAGTAAGTAGTAATTAACTGTACCCTCTCTGCATTTTTCCGGAATGCCTTGTCTTCTAACCCATCCATCTTTTAAAAGATCTTTTCATTATAATTTAAATCATATACAGATGAAAACAATGATTTTCCCTGCGGCATTCTTTTTTATAGTTACTTCTGCTTATGCGCAAACCTATGTGGGGATAGGTACAACTTCACCGGAAACAAAACTTCATGTTGTGGATACGGTAAATACGGCTGACGGCGCCGCGGGCGCGTTTATCAATCTGCAAAACGCAACCGTAACTTCCCCCATTGGGGTAATGAGTGGTATCCGCTTCCGGCTGGATGGTGTTAATTCCGGGATCAATACCCGGTTCAAGGGGGGTATCTTTTTCCAGAAAACAAATCTATTTGGTGTGGGTACTTTGTTATTCGTAAACAATAGTACCGGAGATAATTCAAGCGCAACGGCTACTGATGCCCGCATGGCTATAACCAGCACAGGAAATGTGGGGATCGGTATTGTGACTCCCAATTACAAACTGCATATAGCCACCGGCGACCTGTTTGTGCAATCCAGTGCCGGTAGAATCATTTATGGTTATGACGGGGGCAACCAGTGGCGTTATTCCACTACGGGTGGCGGAGCCGACCTGCTGATGTCTTCTTTTAACGGTTCAACAGAAACCTACAAGCATTATTTCAGCCAGAATGGTGATGTGGGCATTGGAATAGGTAGCACGGCACCTGTTGCGCGCCTGGATCTGAAAACCAGCAGTTCATCATCAGGCACCAGTGCTATGATGATTAGAAACAGTAGTGGCGATACATTGATAAGGGTAAGGGATAATGGTTATGTCGGTATTGGATATAATGGCAGCATTTATGGCCGGCCATTGAATATCGAGGGGAATGGAGTCAACTTTTATTATGATGTTAATACATTTGGCGGGTCCATATTCCCCGATGTATCCAATGACCTGGTACTATGGTCAAACAATTCAGGGCCCGGGCAAAACGTAGTATTACAGCCATCCTGGGGGCAGGTGACCATGGGCACTTATACTCCTGCTACCGGTTACAAGCTTAGTGTAAAAGGTAAAGTGATTTGCGAAGAAGCCAAAGTTCAATTGAGTGCAAGCTGGCCCGATTATGTTTTTAAAAGCGATTACCCATTGATGACAATTCCTGATCTTGAAAAATCCATCAGGAAAGAACAGCATCTTCCCAATATTCCGGCTGCTGCTGATATGGAAAAGAACGGGATCATGCTGGGAGATATGAACCGCCGGATCATAGAAAAAGTGGAAGAACTTACTTTATATATTATTGATCTCAATAAACAAAATGAACAGCTTCGGCAGGAAGTTGACCAATTGAAAAAGCAGGTAAATAAGAATTAAAAGTGTTGCATTTGAATGGTTAAACTTCAAAACTATTAAAATGAAAAAACTGTTTATTTTTTGCTGCTGCTTTTTTACTGCTGGGTTATTTTGGAATAAACTAAAAGCGCAGGATCCGGAACTGGTGCAGCGCCTGCAGGGAAAGACTACCCTAAAGACGATAATGAAAGAAGTGGACGAATTTTATCAAAGCAAGGGTTTAGAAAAGAACCGGGGGAATGGTGAAGGAAAAGATGATGACTATGCCCGCTGGAAAAGATGGGAATGGTATATGCGTGACCGGCTGGGCCCGAATGGCGAATTCGTCGATATTAATCAAAAAATGAAAGAGGCATTCGATTTTCGGAATAGCCGTGATGCACAAAATCCTTCACTTAACCGCACCAACAATGCAGACAATGTATCCTCAGGCTCCTGGTCTTTTGTCGGACCGAATTCTTTTGGAACCGTCTGGGGAAGCCTGGGAGGTAATGGCAGGGTAGACAGGATCGCTTTTCATCCTACAATCCCCACCACTATTTTTGCGGCTACACCCGGGGGTGGTTTCTGGAAATCAACCACGGGGGGAACCTCCTGGACCAACCTCTCCAATTTTTCTCCAACTATGGGCATTTCGGGTATCGTTATAGATCGTGTTAGTCCCAGTATAATTTATTTATTAACCGGAACAGGTGATGATTATAAACCCGGCTATTTTGTTTATGATTTTGGTTATTCAAGAGCATCCGTGGGCGTTCTTAAAAGCACTGATGGCGGTGTAAACTGGACAACGACCGGAGATCTATATACCGGTGGCCCCTATGCAGGTTATAAACTGGTGCAGGATCCGAGGAATACCAGTATCCTGCTGGCAGCTACCAACCAGGGACTTTATCGCACCGCCAATGGAGGAAATTCCTGGACACAGGTATTAAGTGGTTCTTACACCGATGTAGAATTCAACCCGTTAAGCAGCATTGCAAGTAATTCTGCTTATGCCACCGGGCCGGGTAAATATTATTATTCCAATAATGAAGGGACCAACTGGACCGCCGGCTCGTTTGATGTGGCTTTAAATGGAAGTGGCAGGAATGCTATTGCTGTAACAGCAGCCGACACCTCCAAGGTATATGTACTTGCCGGTCCGGTTACAGCAGTGAGTTGCAGCCCGGTTAACACTCCCGGTTTCTGGGGCATTTACCGATCTCTCAATGGAGGCAAGAATTTTACAAGGGGCAAACACCTACCAAATATCCTTGGTGGTGATGATGCGGGAAATGATTGCGGTGACCAATCGGGATATGACCTTGCCATAACAGCGTCCCCAACCAATGCCAATTTTATAGCTACCAGCGGAATGACGGTTTGGGTTTCTAATGATGGAGGGGTAACCAATCTAAGTCATGTAACTTACTATTGGGGTGGTCCGGTCAGCACCGTTCACCCCGATACCCATGGTGTTGATTACAATCCCCTGGATGGTAACTTGTATGCATCTACGGATGGCGGGCTTTATGTAAGCTCAGATAACGGAACAACCTGGACCAATCTTTCTAATGGTATAAATGCCACCCAATGGTATCATTTTACAGGATTCCCCAATGACAATACCCATTTGAACGGTGGTTTGCAGGATAATGGTATACGCAACCGTACCACCTTTACGACAGCTTTTAATCACGTAGCCAGCGGTGATGGATTCGACTGTGCCTACGATCCAAATAACAGTTCCCGTTTTTATTCTATTATCAATAGCGGAGGAAACCTGTATACCCTTGATGGGGCCCACTTCGTATATGGTTCTGATTTCACCAACTATTTCCCGAAAATTGGTCGACACCCTACTACAACAAATACGCTATGGGTAGGAAGGGAAGATTTAATTTATACATCCTCGAATGAAGGGAGTACTTTTAGTTCTATCGGCTCGGTTGGGGGCAACCGCAGGATCGTATTTTGCCCGAGTCTTACAAGTACAATTTATGTCGCCAACAGCAGTAAGGTATGGAGAAATACTTCCAGTGGCACAGGTGCATGGACCGATCTTTCCCTGAGTACAGGATGGCCGGCTGGTTCTCCTACCGTTACCTGCGTGGCAGTCAATCCTGGTAATTCAAATATTGTATGCGTGACTTTTGGCGGATTTACCGCCGGGGCTAAAGTTTTATACTCCAGCAGCGGGGGCGCCTCGTGGTCGAATGAAAGCAATTCCTTACCCAACCTGCCGGTGAATTGCGCAGCTTTTGGAAGTAACAACAGTATTTACATTGGTACGGATGATGGAGTATATTATCAATCTCCCTCAGATGTGGATTGGCTGCCCTTTTATAATGGGCTACCGCGGGTACCAGTTACTGACCTGTATCTTTTCGAAACGATATCTGCGATATATGCGTCCACATTTGGCAGAGGCATTTATACCAGTACGATGAAAGAGGCCTGCGATGTGAACCTGACGCTATCGGGGACGGTGGGCGGACAATTTTTCAACCAGGCTAGCGGCAATATTACTTCTACCCAGGTACTGACCGGTGGGGAAGGGACGACTGTATATAACCGCGCCGGATCTAATATTGTACTAAGCCCCGGATTTGAAGCAAAAGCCGGGAATGAATATAAAGCCTATATAGGTCCCTGCGACCAGCACGGGGTACCTGTATTTCGTAATGCCGGCATGGCTAATTCGAGAACTGATATAGATATACCCAATTATATACTTCCTTATGATGAAGCAAAAAAAACAAATCTTCCTTTTGGTTACCTGGAAGTGATACAGGTGGGTCCATCATCGGGTGTGATCAAAATGCGGGCGAAAGAAAAGGGCGACTATATTCTACGGATCGTAAACCGAAGGAGGGAAACAATAAAAGAAGTGTTTCATAAGAATGAGAGTATTGGGGAACAGGTTATTCGTCTTAGTTATCCTGCCCTGGCTGCCGGCTCCTATTATATTGAAATGTGGTATGGTGATAAACTGGCTCATTTCCAGGAATGGAATATTAATTAGGGAACGATACCTGATTTATTTTCTAAATGAACTAGGATAGACCCACTAGGACAAATTTCTATATTGATTACAGGGTTCACCATGTTATAATTATTTGATCCGTTTGACATTCTATCGGGTCTTTCTTTTTTAATCAGGCTAGCGATATTAAATTTAAACCATGAGCCGGTTATATGACAGGATCTACTATACATTTTATAGAATGTTGCTTCGCCTTGATGATCTTTATGAGACAAATAGTGATTTATTAAGGACGAAGGCGGTATTAATTATTTCGTTTTTTTTAAGTATTAATTTAATAGGGATTGTTGCATTAATATCAACAACAACCCGGAATTCGATTATTCCCAATTCCTGGATAGGGAAAACATTTTTGGGAGCTGCAGTTGTTACTGCAAATTTTTTCATAGTATTTTATAAGAAACGATATGAAACAATAGAAAAGAGGATATCGGTTTTATGGGAAAAAGAAAAACCAATGAATATCATAATAACAATCACTTACATATTATGTTCCGGAATTTTCTTATGGCTATCACTCAGATATATTAAAAGCCACCCGGTAATTAACTAATACTTCGTTGTGCCGAGTGTTACCTTTCCTCTTTGCTAAAAGTTAGAACCCTACAGTTGTAATTTTCTTATTTTTAGGGAAGAGGAAAGGGAACACTACGAAAAGCAAAAAGCTAAAAATAAAAAAGATATGGAAAACTCTAAAAGTGGTTCGATGAAGGTAGTTATGATAGTAATTATTATTGCATTACTGATCACTGGTTTTATTTATTGTAACCGGAAGCGAAAGGCCGCAAGCACTTCAGGTAACACGGTGGATACTACTCAATCAAAAAAAACCAATACTTCCGGATCATCAATTTCAACTAATACGTCTCAAGCAGGTTGGAAAACATACAGCAATACGAAATATGGTTTCAGCTT
>JADGPW010000193.1 GCA_017882265.1 Chitinophagaceae bacterium | reverse complement strand
TGGCTCCGGAAGAAGCGCCACCGGAATTGATCAATCCTGCACGGCCCATATAACAATTTGCCACCTGGTAACGGCACAGATCGATCGGGTGATCGGAGGTGAGTTTGGTATAAATAAGCGGGTCATTTTTACCATAAGCCGATTCTTTTGTATTAAGCGCCAGGTAACCGCCATTATTCTCCGGCAATTTTTGTTTTATGATATCAGCTTCAATGGTCACGCCTAAATGATTGGCTTGTCCGGTCAGGTCAGCGGACACATGAAAATCTTTTTCCTTTGTTTTAAAGGCAGGGTTTCTAAGATAACACCAAAGAATGGTAGTCATACCCAATTCGTGTGCCATTTCAAAAGCCTTACTCACTTCCTGGATCTGTCTCGTTGATTCTTCGCTGCCAAAATAAATAGTGGCACCCACAGCAGCGGCTCCCAAGTTCCAGCTTGCCTTAACGGAGGCAAACATTATCTGGTCAAATTTATTGGGATAGGTTAAAAACTCATTATGATTGATCTTTACGATAAAAGGGATCTTGTGGGCATATTTCCTTGCCATGAATCCTAAACTGCCGTAGGTAGTAGCTACTGCATTACAACCACCTTCGATGGCCAGTTTAACGATATTTTCCGGGTCAAAGTAGATGGGATTCTTTGCAAAGGAGGCGCCTGCGCTATGTTCAATGCCCTGGTCAACTGGCAGGATGGACAAATAACCTGTTTTGGCCAGTCTTCCGTGATCATACATCGCCTGCAGATTGCGTAATACCTGCGGGTTGCGGTCGCTGCCCATCCAGATGCGGTCGATAAAGTCGGTCCCCGGGAGGTGCAGTTGATCTTTATCAATAGTTTTTGACTGGTGGGTTAAGAGGTATTCCGCTTTGTCGCCGAGAAGATCAACGGTCTTTTTATTAGCCATGTGGGTTTTATTTTTTAGAGGTGCAAAGATAGGAAAGAGAGGAGAATAGTGAATAGTATACAAGAATTCGGAAATGAGTCACCCGATAGCTATCGGGTTTGAATCGCAGAGGCCGCTGAGGCGCGGCATGTCTGCGAAGGACACTATTATCTACCTGTGGGCCGGCAACTTATCCTTACCCAAACTTATCTGAAAGGCCTTGGTTTGTTTTACCACAGATTACACATTCCCGATAGCTATCGGGGATGACACAGATTAACACGGTTTTCCCGGTCAATCAGAAAAATCGTAATCAGTGTAATCTGTGAAATTAAATCAATGTAATCTGTGGTAAATCCTATTTCCAATCCATTCAATGTCTGGCTTTATCCGGGCCAGCTTTAAATTCTCTAGAAAATTTAGATAACAATAAGCTGCTGGTATGCAGGTTCGTTATTATCAATTATCTCTTATCTCTTATGCGTTGCTGAAGCTCCCGAAAATAAGCGGGAGCATATTGCAATCGGCTCCCATACCAACTGAACATCTCCCCATCAACAAGCAATATCCTGGTATCGGGTAATTGTTCTTTTAATTCATCGACATGTTTTTGTTTAAAAGGAAAAGGTTCGGAAGACAAGAGTAACAATTGACAACCTTGCCTACCGGCAGGCAGGTTGGCAATAAGCAAACCGGCAATCGTTATTACAGGATAACGACTTTTATCAGCGAATATATTTTTAAATCCTGCTGCTTCCATCATGGAATGAATGAAAGTATCTCCACCGACAGTCATGTAGGGGTTTTGCCAGATGAGATAAGCAGAAGTGAATAGTGAATGGTGAATAGTGAATAGTGAGAAGTTTTCTTTAATACGATTTATAATTTGGTTCGCCTGATATTGTTTAGCTGTTATTTCTCCAATACCCGTTATCATTTCATAGGCATCTTCCAGGTTGTTGACATCGCTGATCCAAACAGGATAGTGTTTCTCTAATTCTTCGATCTGTTCTTTTACGTTCTCTTCTTTATTGGCAATGATGAGATGGGGTTGAAGCTGGTGAATAATATCCATTTTCAATTGCTTTGTTCCGCCTACTCTTGTTTTAGTTTGAAACCAGGATTTTGGATGCACACAGAATTTGGTGATACCGATCACTTCTTCGTTTAATCCAAGATCAGCCAGTAATTCTGTTTGGGAAGGAACAAGGGAAATAATTCGAAGTGGAGGGGTTTTGATCAAAAGATTTCTGCCAATTTGGTCAAGAAAGATGGGCATATATAAATTTGCACTGTAAGATACGAAGTACCCCTTTGGTGGGTGGTGTCCTGGTTTGCCAGAATATTCACGCAAAGCCGCAAAGGCGCAAAGGAAATAACTTTGCGTCTTTGCGTGACATTAAAATATGATCCTACCTCAGAGAAAGTCTTTTGGATCGTAAATTACTGAATCAATATATGGGGCTGAAAAATGGGGGAGTGCTTATAAATCACCGCGCCTCCTGCTAAATGTTATATTAGCAGGAGGGTTCCGGACTTGGAATCTTTTCATTGGATTTGGACACGGTGACTTTTAGGGTCGTTCTTCAAGGATCTTGGACGGTTTTTTCGAATGGACATTGGATCTTAACGGTTTCTCGAAGGATTTGGTTTTTCGGTTTTTCCTGTTGGATATTGGATCAATCGAGCAACAAATATAATTGGCAGAATCTTAGTAATAAAGAGCAAAACAACCCTATTTACAGACAACAGTATTTACCCCATTCATCGTAAACCGACCAGCAATCAGGTGCGGAAATAACTAAGGTGAGCCTCGTAATTTTACGGGATTAAAGCTGCGCTTACGTTCTCCAAATTGTTCCCAATTAATACCAGGGGTTATTGTGTGCTAATTGCCCAACGCCTGGATCACATCATACTTCGTGACGATATGGTAGTTCCCGGCCTCATCTTTTGCCATCACAGCGCCATTTTCCTTATTAATGAGGTGGCTGAGCCTTTCTAAAGGAGTATCAAAGGATACAACAGGGAAGGAGGGTTCCAGGACTTCTTCCACTTTTGAATTCTTTATTTCGGGATTGTCAAATATCTTCTGGAATAATCCGCCTTCACTGATGGCGCCCAACGGACCATTGCCATTGATGACCGGTATTTGTTCAATATCGTATTTCTTCATCAGCTCCACCGCTTCCAGAACTGTTTGTGATGGTTCAACAGTGATCAGGCGCTTGGTTCCTCTTGAAGTGACTACATCCCTAAAGGTCTTTACATCCAGGAATCCACGTTCGATCATCCACTGATCGTTATATATCTTACCCACATAGCGGCTGCCATGGTCATGAAAGAGGCAAACAACAACATCCCCTTTTTTAAGGCGGCCCTTTAATTGTAGCAATCCCTGAATGCAACTGCCGGCGCTGTAACCGCAAAACAGGCCTTCCTCTTTGGCCAGTTTCCTCGCCATGATCGCCCCATCTTTGTCTGTGACCTGTTCAAAATAGTCGATCACGCTCATATCATAATTCTTTGGCACAAAATCTTCCCCAAATCCCTCACTGATATAAGGATGCACTTCTTTCATATCCACTTCACCGGTTCGGAAATATTTTGTGAGCAACGAACCAAAAACATCAATTGCCCACACCTGTATATTAGGGTTCTTTTCTTTCAGGAACATAGCTGCGCCCGTTATCGTTCCACCAGTACCTGCTGTACAAACAAAATGAGTGATGGTGCCGTCCGTTTGTTTCCAGATCTCGGGACCAGTGGTTTCGTAATGAGCTAGGCGATTGGCAAGGTTATCATACTGGTTCATATGATAAGAGTTGGGAACCTCAGTCGCCAGTCTTGCCGCTACGCTGTAATAGCTTCTTGGGTCTTCCGGCGCCACATTGGTAGGGCAAACAATAACTTCTGCCCCAACCGCTTTCAGGATATCCGCTTTTTCTTTTGATTGTTTATCGGTAGTAACAAAAATGCATTTGTAACCTTTAACGCAGGCGGCTAAAGCCAGTCCCATCCCTGTATTACCACTCGTGCCTTCAATGATGGTTCCGCCGGGTTTCAGTTTACCTTCTTTTTCGGCCACTTCCACCATCTTCAGTGCCATGCGGTCCTTCACGGAGTTACCCGGATTGAAATACTCAACTTTAGCCAACACCATACAAGGTAGATCTTTCGTGATCTTATTTAGTTTTATCAGCGGGGTGTTACCGATCGTTTCCAATATGTTATTCTTGATATCCATAGCAAGCAAAAGTACAAATTTAAGGAGAGCCGGAAGTAAAGAGATAATAACTAAAAGTGGATAGATAATAGTTTACTCATCTGAAAAGACCTTACAGATTTGAGAAAGTATCAAAGCTATAGAGCCTTTTCGAATTTGAGAACTATTATCTATTCACTTTTATCTTTTATCTCCTGGAGACTATCAGGTTTTTCTGAAAGCTTTTCGTTTATTACTTAAATAATTATCCAAAAGAAACAGTCCAAGTACCACATTGATCATCATAAACACATTTACCCAGGTGTTGCTGAATATCCTGCTGAAATCAATTTTACCAACGTATTTATCTGTGGTCGTGTTGGGGGCTGCCCAATCGGTCTGACCGATACTATATATCACAAAACCAACGACCAGGACAATGAAGAAGATTCCGATGCTCCAGATAATTCTTTTATTGATATACGTTTTCGTGGCGGGTGCAATATGAACCCTGGCTATTTCATCCATCACATTTTTGCTGAATCGCATAGAGGGCGCTTCCAATTCTGAGGACTGGATCAATTGATGGATCTCCAATAATTCTTTATACTTAGCCTTCCAGGCTGCATTGCTATCTAATAATTTAATGATCCCGGTTTTTTCTTTCGGGGAAGTATTTCCATCAATATAATTCCACAGACGTTCTTCCATTCCTCCAGTTCCGCCAGTATGCGGAATGTTTGAGTTGTTTGTATTCATTTCATGCCTCCTTTAATATCATACTTCAAAAATTATTTGTTAGCCCGACCTAAGTTCCTCGCCAGCTGACGGGTGACAGGGGATTATAAATCTTTTATTTCCTCTGCAAAACAGGTTTCCATTTTTTCTTTTAATCTTGTTCGTGCCCGGTGTAAACGGACCTTGGCGGTATTGGCCTCCAAACCCAAAATGCCGGCAATTTCCTCTAATGATTGTTCAGCTTTATAAAACAAGGTTATCACCTGGGCGTCATCAGGATTCAGCATGGCTATTGCATTATTTATCATGGCCAGTTTTGATTTTTGTTCGACCAGGTTGGCCCTGAATCCCGAATCCTGACTATCAGCCAGTTCAAACATTTTATCATCGTCCAGCGAATGAATGTCCGGCCTCTTTTTCCTCAGGAAAGTGATACAGGTGTTATTAACAATGGTATAAAGCCAGGTAGAGAATTTGGAAGCGCCCCGAAAATCGGCTAAATATTTATAGGCTTTAATAAATACATCCTGCGCCATTTCTTCCGCATCTTCCCGGTTCTTTACCATTCTCAGGGTTAGTGTAAAAACATACTGCTGATAGCGGTTGACAAGCCCTGCATAAGCCTGGTGATCACCACTTAGCACTTTGCTAATCATCTCATTATCATTCAGTCCGGTCGACATTCAGCTAATAAGACAACAAGGTAACAGTTTAGGTTACAGTACAAAGGAATAGAATATCGAACAGACGAACAAGGAATCAGTAAGCAGTAGGCAGTCGGCAGTCCGCAGTCATCAGTCGACAATCATCTGTTCCTGGTAAAAGACATTGAGTAAGCAATAAGAAAAATTCGACTGTATGGTGCAGACTGATGACTGCCTACTGCTTACTGCCGACTGCAGACTGTAACCCCCCCGGGCGGGCCGTAGTCTTATTCCCTGTAAACAGTTTTAGAAAATGTTCTTTTTGGCTGTAACCTGGATCAAATCATTGTAGTCTTAGAGAACAATACTCAACAATTAAATTCAAAATTATGCACGGCGCAGAAGCTTTAGTCCCAATAGTCATGTTTGCAGGTGGATTTGCTATGGTATTTGGCATTGTATACCTGAGAACCCGGCAGAACCTGGCGATGATCGAAAAAGGAATGAACCCCAAAGAGTTCGCCAACCGGCCGGCTCCTTATAAGAACCTGAAATGGGCCTTATTACTCATCGGCGCCGGTGTGGGTTTATTTTTGGCCTATATCCTGGATACCTATTTGTTACAACACACAATTGATGTATTTGACGGTAACACTTATCACCATCGGGAAGATCATATACCGGCTATTTATTTCTCCCTGATAGCTATTGGCGGCGGGCTTGGCTTGTTCGGTTCTTACCGGATGGAGAAAAAATGGTGGGATGAGAATAAAGAAAGAATATAACATAGCTAAACCACACAGCTTATCCTGAAACAGCCCCGCTTATGCGGGATTGTTTTTTTTCATCGATCTCTGAATAAATCAGCTCCACAGCTAAACGATGCGCGGTGCCCCCTTATTTAGTGATTATTTCAAGGGCTTTCTTTACAGCCGAATCATCGCTGTTTAATACCTGGTAAAAACCGGTGTTCCTCCATTTAAAACGTGCCAGCAAGGCTTTTAACCGTTCCAACAAGAGCACTTTTTCTTTATCATTAATTGTATGGAGGTGTATCGAGTCTTTCACCGCATATCCCTGAAGTTCGTTCCATAGGTCATGACTGTTAAACTGACTTGCAAAATCAGTGGCAGTGGTATATTGATCTAATTGTTGCCGGTGCTGCAGGTAATAGGTATATACAAAATTGCTGAAGCTGCCATCAGCAAGCAACTTGTTTATTTTTTGCTGGGTGCCGTTGGTATCGATCGGAACAAAGACATTGGGCATGATCCCATCACCTCCGTATACGGTGTCTTTGCAATTAGTGATAAAAATTTTACCATTGTTTACTTTATTGGAATCGGCAGACAACAATTCGCCATTTGAATACCGCTGCCATAGCTCATCCATATAGACTTTTTTCCCCTTCTGGTAGGAACGTTGTATACTACGGCCCAAAGGAGTATAGTACCTGGCAACGGTTAAACGGATAGCAGAACCGTCACTCAGGGGATATTGTTCCTGGACAAGCCCTTTACCGAATGTCCTGCGTCCCACAATGGTCGCCCTGCACCAATCCTGTAAAGCGCCGGCCAATACTTCGCTGGCACTGGCGGATAACTCATCTACCAGGACAACCAGTTTACCTTTTTCAAATAAACCCGGGCGTTTGCACCGGTATTCTCTTTTTTCGCTGTTGACGCCCTGGGTGTAAACGATCAGTTTATTACCATCCAGGAATTCATCTGCCATATCCACGGCCTCATTCATCAACCCGCCCCCGTTTCCCCGCAAGTCAAAAACAAGACTTTGTAACCCTTGCTTCTGTAAAGTTTCCATGGCCTGCATGAATTCCTGGTAACTGGTTTCGGTGAATTTATCCAGCTTGATATAACCTGTTGTTTTATTAAGCATATAAGCTGCATTAACCGAAGGAACTGGGATCGATCCACGGGTTACCGTTAGTGTCAGTTCCTGTGTTCCTCTTAGTATGCGGATGACGGCTTTGGATCTCTTTTCCCCGCGAATGAATTTTTTTATATCATCTGTACTAAATGTTCTGCCTGTAAGCAAAGAATCATTCACTTTAAGTATTTTATCCCCGATATGAAAACCCGCCTTATCACTCGGGCCGCCGGGAATTACGTACACTACATTTACGGTGTCATTAAAAACATTGAATTCAACACCGATCCCTTCGAAATTACCGGCGAGATCTTCATTTGCTTCCTTTAATTCCTGGGGTGGAAAATAGACAGAATGGGGGTCCAGTTCCGCCATCATCTCCTGAATGGCCTTTCCTTCCAAAGAATCAATATGAACGGAATCGACATATTTCAGTTTTATGAGATCCAGCGCTTCCTGTAATGAACTTTGATTATTGGAAGAAAAGAATCCTTTTTTACTGCCGGTCTGATCGTGTAACTGGTATCCAAAGAACATTCCCACTATCATCACCAGTGATAAGATCAGGGGAAGCCAAACCTGCAATTTTTTATTCACCATCGTAAATCTTTATTGTGTAATTTGACGCAAATTAGAGAAAAGTTGCTGGTTGCTGGTTGCTGATGGGTCAGGCAGTTAAAAAATGCATTTGCCTTAACGTAATGACTCTCGTAACTGCCAGACCCATCAGCAACCAGCAATCAAAATGCCTTCCACCAAACTCATCGCAGACAGCGGTGCTACAAAAGCAGAATGGACACTGATCAGTAATGATAAACCCAGGACATTCATCACCCAGGGTATAAGTCCTTATTTCCTCGATACGAAACAAATCATCGAGGTATTAGTCAAGGAGGTAAAGACTAAACTGAAGAAACCTGAGGTGAATGAAGTGTATTATTATGGAACCGGAATGCGGAATCATGATAACGTAAGCATGATGAAAAAATCACTTCAGCAGGTTTTTAAAGGCGCCGTGATCGAAATAAATGATGATATGCTTGCTGCAGCCAGGGCCCTGAACGGAAAAGAAAAGGGACTGGCCTGTAACCTGGGCACAGGATCATTTTGCTGCTATTATAACGGGAAAAGAATTGCTAAACAATCGCCGGGAATAGGCTATATTTTGGGTGATGAAGGAAGCGGTGCCTACCTGGGGAAAAAAGTTTTACAATATTATTTGTATAAAACATTTGATGAAGAACTCAGGAATAAATTTGATATTAAATATGATACTACTCCTGTCGGGATCCTGGAAAATGTGTACCGTAAATCATTGGCGAACCGATACCTGGCCTCTTTTTCCCTGTTTTTGGTGGAAAACAGGGGGCATTATATGATTGAGAATATTATTGAGGATGGGCTGAATGATTTTTTCTTTGCTCATTTAACTAAATACAGGGAAGCAGGGAAACTCCCGGTCAGTTTCGTGGGCAGTGTCGCTTTTGGATTTAAGGATGTGTTGCAGCAACTTTGTAACCATTACGAGTTTCAATTGGGAAAGGTGATGAAGAACCCGATGCAGGGATTGGTGGCATTTCACCGTTAAAAAGATTGGTGTATGGGATTTGAAAAAATTACGGAGCAGCCCAGCCATTATCGTCATTTGGAAAAAATGACTTTAGCGGAGATCCTGCATTGCATAAATAAAGAAGACCAGGTTGTCCCTTCCGCGGTTGAAAAAGCGATACCCCAGATTGAAAAACTGGCCGAAGCAGTGAGCGATACCATGTTGGCTGGAGGCCGGTTATTTTATATAGGCGCGGGTACCAGCGGAAGGCTCGGCATAGTAGATGCCAGTGAATGCCCTCCAACTTATGGCGTTCCTTATGGATTGGTGATAGGGATCATTGCCGGTGGGGAAAAAGCTATTACCATGGCGGTTGAATTTGCAGAAGATGATAAAGAGCAGGGTTGGAAAGATCTTGAAGCGTTTAATGTTTCGGCTAAGGATGCTGTGATCGGTATTGCTGCCAGCGGAACAACACCCTATGTGATTGGCGCCCTGGAAGAATGCAGGAAAAGAGGAATTATCACCGGGAGTATATCCTGTAACCCCGATTCTCCTGTAAGTGAAGCAGCCGATTACCCAATAGAAGTGGTGGTAGGCCCCGAATTTGTTACCGGTAGTACCCGTATGAAAAGCGGTACGGCTCAAAAGCTTGTTTTGAATATGATCTCTACATCCGTCATGATTCAATTAGGAAGGGTAGAAGATAATAAAATGGTGAATATGCAGCTCACCAACGATAAACTTGTTGACCGGGGTACGAAGATGTTGATGGAACGTGTGAAAATGAATGATTATGAAAAGGCCAAAGATCTTTTGCTGAAATATGGGAGTGTAAAAAAAGCGGCGGATTCAGTGCCCAAATGATTTGCTTTCCGCCGATTTCTGTTTATATTGTGCTCCTGGTTTATCAATAAAGTGAGCAACTATCGTCATATCGCTTATTCTTTTGTGGTAACAAACTTCATCACCACTACTACAACAACCCCGTAGGGATTGCACATTTCCATATCACCATAGGGCATTTGCTGTAATATGATCAGGATCTTATTATCAGTACACGGCGTCGATCATTGCTGCGGCATTACAGGCTGATGTATTGGAGATATGGACAGACGTCAGCGGGATGATGACGGCGGATCCCAGGCTTACCGGCAATGCCCGTATCATCCCGCATATTTCTTACCAGGAGGCCATGGAACTCTCCCATTTCGGCGCACGGGTC
>JADGPW010000192.1 GCA_017882265.1 Chitinophagaceae bacterium | reverse complement strand
TAGATAACTGTCCAATGCTGTTCAAAGTGGTCATTCTGCACAAGAGCTTCTCTTCTAAGGAAGAAGATGAATCTGATAATACTATAATTTTACTTATTATTTCATAATAAATAAAAATAATTATGTCGCAATATAAACCCAAAAAACGTTCATCTTCTTTTTCAGATCAAGAATTATTAGATGTTTTAGTCAGTTTATCAAAAAGGCTGAAGAAAGATAAAATTACAATGGCTGACTTGGAAAAGTATACAGATTTCAATAGAGGATTGTATAAGAGAAGATTTGGTACTTGGAATGAGACTATAATTAAAGCAGGCTTGAACCCAAGTAAACTTATAAGTGTGACAGATGAACAAATTCTCGGAGATCTGCAGATAATCCACAATTCATTAGGTAGGTTACCAACTAAAGAGGAGTATAATGATAAAGGGACATTTAGCTCAGCTCTTATTCAAAGGAGATTTGGTGGGTTTCACAAGGCTTATGAAAAATTAGATGCATTTGTAAATAAATTCGGTGAAAAAGAGTTATTAAAATATAGCAAACCTACTTTAGGCAAGCTAAAACCCTTGCAACCAAAAAAGAAAAGGGAAGTTCTTGGTGAACCAATCAAATTTAGAGAAATGTTAAATGCTCCAATAAATGAACTAGGAGTAGTTTTATTATTTGGCCTTGTCGCAAAAGATTTAGGATTTATTATTGATGGAGTTAAACAAGGATTCCCAGATTGCATTGCAAGAAGAAGAATGGGAAACACAAGAAAATATCAACAAGTTTCTATTGAGTTTGAGTTCGAAAGCAAGAATTTTAAGCAACATAAACATAATCCAAACGAATGTGATATAATCGTTTGTTGGAAGCACAATTGGGCCGGATGCCCAAGTGACATTGAAGTGATTGAATTAGAAGAAGAAATTAAGGCCTTAAATCCTTAACGATTCTGATATTTAGATTCCGTCCTCGTGGCTGATCGTAAATTTATTCCACTTTAGGGTTGTTGGCCCGATCCTGCACCTCAGGTTTGTCAAATGTTATTTATTTTTCATCCGTGAAACAGGTAATTTGCTTACTACAAGGCATCCTTCCTTATTTCCTGAAAATTGTAAAACAAGTTTAAAAGCATCAAAAATAGCAGAGGATCCACCCATCCATCTATTGATATAATGATATTTAGTTTGTATTGCATTTTTTTGAGGATCTCCTTTTATGCTGCCATAAACAGCCAAACTTGCCCCATCAAGACCATGCGTATCATTTTGTGATTTCAGCCCCCAAAAATCTGCATATCCCAATTTTTGTTTGAATATTTCCCATTCTTTGTCCGTTAATATTTTGTCATATTCATTTAAGACAGCACAAGATTTTGTGTCTGAGGTCCCGGGAGACGTGTAAATAACAAAATGAAGGTTAATTTGATCCGCGTGTTTGCTTATTGTAACGTTGAGCTTATAATCACAAAAGGATTGAACATAAAAAAATTGGTAGCCTTCATCTAAATTTATGTCCTGGAGTTTAGGTGCATGTACACAACTGTCATAGTCTGACCATTGTTTTCTTTCTCATAAATCGAGTTGATTTGCTTGTTCCAGCTCTTTAAGATAATTAGTATCGTTAAGATAATATGCTTTTAAAAATTTATTCTCATAAATGTTAGATTCATCATAGAGATTAGATTCAATAGCTGCCAAATGTTTTTTTATTATTGAATCCCTCAAGGAGTAGGAGGAAATGTTTTTTCCAGCTTTATTGCATGATAGAATCGTAATAAAAACAAAATAAGCTTCTGCATTCTGATTTTTGTATTAAACGAGCTAACTGGATATGAAATTGTCCTGCTGTTCGTAGGGCTCTTAGATATTGGGTTGCTTGTTTGAGTCTGGAGCTCAAGTAGGTCATGAATCTTCACCTTAAGACAGCTTTGTAGTACAGCCTTTCAGCTTTTTGTAATACTAATTATTGTATTGCCATGCCACCCCCAACCACCTACCTCCCCAATAAATTCCCAAACCCTTCTCAAAGAATCCTCCACACCGCCTCCACTGTCTAGTGGAGCTGCCTTAGAAAATTTATAGACATATCTGGGAGCCTCTGTGGAGGATTGTGCGGATTGTAGCATAAATGGCGGATCCGATAGCCATCGGATTGCCGGCTCTATTTGGAGGGCCAACGTACCCAAAATTTGATCAAGCCCATGCCCCGAGGTAAACCTCCTCAGTCATACCGCCAATCTTGCCTTTTGGCTTGCGGTTACATATCTGTACCCGGCGTTTACTATAAAGCAATAACCGAAAGGATACCGTTATCACAAACAAACATCATTTATAAACAATCAAATTATTATTCTTATGAAAATGCCCGTAATTGTATTAGCCGCTACACTGGTTTTTAGCAGTTGCCAAAAGTCCAGTACTCCTAATCCTGTAAATTCAACGTTACAATTCCAGTTGAAAGCGGCTAACACCCTGGTGGTAATCAATAGAACTACCGCGCCCGGATCGATTCTCTGGACATCAGGTTCTGCAAGCGCAACTGATGTAAAGCTCGAAGCAAAAAAAGATACCAGCCACCTTGAATTTAACTCCTCCGGCGTGCAGCAAATTGATTTGTTTGCTTCCGTGCTGACAAGCCTGGGAAACGTGATTATCCCCGCCGGAACTTACACAGAACTGGAGTTTAAGATCGAATTGGGTCAAAATGGTTCCAACCCCTCCATGGTATTGAATGGCACGTATACCAGTGGAACCGGGGTGGTTACACCCGTTCAATTCACCCTGAATAATTCATTTGAATTGAAGGCAGAACAATCCAATTTGGTGGTCACCGGGACCAACGCCGAAGCGCTTACTACGCTCGATCTTTCCTTTATCAGTACAGGGATCACGCAAGCCATGATGAATAGCGCTACCGTTACCAGTGGGAAGATCCTGATTACGGCTTCTTCAAATACCGGTCTTTATAACATTATGGTCAATAACCTGTCGCAGTTTCATCATGTGGATGTAACCCATCATTGAGAATTTAAATTACTCGGGTGGGGTGGTGGTGGTTCGTGAGACACGAACCACGGCCACGAACCACGGCCACGGAGACGGTCCCCGCAAATAATGTCCAGTTAATGTCCAATTCAGCGCGTGGTGCGGGAAGAAACGCACCACGGCTGCTTTTTAACTCCACACTAAGGTCATGCTTCAGGGTCAAACGTATGTTTACGATGTTCTCTTATTGAAAAAATACGATGCCGCAAAATTTGAGTACCAAACACTGGCATACATCACATTAAATGCTAATCTTTGTTGTTCCCGATGCTATCGGGAAGAACCAAATCCAAAAATCCACCTTATGAAACAACTAATCGTCGCAGCCAGCTTGCTATTATCCTCTTTCTTCATTTTTGCACAAGACATTACCGGCCTCTGGAAAGGAACCATGTATAATGATTCCACGAAAAAAGCATTGCCATACGAATTGCTTATGAAAAAAGAAAAAGGGAAATACACGGGTATGTCCTATAGCTGGTTCCTTGTTGACGGAAAAGTATACTATGGTATCAAAAAAGTAAAGGTCTCTGTGGCAAAGGATCATAAAATTGTGATCGAAGATGCGGTGTTAGTAGAAAATAATTACCCGAACGGGCCGGATAAAAATGTAAGACAACTCAATATACTTGACCTGGTCAACCAGGAAAATGAAGACGTACTGGATGGCCTCTTCGTGACCAACAATACAAAAAGATACAGGGAACTTACCGGCCATATTAATGTGACAAAGACAAATACATTTACAGAAAGCAGCCTGATGCAATATCAGGAAAAGAAAGGCACTGAAAATACAGTGGCGGTGGTAAAATAAAAATTATTGGTAATCATGTAGTCAAAACTCAGGATTATCGTTTCAGTTTTTTGAACCACAAAGGCACGAAGACACGAAGCCTGCCTGTCGGCAGACAGGGAACTCTAAGTACAGACTTGGTGTGTCTTAGTGCCTTGGTGCCTTGGTGGTTCAAAACCCCAAAACCCGATAGCTATCTGGATCTTTTACAGGCCTCCATCAATTTGCATCCTTCACATACACCGCCTCAATAATATCCATCGGCATCCATCTCAGCATTTTGTTTTCCAATAGATTATCTTTTTTTCCGGGTGAATAATAAATAAGTCTTCCGGCAATGACCACTAAACTGTTGTCAAGGGTCTTTAGCGGTAGTTGAATCGTCTTTGATTCGAGAAGCTTGAACTGATAGGGGATGTCGATTTGTACTGACGAAGCATCGCGGATTTGGAAATCTTCAATAGTAATTGAAGCGACCGACAGGATGAGCTTAACATGGGTGGTCCAGGCTTTTGCCGATATCCGGGGGCAGGCTGAGCCATCATTCGGATTTATTTCCGGGATGTTTATCTCCAATACATCTTTTTCCTCCCAGCGGTACTTCAGCGTAGGTCTAAACCTTTCCAGGAAATACGACTTCTGGTTGAATGGAAATCCTACAAGTTCAATAACGGATTGATAAGATGGACCATTTGCATCCATCCCATTCCTGAAGACTTGCTGTAGGCGACTAACCAGCCTGTTACGAATGTATTTTTCCCCGGTTTCCGGCACGAACTCTTTAAACGCCATCCTGATGGCCTTACCCATTCTGGAAGCCTTTCCAAAAAAACCTGCCTCCTTTTTCGTTTTCACTGTTTGCCGCATTTTGGAGCGCTCCCGCTTCATATTTCTCTTTTTTGCCATTGTGTTGATTCTTAGGTGGTTAATCTTTTTTAAGAAGACCTGACTTCTAAAAACCTTCTCCCTACCAACTCCACTACCTCTATCCAGAAAGTCCACTACGTAGTGGACTTTCTGGATAGAGGGTATAGCCCGGGTAGGGAGAGGGGTTTTATTAAACGAGAAGTAAATTACAAAATGAAGGTGAGTGGGACACTCGGCGAGGCCTAATGGTGGATGGAGACACCCACATAGGCAGCCAAAATAATGCAGTTTTAGCCTTCATCTTGCCTTCAAGATTGACATTTCTTATTTTTCTGTTAATTCATTTTTAAGGGTGGTGGGTGAGACATGAATTAAGCCTAAGAGTGTTGCGTGAGACACGCACCACAGTTACGAAGCACGGCCACGCATAACGGCTACAGAAAAAGAAGGAATATATTTGTCAGGTAATGAAATCTTTAAAAATTGTGACAAAGCGACTTCCATTCATCGTCTTATTTTTATTAGCAATTGAGACAGCTAGTTTGGGCCAGGACAAACTAAAATTTGAACAATTATCGGCTCCCAAACAAACCAGCTTAAAACAAATAGCTGGGAAATACCGGGCAGGCCTTGTTAATTACGGAGATGTCAGGGTCGCCATTGTTAATGCGGCTCTTACTAATTCAGACCTCTCGATTGAATACCTGGTGGAAATGGTATTTAGGCTTATGGCGGATGATGAAAGGAAGAAGACAAAAGAACTGCTGGATCAGATGAATGAAATAATCAGAAGAAAAGAAGCCTTGCGCCAGGGTGAAGAATTGATAAGAAAGGAAATTGATTCCCTGAATAACATACTCAGGTCCAGGTATCACAATCATTCACAGGAAATAACAGGCGAACTTGCTAAAAAGCAAATAAAGCTTGATCAATATCAAAGCCAGGAAAAGGAGTTGGTAGCTGCAGCAAATAAAAATGAAGCAGCCAGAATGGAGGCGGAAAAACACCGGCAATCTGTTGAAGCGGCTATCAGTAAACAACAAAAAATACAATCCGGGAAAAAGCAGCAGTAAAATTTACAATCCCTTCCAGGTATCATCACAGCATTATCCCGGTATTATTCATTCGAAGTACTGGCATTCCAGGCATATCAATTATGTATTTCAGTTGTAATTCAAAAGTATTTGCGAAATTAAATGGTGAGTGAGACACTCACCAAGGCCACCCGCTTTGGTATACTTCACAGCCATGTATGAAAGTCAGCCTCGCCCAACACTAATTGAACTATCTTTTCCGGATTATTCATCGGATCAACCACTAAGATTATGAAGTATAGCCTATTGTTTTACACCCTGCTGATTTCCATTTGCTTACAAGCTCAAATTACGCCGGTTAAGCTGGTATCATCTCCTACACAAATTGTAATAGATAGTAAGGATAACCTGATCGTTCATTGCTACCGGGGCAGGATGATAAAAATAAGTCCGGATGGAGTGGCATCGGTAATTACAGATGATCTTCAAAAGGGATTCACACAAAACCCTTATCCCAAATGCGAAGCGATGACCATTGATGTAAGCGATAATATTTATTTTACTGATGGAAGTATGATCTGGAAAATGACACCCGGAGGAGCTATTTCCATATTTGCCGGGATCCCTTATGTATCAAAAATGGTAGATGGCCCCACGGCTACGGCAGCATTCAGGAATATTGTTTATTTAGAATCCGACCCTGCCGGAAATATCTATGTAATTGAAAAAGACGATAGCAATAAGGATAACCTGGGTGATTGTTTTGTCATCCGTAAGATAACAACAGATAAGAAAGTAACAACGATTACAAACACCCATGAAAATGCTGCTCTAAAAACCAGCTGGATCGCAGGGACGGGTGTGGATGCTGTTGGCAATATCTATTTGAGCGATGGGAACGGACGTTGCATTAAAAAATTAGCCTCGGATGGAACCGTTACTGTCCTGGCCGGGCTTTGCAACAAAAGGGAATTTCACCCGGTATATATCCAGGGAGATGTCAGCAAAGCTGAACTGATGTCGCCGGGAGATATCCTGCTGAATAAAAAAGCAGAGATCATTTTTGCCGATATCAGGCTGAATCGTATTATTAAAATTGCCGGTAACAAAGTGGCTACCATTGCCGGTAACAGCGTTATTCAGCCGAACAATGTAAATATGGGAGGGCGGTCGGAAGAAGGATATAAAGACGGAAACGCGATGACGGCCTTATTTAATTTCCCACAGGGTGTCCGGATCGCAATAGACAGCAAACAAAATATCTATATTATTGATGGCGGTAATGACTGCATCCGTAAATTATCGGCGGATGGGATGGTAACGACGGTTGCCAAAAAATAAAAGCCCAACCTTTTTCTATTCAGTATTTCTGGTCAATCTTTTCAAAGAAAAATTCCCGCGCTATCCCGGGTATTCTTTCATCCTCAGTTTAGCAATAATTTTATTGGCTTTTTTCAGTTTTTCTGGAAACAATACTTTGCAAGAAAATTTATCCATCTTTTTAGAAGCTCACTTTTACACAAAAAGCTTCCCTCCCTTTTATTTTCCTGGGTTGTTTCATGTGATAAATTTATTCATATTTCCTTTTTGAACATAAACCTCACACTCAGTGGTATCCTTATTACTTTCAGGGCGTGCCGACCCATCTTTACGGTTTAGTTCCGTCAAAAGGTCTTATTAATACAAATAGTGGTGTGTGGGGGTATACACTACGGCAGCACAATAGTGGGGGGTGGGGACACACACCACAGCAAATGGTGATGTGAGGGGACGCACACCACGGCCAATTGGTGATGTGAGGGGACACACACTACGGCCAATTGGTGGTGTGAGGGAACGCACACTACGGCCAATTGGTGGTGTGTGGGGACACACACCACGGCAGCACCCACACCACGGCAGCACTAGTGGTTGTATGTGGGTGCGTGGTGACACGCACCCACATACAACGTCAAAAAAATAAAACGTAACTTGAGCCCATTATTAATAAAGCAAATTCATATGACACAAGATCATACCATCATCCTTCATACTTACAATGATTTAGTGGAAGCGAATATGGCACTGGATAAACTCAAGGAAAACGGAATTGAAGGTTACCTGGAAGATGAAAATGTGATGAACCTGAACCCGATTGGTGGGGTAGAACTGAAAGTATTCTCAAAGGATAAAGAAGCCGCTGAGAAAATTTTAAACGGATAGACCAGGGCCATTCATTCCCGTCAGTCAGAAAAGAATATCCCCGCCTGACCGGACGGGCAAGGAACAGATGAACAAGGAATAATGAATGATGAAGTTTGGCAAGCCCTTTTTAATCCGACATTCCTTGTTCATCTGTTCTTCTGTTCCTGTTCTTCTTCCCGTCTTACCGCCCTTCCTCCCTGAGTCCAATGGACCGGCAATTTCTTACTGCCATTTATCAACCCGGATTCTGATCAAAGTCATTCCTTTCATCTTATTAAATACTCATCTTTCGGAGTCATCCAAACCGGAAATATGAAAAGGATAAAATTCGGGGCAGGCTTTACAATTTTCATTCTCTTTTTTGGCATTGGCACCGTCTTAGCTTTTCAATCAAAAAACTGGGTTGAAGCCACTTTTTGGGTAATCATCGGCATTGTTTTCCTCGTTGCAGATAATCTGAAAAAAGCATAGAAGAGAAAGACTCTCAGAAGACGGGAAGGGCTGCTGGCGCAGCACTGCTACGCAGAATAACTACAACAACACAGATGGCACGGATTGGACGGATCAACACGGATATTTTGCAATTATGTTTCACTATCCGCGTAAATCCATCCAATCTGTGTTATCAGTGTTCCTGTATTCAGTTGCGAAGCAGCCTCTTCCAGCTCTTCCTCCCAGAGTCCTGTTCGCAGAACCCTGCGGGTGGACAGGTAAATAATCTCTTATTTGATACATCCTCTTAATTTTACAGAAAATACCCTTTTTGAACCCGACAAGTTTCATCATCAGAACAAGCAATAATGCGATGAAAAAAATATTAATTTATTTCTCTTTCATTTTATTTACCGGCAGCATTGTAAATGCACAGAAACACACCCGAATACCCGCAAACGTGGCAGATACGGCCCGGCAAAAAACGAATATTCTTAAAAAAGGTCAATTACCCGATCTTACCCTCAGTTTTATTTCTGCGATACAGGTATTTGAGCATCCCAACTACCAGGGGCGTAGCGCTTACTTTACCAAAAAACCGGATGGAAAACTGGACATTCCTTTTCCACTGACCAATGTCTCATTTAAGGTAGCAGACGGAATGATCGTTTACATAAAAAGATGTTTCGAATTTCCAACGGAAGAAGCTTTTACCGTCTCGCAGCCTTCTATTAGTCTTGCGAATATTTGTGGCATCCGTTCCGATGAGGCTATCGAGATCAGTGTGGCGTTTAACGGTATCTCTACCGAAATTCATAACGATGACTGTAAACGTTTTTTTGGCTACGTTAAAGTAGAAGTATTGGAAACATCGCCCGATATGGATTCTATGAGAACCCTCATGCCCGTCCGGGCCCTTTCTGTAATGAGGGGTGATGATAAGTTTACCTTTCAACCTTTTCATTGCCCAAATGTAAATACCTGGTCTATTTATTACATGAACCACGTTTTTAACAATGATCCCGTACCTGAACTTAGCGCAACCCTTCATAGTTTCGGGAGAAACCCTGTCGATGCCATTGGATATTTTAAAGTGGGCAAGACCGCATTGGAACAGGGGAGGATTAAATTAGCCATCGGGGTTAATCTGGCCTCCGCTCATAAAAGCTGTAATACCTGCGATGATTTTTCATCCAATGTGAAAATGAGCGCACCTGTTTATGAATTAATACCGTTAAACCGGGGTTTCGGAGCTGGAAGAAGGGTAGATGCAACTAACAACAGGATCGTGTTGGGGCCCTATTTAGCTAAGGGTTCCCGGGATGGTTTCGCAATTACCGCATCGGCGGGGACTGTTAAACATTTCCGGGTTCATTTAACGGTGATGGGGTTATAATTTTGAATGTGGTGTGTGAAGACACACCACGGCTGGGATTATGAAACATTTTTCCCCAATTATTTCAATTTCTTCTTAGATTTATTTTCGGGTGTGGCGAGTGTCCTCACTCCTCGGTTGTGGTGAGTGTCCACACTCACCACAAGCAAGCAAATGCTCTGATTTAGTTAACCATTAAAAAATACACAAATGAACCACCCACTTTACGGCCGGCTGGCGCTGGCTATGTTTATTTCCCTTTCTTTGGTCGCCTGTAAAGACAAAGGCAAAGGTGAAGAAAAAGGAACCACTACCGATTCTACAAAAACCACCCAAACCACTACCAGCACATCAGATATGGATGCCGTGAAAGTGGCCCCGGAGTTTTACAAAACCGTAGCCGACTCACTCGGCATCCGCATGGTAGATGTTAATTATAAACCTGGTGATTCTTCAGGCATGCACTGGCATCCGGATTATGCCCTTTATGCGATTGAGGGGGGTACTGCCACTTTTTATGGAAAAGACGGGAGTAAAATGGATAATGAAATGAAAGCAGGCATGACAATGATAAGACCCGGGGAATATCATAGCGTAAAAAACAATGGCAAGACCAACATACATGTGATGCTGGTGGAAGTAAATCGCAGGGGCGATCCTATTGCAACTGATGCCGCCACAGACGCCACAAAAGTTTCACCCGGGCTCTATACACTGAAAAATGATACGATGGGTATCCGGGTTATTGAAGTCAACTACAAACCCGGTGAATCATCCAAAGTTCATTGGCACCCGGATGCTGCGCTTTATGTGATTGATGATGGAAAAGGTGAGTTTACCAGTAAAGATGGTACCAAAAGAGTGTTGGATCTGAAAAAAGGAATGGCGATGATCACTCCGAGTGAAACACATAGTGTAAAGAATGTTGGCACCACAACGATGAGGGCTATTTTGGTGGAAGTGAACAGGGCGATGAAATAAATGGTGAGTGGTTCGTGAGACACGAACCACGACCACGAACCACGGCCACGAACCACGGCCACGAAGCTTCGCAGCTGAATATAGGAACACGGATGACACAGATTGGACGGATCAACACGGATATTTATCATTCATTTTTCTCTATCTGTGTAAATCCCCGCCTGAATGACTCAGTCGGACAGGCTTTAATCTCCCGCATTGGCGGGAAAAGCTGTGTCATCCGTGTTCTTGTATATATTCTGCAAAGCAGTGCTGCGCCAGCAACCCCTTATCCGTCCCTGCCTGCCGGTAGCTTATCCTTACCCAAAACTTACTTTAAAATCCCGGCGGTAGCTTTTTGAACCACATAGGACATAGAAAACATAGTATTCACATAGCAATCTATGTGTGTATTTCCCCGCCTGAATGACGCAGTCGGGCAGGTATGTGCCTATCTTCCGCAGCCTGCCCCGACAAAGGAGGGGTGGTTCAAATCCAAAAGTAAATTAAGGCTATACCAAATAAGAAAAATCAGCTTTAAAATTTAGGTAAGGATAAGCTGCCGGTAGGCAGGTTCCCAACCTTCCCGGCTATTCTACCAGTTGCCATGTGCAATAAGCAATAGTCAAAAAAATCACACATAAGCCATATTGTCAAGTTACAAATGTCTCTACAACTCAGCGCCTCTTCGATTATAAATGCCCTCTACTAAAAACTCCAGGTAACTTGCCCAATAAATGATTTTATATACCTTGTTGCATAACACAACAGAAAGTGAAGAAATCCCGCGTAATACTGTTACTGACTTTCTTTTGTATTGCCTGGGCCTGCGTCATGCAAAAAGAAAGAGTACGATCACTTTATGATCTGCAAAATTCAGTTACCCCTATTCCTGAAGATGATTCCTTGTCAATAATACCGGTCCCGGCTACGGAAGAAGGAAATGCAGAAGCGGGCTACAAATACCTGGTGGAAGGGAATGCATTCAGCACGGGGATCCCTGTTGAAATGTATAAACTCTTTGTTCGGATGAAAGACAGCAAACTGGCAAAATGGGCAGGGTATAGCAAATTTGCCATCAATGATTTTGTGATCTTTAAAAATGAAGCCGGATCAGTCACTGCCACACCAGGGTGTTTGCATTGCCATGCGCAGCAATTTAATAACGAATACATAATCGGTTTGGGTAACAGTTACAGTCAGTTCCAGGTGAACACGGCCCCCTATTTAAAATTGCTTGAAGAAGTGATAAAGATGCGCTATGGGAAAAATTCTGGTGAATGGAAAACAGCCGAAAGGGCTTTTGAGGCATCTCATGTTCTGGCCAATAAGATCCAAACGCTGACGCAAGGACCCACCCCGGCCCAAAAGATCGCGGAAGTCATGGCATCACACCGCGATCCTGTCACTTTGCAATTTCGTGCCGATACAACTTATTTTTATGTTCCACCCATCGTCATTCCGGAAGACGCGCCGGCGTTATGGTTCAGTAAAAAAAGAAAGGCCCTCACGGTAAATGCTATGCGACAGGGCGGTTTTCTGAAACATATAGTCAGCACCAGTCTTCTTACATTGAAAGATACCACTGAAGCGAGAGAAATTTATAATCACACAAAGGATGTATGGGCCTATATTAAAACACTCCGGCCCCCGAAGTATCCTTATCCGATTGACCAGGACCTTGCGAACAAAGGAAAAAAGATATTCTTACAAACATGTTCACAATGTCATGGCACTTATGACGGAGAAGGAGATTACCCTAATAAATTAATTCCCGCTGCCGATATCGGAACCGACTCCCTGATGTGGAAGTACTTCATCAAATATCCCGGCTACACGGATTGGTTTAACAAAAGCTGGTTTGCCGCTTCAGAGCCCAGGTCTTTTACAAAACCGCAGCCCGGATATGTTCCTCCTCCGCTCGATGGGGTATGGATCACCGCGCCTTATTTTCATAATGGTTCTGTACCGACAATAGAAAATGTATTGAATAGCAGATCCCGTCCGAAGTACTGGAAAAGGAACTTTACAAAAGAGGAATATGATTATTCAAAACTGGGATGGCGGTATCAATCTTTATCAAGATCCGGGGGCAGGAAAACCTATAATACGGATATTCCGGGCTATGGAAATTATGGTCATACATTTGGAGATCACTTGACCGCATTTGAAAGAAAGGCTGTGATCGAATACTTAAAGACCTTATAAATTCCTGCCAGACTGATTATTCCTGCCACTAAATTGTCATCTCTCCGCTATTTTTTGATATATGCAAATATTTTAAAGCATATAAATATGTAATAAACATCATTGTCCCTCAGCTAAAGTACACATTCAAACACCCACGTAATATTTTCATATCATTACTGTAGAATATGTAGCGATAGTTTTTTAACTTTAACATGAAATAAAATATACTGCTATGAATACTAAACACATCCGGCGCCTGCTGCCCGCAATTATTTTGATTTTAGTGTTTTCTTTAACCAGCGCTGCACAGCGTGGCAGGCATGATCGGTATTACAATTATCCTTATTATCATTACCCAACTTATTATTCGGCTCCTTATGCCAATTTATCCTTTGGTTATGGTAGTAACTATTATCGTTACTATGATGATTCATATTATGCGCCTTACAATGGATACTATCCCGGGTACTATCCGCGCCCCGGTATTCATATTTCCATTTTACCATTAGGTTATAGCCGCATATATATAGGACCAACGCCCTATTATTATTATGGCGGAATTTATTATTTGCCATCCCCTAACCATGGTTATGATGTGGTGGCCCCACCTTTGAACGCCCGGGTATCTAAACTACCTCCCCAGGCAAAGCTGCGTGTTATAGACGGGCAAAAATATTATGAATTCAATGGCACTTTTTACCGGGAAGATATTGATGGTAACAATAAACGCACCTACACGGTGGTAGGCACGGATGGTGTATTGAATACGGATAATTCAGTCAGCCAGGAAAAACAAGGCGACAGGATAGGAGACCAGGTGGATAAATTGCCCGCCGATTGCAAGGCCATTATCATCAGCGATAAAAAATACTATTTAGCTCCCTCCGGTTTGTATTATGAAGAAGTTACCAAGGGAAATAAAACCTATTATGAAGTGGTAGGCAAGTCTTCGGATATGAAGTGAGAATTTTCACTACTTTTTATAAAGATTCCTATTTCTGGTAAATATTGTCAGAACTTTAAATCACCTTACCATATACGCACCGATAAAACGGTAAAGCCCCATAGGGGCTTCCTGTTTATAGTAAAGCAATTAAAGATCCCGATTCGTCTTTTGTAAAATAAACCGTTACCTGTTTTCGAATTGCTTTTCCGTCCATAATGGGTGTCCCTTTTTCAAAAACGGAAAAATGTAATTCCGGCGGAGGGCCAGGCATTTTGCCATACTCAGTTTCTTCAATAAGTCGTAATAGCTCCGGTCTTCTTTTTTCGGTCCATTCTTTTGAAGTGCTTATTTTTTGTCCGTTGCCAAGGATAAAAAGATCAGGTAAGGTGTATGCTCCCACAGCATCCTCATCATAATTAACCGGAAATCCGGCTGAGGTTTTGGCAAGCTTTTCTTTTTGGCTAAAAGCCTGGAAACCCGTGACAAGAAGAATAACCAGTAATAAATTCTTTTTCATGAAGCAAGGCTAATTTTTTGCCGGTCCAAAGGACTCCTTTGGAGGAAGAACGGGAGGACGGTAAGAAAGCGAACGTCTTCCTCACAGGGTCCTGTTCGCAGAACCCTGCGGGCGGACCGGTAATCCAATTTATTAAAAGCTCCTCAAATTTTATTGATTATTTACGGGAACGATTGCATCAGCCGGTTCATTTTTCTTAAATTATTTTATTCAGGGTCACCATACCTAGTATATGAAGATTTATAATGGCCTGACCAACTTCCTGGTCAGAATTGATCCACCCGATAACTACAGCGTGAAACAATTCCAAAAAGCTGGCCATGCCCTGACCAATATCACAGATTTATCTGCTCCCCATCATTATCAGGATTTCTAGGTTGATCTACTTTGCGGGCATTAATTGTTCAGGATTATACAAAACACATTTATCTGTTTATAATTAAAACTTCTTAAAATGAAAAAAATAACACTCGTAATCGCCTTCTTAGCAAGCGGTTTTATGTTTCAATCTGCTAATGCGCAGGGACGTTTTCGCCTGAATGTCAATATTGGTTCCCAGCCCGTATGGGGACCTGTAGGATATGATCATGTGGATTATTATTATATGCCCGATATTGATGTATTCTATAATGTTCCCACTCGCCAATATATTTACCAGCAGCATGGGCGCTGGATTTTCAGTTACAGTCTGCCTTCCTGGATCCATTTTGATTTATACAATGGGTATAAAGTCGTGATCAATGAGCCAAGTCCTTATCTCCATGCTGATCTGTACAGGTCAAGATATGCTCAATTTAAAGGCCGCCACGACCAACAAATAATCCGAAATAGTAATGATTCCAGGTATTTTGAGATCAAGGATCATCCCAGGCACGATCAATGGCAAAGAGATCATAACCAGGGATTTGACCGTAATCGCAATAACCGGAATAATAACAATAATAATCGCAATAACAATAATAATCGCAATAACAACCGCCATAATCATCGTAACAACTAAACGGCTCATGGTGATTGATTTCTAAATGAAATAAATATTATATCATGAAAAAAAATGTTTTCAATACAGTGATCATTACACTATTACTCGTATTTGTTTTTGCCGGATGTGTAGAACCCCAATATTATCGCCAGAATCAACATCACAGCCAGCAATATGATCAGCGGCATCACCGGACACCTCCCCCTGGAAAACATTTCTGAAAGACTCTTTTAATGATGACCGAATTGGGTAATTGGAAATAGACAATGGACAATTGGCAATGGACAAAAGGACAGAAATCAAATTGCTTCTTGTCCCTTGTCTATTGCTTATTGTCTATTATCTTTTCATGTGTACACGTGAAGTAAGTCAATCAAACATCGGTTATATTTATATAAATATTCACCATGTTTGGAAAAATCTGGATTTGTCTTCTATTGATCATTATTCCATCATCTGTATTTTGCCAGCAACAGGACAGCCTGGTATATAAAATAGGACAGATGATCATGGTCGGTTTGCCGGGGAACTCAGTGGATACTTCCGGCACTTTTTATAAAGACATCAAAAACGGCAAGGTGGGTGGTATTTCCATTTATGAAGCAGACCTTACGCCAGCAAATACCGCGGAAAACCTGTCGACCATGATCAGGGAATACCAGGATGCCGCGCCCATTGCGCTGTTTACGGCCATTACACAGGAGGGGGGGTTGGTGAACCGCTTAAAGACAAAATATGGTTTTCCTCCCATGCCTTCGGCTGAATACCTTGGCACCCTGGATAATCTTGACAGCACAAAATATTATTCCGATAATATCGCGTTTACCCTATCAAGGCTGGGGATCAATTTGAATTTTGCACCCGTAGTGGATATTTATATGCCCACTAATCCTGTTTTGGGCGCCCGGCAACGGACTTTTTCAAAAGATCCGGATAAGATCATCAAACAGGCCACACAGGTTATTTTATCCCATAATTATTGTAAAGTAAATACTGTACTTAAACATTTTCCGGGACACGGTAGCTCCACGGAGGATGCTCACCTGGGGCTTACCGATGTAAGTAAAACCTGGAAAGAGGAAGAACTTTTGCCTTATAAATCCCTTATAAAAAAAGGATTGGTCAGGGCGATAATGACAGCTCATATTGTGAATGAAAGCCTGGATGGAGATAAACTGCCTGCTACTTTATCTAAAAAGATGATCACGGGGCTCTTAAGAGACAAGCTCAAATTTAATGGAGTGGTTTTTTCAGATGATATGCAAATGAAGGCAATCAGCCAGGAATACGGGTTAAAAGAATCCATTGAACGGGCGATCAATGCGGGGGTGGATGTTCTTCTGTTTTCGGGAAATGGAAATAGTAAAGATCCGGTGACCGCCGGCAGGCTTATTGATATCATTTTGCAGTTACTGCAGGAAGGGAAGATAACGCATCAACAAATTGATGCCTCTTATAACAGGATCATTAAAATGAAGAAGGAGAGAAAGGATTTATGATAAATGGTGTGCCCATAGTGGTGTATGAAGACATATACCACGGCCAAGGTTCGAATTGACTTGTAGAATTTGTACCTTGTAATCAAATGGGTTCATATGCGTTTACTTTTCAGGCGCAGCTTCCTGGTTTTCACATTTGTTTTTTCCTGTACGAATGGCATCTATGCCCAGGTTAAGGTCGGCAGTAATCCGGCCATTCTTAATAGTAATTCGATACTGGAACTTGAAAGTCCTGGCAAAGGTGTATTACTGCCAAGGTCCACCACTCCCCAGATCCTTGGCATGACCGCTGCCCCCACGGGAATGCTGTTATTCAATACAACTGATTCCGCTTTGTATTTAAAAAGGGATACAGGCTGGGTGGCCATTCCTGTATCAAAGCTGGGAGTAAATCCAACATTACAACCATCATCCTATGCCGATTTTATGCCTTGATGCCACCTGATAATCCAATTATAGTTTTTCCGGGCAGTTCGATACAATTCCCGCAAAACGGGCCAGCCTCGGGTGGAATAACCCGGATCGGTCCAATACAATTTAATTTACCGGATATTGGTGTTTACCAGGTGATGTTTGAAGTGGCCGTAACTGAACCGGGGCAATTAGTAGTAACAGTGAATGGAACGGAATTACCCCAAACCCTGGTAGGTAGGGGAACCGGGACCAGCCAGATAGTTGGTTTGTCCTTAATAACAACCACTGTTGTCAATTCAATCATTACAATCAGAAATCCTGTGGCGAGCGCAAATCCATTAACGATCACCCCATTGGCCGGCGGTGGGGGCCCTGTGTCAGCGCATCTCATCATTACAAAACTTCAATAATCACATTAGCAGAGGTTAATTCTTCCGGCATGCACCTTAACTAATGTCTGGCAAAGATCATCTGTCAGAAGTATCTTGAAATGATCGTACCTGATTTTGAATAAAAAGACATGCAGAGATCACAGCATATATAGAGAATAGATTTGAGTATCGAAATTTTGTCAATGTTGCGATTGCTGGAAGCAATTAAAATTAACACAGCACCCGGGATTGAGAATAACAGGTCTTCCTGTTATTTTGTATCTTCCTATCAAAATATGAACTCATGAAACAATTTGTACTTATTGTCTTAGCTATTCCATTTTCTTTTTTTTGTTATTCTCAGAATGTGGGTATAGGTAACCCGACACCTGCTGAAAAGTTAGATGTAAATGGAAATGTAAATATTACCGGCACTATAAAAGCAAATGGAGTTACCGGCCAAAAAGGGCAGGTATTAATGAGCACCGGGACAGGTTTGAGCTGGGGAAGCACGGCAGGCTATAGAAAGTCGAAATCATTTTCAAGCTCAGGCGCTGGTTCATTTACTGTACCGGCAGGAGTCACCGAGGTAATGATTGAGGCCTGGGGCGCCGGCAGCGGTGGAACTGTTAATTCCGGCGGTACAAGTGGAGGTTATGCGCGTACGGTAAAATCTGTCAATCCGGGAGATGTAATAAATCTTTCTATTGGTCTGGGCTCTAATTATGGAGCAACAACAACTTTAAACGGAGGAAACACAACTGTTAGTTTTGGAGCTGACGTTTTAACAGCCTTTGGCGGTGGTGGTGTTGTTAGTGCCGGGACAAAGGGCGACCCTAAAAGCGGGACTTTTTCAGGCAGTTTTGACAATACATATTTTTTTTATGGTGCTGAAGGGAAGGCTACTTCATCATCCGGATTTTTAAAAGATGTGTCTACTTATGTTGAAATTGTGGATTATGGATCGGGTGGAATCCCAACCGGGTTTATGAATCCTGTTGCTTCGCCAGGTGATCATTTGCGCTATGAAAATGGAACAAGCGTAACTGCAGCTACTGTGGTAAGTCAAAATCCCAGGTTTCCGAGTGCCGGTGGGTCTGCTGGTTTTGGCCTCGGCGGATGGAATGGTGCCAGTGGGTTTGTGGTTATTTGGTGGAATTGATTTATCCAGGCAAGCATTGCATGAACGGGTTGGGGATGAAGGCCCGGCTGTTTCTGTCCAAGGATAATGATGTAACCAGTTATTACTATTTTGCGTCAAAACATTAAATAAAGAACATCAGTGATAGAACTTTTTTGTTCAAAAGATAAATGGACCAAACAGATAGCTCTCAAATAAGTGCGGCGTCAGCACAATAATCACCGACGATCTACAATGAAATCGATTTTCATCACCGGGATGATCTCCCTTTTTATTGGAGTTTCTTTTGTAAAAGCCCAGCAGCCAAACATCCAGGCAAATCAACAAGTCCAGGTGCAGCAAATTCAAATGCAGGTGAGTGAGCAGGCAGACAAGATCCAGCAAGAAATACAGCAACAGGTGCAGCAGGTTCAGCAGGATGCACAGAACCAGGTGCAACAATTACAGGTACAATTTCAACAGCAGTCGGATCAATTCCAGCTTACGGCGAAGCAATTAATGAAGAACCCGGATAAAAAGAAACAACCGGAGATTCAGCTTCAAATTATGCAGAAAGCACAGCAAATGCAGATGCACCATCAGCAACAGGTTCAGCTTATACAATCTACGGTTGAGCTGACGGTCAGGCATCTCCAGCAGGAAGCCCAGTGGCAAATTCAATTGCTTCAACTCCATGCGGCTCAGCAAATATTGGAATTGAGTATTTGATGAAAAGTGGTGAGTGAAGACACTCATCACGGCCTCTGTTTCTGCGGAGCCGGGGTTTCATTAATGTGCACGCGCGCCCCGGTGCGTGAAGACATTCACCGCGGCTGGTGGTGTGTGAGGCACGGCCACGC